>CAMQVJ010000091.1 GCA_947038175.1 uncultured Desulfovibrio sp.
AGCTACTGTTAGTAAGGCATGCATCTGTGCTTTAATAATTGTCTTACAACATTTTACTTGGGAGATGAGAGAGTGCAGACTAAAAATGCCGTTGGAAATTTGATAAGCCGCTACAGAGCAGTTTTGAGAAAGTGTAGTATTATGAATGCTTTTGGCAGCCTTGCCATAGCGGGCATGTGTGTTCTTGGTGCCGTGTCTATCGCGACAGCAGCGAATGAAACAAGCTGGTCTGGTAGTAATAGTAACATGTTATATAATAACACGCTTCCCGTTATTATCGATAGCGGTGGTTCTATTAAGAGCCTAACTATCAACACCGAAGACTATACTGGCGGGTATGATACACCAACCACGACAAATGGCACCGTGACCTTGGCAGACTCCAGCAACAACTCAGCCATTGCCAGTACTCTCACCATTAAGAGTGTCCAGTTTCATATCGCACAGGGTGGCAAGACACTTACTGTAAAGGGCGATACAATACTTAATCACGCAACAGATGCCAACCTCGCCGTACTCAATACTGGTAAAGCCCTCTATGAAGGCAACGATATTGATGTAAAAAATGGTACAATTGCTTTAACTTCCCAAGGTACGTTAAACGCGACTAATAATCTTACAGTCAACAATGGAACATTCGACAATAGCTCAGGTGGCATTGTTAACGTTGCTAAAGACTTGTACGCTCATGGTGGCGTCGTTAAGTCAGGCAAGTTGACTCTTGGCACTGCAACGACTGGCACCACCTCATTAGGGGGTGAGACGGTATTCTTTGGTTCTTCATGGATAGAAG
The DNA here is from genome assembly GCA_947038175.1 of uncultured Desulfovibrio sp. Lineage (GTDB taxonomy): Bacteria > Desulfobacterota > Desulfovibrionia > Desulfovibrionales > Desulfovibrionaceae > Taurinivorans. The sequence goes on from CAMQVJ010000091.1 coordinate 794, forward strand.
GTAGTGAGTATCAAAATGCCCATACTGCTTCTACAGCTGCATTTGCACAATTTGAAGCTACTGGCATTGATGGTCACATCATTGTTGGTCAAAACTCCCAAGTAGCTCTTGGTACTGCTGATACAGGCAAAGTGGCTAGCATCATTAGCGCCATGGGTACTGACAAGTGGGGTTCTGCAGGTTACACAGCTGCCTTGGGTATTTTTGAGGCACAAACACTAGCTTCTGACGGTAGCATCAAGGTGGATGGATCTTTAACTTCTGGTGAAGGTGGTGGCTCTGCTAACTCAGCTAAGTTTGGTGCAAACTCATTACTTATCGTTGATGTCAATGCTATTGGACAATCAGGCGCTGCACTCACCGCTTCCAGTGGGGAACTTAATGTTGCTGCTGACGCTTCCTTGCATATTGCAGGTGGTACAACAGGCAAATACACGATTGTGAATGGATTTGATGGATTTAGCTCTGGTGGTAAGATAACTGAAGGCGGTTGGGGGCATACACTTGCTTCTGGAGCTGGGGCTAATATATCAACCACGTCCGACTTATTGCAGGTTATAGATACAACTTGGGATGCCGATAAGGGTTCATTGACCGTTGAATTGAATCGACTAGACGCCATCACGGTTTTCACAGACCTTACCACAAACATGGCTGGTCTTGTGGACAAAGTTGGTACAAAAAGCTTTGCTGCTAATAGTGATAATAGAGGCATAGCCTTTATTTCACGCGCTACAGATAAAAATTATCTCGGTAGCACTAATCATCGCTCAGCTGCTAGCACCATTGAAGGCGCTGCACAAATGGCTGGCGTTGGCGCAGTAGCGGGTAACACCTTAATGGCTGTAAATGCTTTTTCAAAGAGCATCATCGCACGTAGCTCCTTAACGCAAGCGACTTTCCAAAAAGAACAAATTGTCGCTATGGGTAGTAACGTAATCCAACCAGCCGCTGCTAACGACAAGCTAGGCATGGGCGTATGGGCTATGCCTCTTTACGGCTCTAGCTCTGTTGATGGCATGAAATCTGGTAACTTCGAAAATGGCTATTCTAGCGACCTTGGCGGTATGGCTATTGGTGCAGATTACGCCGTCAATAATATGTTTACCCTTGGTTTGAGCTTCAATATCGGTACTGGTTCTTCTGACTCTGATGGCGATTTCAACAGAACAAACAACGATTTCGATTTCTGGGGTGTTTCAGCCTATTCTGTAATGCGAAACAACAACTTTGCTTTGTTAGCTGACCTTGGCTACACGAGCAATAGCAGTGATTTGACACAACACTTGCCTGGTGGAATGCAAATGGGCGCCCTTACTGGCGATGTGGATAGTTCCATCATCACAGCTGGCGTGCGTGCAGAATACGCATTTAACCTCCCATCATTGGATATCATCCCTCATGCTGGCGTTCGCTTCATGAACATTGCTACCGATGATTACACCGTTTCTGATGGCGTAGGGCAAATCTTTTCTGTAGAAACTGAAAATCAACAGCTATTGACATTCCCTGTGGGTGTAACCCTTGGCAAAACCAGTGTTACTGATGGCGGCTGGGGCTTTAGACCACAAGTTGGACTTGGCTTTACGGTTGCCGCAGGCGACCTTGATTTAGACACACGCAGCCACATCGCAAATGTTGGCTCAGCTGATTTGACAATGGAAGTTGTGGACGCCCTCTCTTTTGATGGTGGCATAGGCTTTGAACTTGGTAAAGGCAATGTTTCGTTTGATATCAATTATGACATCCAGCTCTCTGATAACAAAACAGGACATCTTATATCAGGTGCTTTCCGTTACGAATTCTAAAATACAACGATTCTTTAAGCAGTTGGCGGTGTTGGGTAGGTTTTTTTTATGTTTGAAAACGATATAAAAATACAAAAACAAGCAGGAGACGGAGTATGGCAATGCTTATCGACAAATTGTTCCCTATAGAACCTTGTATTCTCTGGGCAGCGCCTTTTTGCTTGCACGATTCCTCATCTGGCGCATGTATACAAGTGCGTACTATGCTGCAACAATTACTCAAAAGAGGCATACGTTGTCAGGCTGTTGGGGCGCTTACTTTTGATTCTCCAAATGGCACCGCTCTGTTTCCTCATTTAGACGATGAATTAACAACACAAGATCAAAGCTGGTTTACGGTTGAGGAAAAGGGAATACGCTATCAATATTTAAACACAAAAAGCCGTATGGCTGGCGACATGACAAGAGATGAAGAAAGCGAATTTTTTAGAGGCTTTTTGAATACTTTGATAGAAGCTCGCCCAGAAGCTGTTTTTTTATTCGGTGGCTCACCTTTAGAAATGGCTATTATCAATGAATGCAAACGACGTGGTATTCAAGTTATTTGTGCCGTGATGAATGGCAATTATGCTAATTATCATTTCCCTAATGTTGATCTGCTTTTAACCGATGCCGCTTTGACTGCAAAAAATTATTATGCCAATTCTCGTATTAACATTATGCCGACAGGAACATTTTTAGAGCCAGAAGCCTATTTGCTGACAAAAGAGATTGAACCTACCTATATTACTTTTATCAACCCAAGCTCCGCAAAAGGCATTTCGCTTGTTATGCGCTTGGCTCTTATGGCAAAGAAAAGACACCCTGATTGGAAATTTTTAGTGGTTGAGTCACGCGGTACATTTGCATCGGCACTTGCCCTGTATAAACAAAACCCAAAAGATTTTGACAACCTGTCTGTTGCCACACATACGACAGATATTCGCCTTGTTTTTGAGAAAACAAAATGCTTACTTGTACCTTCTTTATGGTATGAAGGCTTTGGGCGTGTAGCGGTAGAGGCCATGATAAACGGCATTCCTGTTTTAGCATCCACAAGCGGCGGCTTGCCAGAAGCTGTAAATGGTGGCGGCATGAACCTAAAAGCTCCAGAAACATGTACGAACGATTGGGAATATTTTCCTTCTGAGGAAGAAATGACCGAATGGTTTAAAGCCCTTGAAAATATAATGGATGATGCAAATTACCCCACATGGCAAGAAAAAGCCAAAGAAGCAAGCAAGGCACATGATATAGAAAAAGCTACCGATAGACTGCTTGCCTATATTACTCCTTTGCTAAATAAAAGACCTAGCTTCCATCCGCAATATTTTATTAAATAAGCTGTTTCACACGTATAAAAAGATGATACTGATTTTCGCCTAAACATTGTAAATACGGCGTATAAGAACTCACATAATATAATAACAAATACTACATTGTAATCAAATTATTAAACACATAATGTCCAATCCTTATTAATACATGGGCGAAAAGTATGCTGACCCCTATTAGTAAATTTTAAAAGCTAAGAGACTCCCATGACGGGAGGGCACAAAATGACAGCTATCGGTACAAGAACGGGTAACAAAACCTCAAGGGAAACTGCCCAGAATTTTGGGTGCAGTCCAGATGTAGCTTGTCTTAGAGGGGCATTACATATATGTCGAAGCAAATGTAGTGGTGAGTTTGTATTTATTTTAGCTTTAGCATATGCTGAATTATCAGACCCAATATCAAGCCAAGTGCCAAAAATAATACAGAGTATAGGAGAATGTTATGTCATTAAAATCTTATTTATTGTATGCGTGTATCTTTTTTACAGTGATTTGTAGTCAAACGTATTTTGGCGTTGTTGCGGTAGCGCAAGCTAACAGTGATACGACAATGATGGAGTTTTACCGCTTACCTAGTCCTGATGTTTTTCCCGAACTTGTCAAAGAGTTGGATGGACATGGGATATTTGAAAAAGATTCGTCTCGTTTGCCTGCTTTATTTTTTATGTCTGAAGTCTTTCGTATACATCCTGATAAAGCTCAAAAATGGTGTGCTTCTTTTATAGATTCAGAAATGCCTTTAAGGTTCGATGTTGGGTTAGCTATAAAAATTTCTAATATCCCTGTAGCCACTGAATGTATTACAAATTCTTTAGGGCTTACTGAGGAAGAACAACAATTTCTAATAGATGTGAAACAGTATGATCCTACAAAAGACGAGCATAGCACTGCGGCACTTTTAGATATATTGTGGGGAATGTTTGTTGCTTCTGGGGATACTCGTTATGTACATAGAATCATTGATGCCCTTGGGGAAGAACTTGATGGGGGCATGAATATGGCTTCCAAGGCGGCTGAATGGTCGCTTGGAAGTATGGCATCGCAACATCAGCTTGTAAAAGATACTTTGCTTGAACGCAGTAAAACGGACACGGGGGCACGCAAGCAGGCTATTGATACAATTCTCAGTAATTTAGAAAGCGATTAATAGTGAAAATTATTCCCCACTCCGTTCACAAGAGCGCAACAAGAAATAAAAATACGATGTTTACATAAATAATGTGCCTAAATAATCGCTTTTAGCATAGAGAATGTGGATTATGAAGATTTCATTATTCTCAGCTCTGTAAAAAACTAAGTAATTTTCACACACTAAATAACGATAATTTGTAGGAACGTTTAGCCTTTTTCACGGGCTTCGATGCGATGCTTATTACTAGTGATTTTGATAATAAGTTATTTTTTGAGATATTATATAATGTTCTTTTTTGAAATGAAACCTTTGTCTTGTACATAAACAGCAAATAAGTTATTTAAGAGTTTAAAGTTTACTATTACGGAGTTGCAAATGCGCCTTGAAATTCTCTTGAAACAGATTGATGAAAATCAAGTAAAAATCAATAATTACAGACCCTTTGATTTTGAACATTTGCAATTGATAAAAGATTTTTACCGTGTGGAAACTGTTTATTCTTCTAACGCTATAGAAGGGTATACCTATACACTCTCAGAAACAAAGGTGCTTCTTGAAGATGGGCTTACCGCAGGAGGCAAGCCATTAAAAGATATGTATGCCGTACTTGGGCTTGCAAAAGCGTATGATTATATGTTTACGCTGGTAAGCTCTCCCGAAATTACAGGGGGAAATCCACCAGAAATAACAGAGCAGGAAATATTGTTTTTCCACAAAATGCTTAATGAAAGCCTACATAATGAGGCAATTGGTGGAAAGTATCGCACGCATGATGTCTTTATCAGCGGTTCAAAGCATTCCCTTACGCCTCATGAAAAAATTACAGAAGAAATAGCATTACTTATGAATTTTGTTCAAACGGAGAGAGGGCGACTTCATCCCGTTATTTTTGCGGCGGAACTTCATAAAAACTTTGTCTATATTCACCCCTTTGGTGATGGCAATGGGCGAGTGGCACGGCTCATTATGAATACAAGCCTTATCCAAAAAGGCTTTTTACCCATTATAATTCCCCCCGTTCTGAGAAGCGAATATATAGATGCCCTAGAACGTGGCAGGGTAGACACAAGCCCTTTCTATGAACTTATCTGCCAATGCGAACTAGAAACACAAAAAGATTTAATGCGTTTTTTACGCTTGGGGTAGAAAAAGTATCGTAATATATTTTCATGCTGTAGTCATCGACTATAAGAATCTACGCTTTTTTTACAAATTCTGATTTTAGTTTCATTGCGCCGAAGCCATCAATTTTGCAATCAATATTGTGGTCACCGTCAACAAGTCTAATATTTTTCACTTTTGTACCAACCTTAAGGTCGGAGGAGCTTCCTTTTACCTTAAGACTTTTTACGAGAGTAACATTATCTCCATTTGCTAAAAGATTACCATTGGCATCTTTAACAATAAGCTCGCCTTCTTGTGGTGTGTCTGAATTCCACTCATACGAACACTCAGGACAGACAAAAAGGGAAGCCGCTTCGTAGGCATATTCGCAATGGCATTTTGGGCAATTTGGTATTTCATTCATTATAATATTCCTATAGTGTATTATTTATTTTCTTGCATTCAAGTCGAAAGTGCAAGGTTCTTAGTTCTCTCTACGTATACCTAATAAGAAGTTCCAAAGTCAATGTATTTCTTGGTTTTGTGCTGAGTTTCCACCTTGCGTTGACAAGCTCTTTATGTGTACGCTCTTCATAGTTTGGACTTTAGAAAAGTATTGTCATAAAAGACAGTTAATCCCTTTGATCCTTTGACGCACAACGCTTCAAGGGATTTTTCTATGGTAAACAAAAATAATACTCATGATGCCCATAATGCCCATGGCGCAAATAACTAATGCCATAATGAGGCTTGATGTCCATGTGAGTAAACTTATTCCAAAAAATATAAGGCTAGTCCCACGCTGTCCTAGTTTATAGATGGCGTAAACTGTAAGGTTTAACCAAACAATCACTGCAATGCATAAGTACATGTCGGTAACTCGTTTTAGTAACTCAATATTTTTCTTAGCTCTCGTAATAAAGCTTGCCCAGAGTATTTAACGGAAAGTAGGTTGATTGCGTCGTGCTTTCTTATATTGCACGTTGCACAGAGAGCTTGTAGGTTTGTGATAGCGTTAGTACCGCCCAGTTTCTGCGGTATAATGTGGTCGATATGAACCTCACGAGGTTTCTTTCTGCTAATAACTTTTCCGCACGCTTTGCATTTATAGCGAGTAGCAGGATAACGCTTGATATATACCGCACGATAATCTTTTCCTACAAAATAATTTATTAGGTTTTGTAAATCCTTGTATACTCCCATACGCCATACTCCTCTCTTCGGGCATGCTTATCGTTTAGCTTGCTTTTTGGTTGTATGGGGATTATATCCCCTTATAGGAACGGACTATAGCCCCCATACTGACAAAAAGTCAAGATGGGGAAATGATATGATTATTTTTGATAAGTTATGGAAGGTATTGGACGAAAAAGGCGTGAGTACATACCAACTTCGTGAAAAGTGCGGTATCGATTCAAAAACCATTCGCAGGCTCAAAGCAAATGATAATACTGAAACAAAAACTTTAAATAAGCTCTGTAAAGTATTAGACTGCAAATTAGAAGATATTGCGACATACGTAGATGAAGAAGACAATTCACTATAATAGTAACTGATTGAGTTCCCAGTAGGAAGAAGCACTGCAATTAATAAGTACATGTGATAACTCGTTTTAGTAACTCAATAGTTTTCTTAGCTCTCGTAATAAAGCTTGCCCAGAGTATTTAACGGAAAGTAGGTTGATTGCGTCGTGCTTTCTTATATTGCACGTTGCACAGAGCGCTTGTAGATTTGTGATAGCGTTAGTACCGCCCAGTTTCTGCGGTATGATGTGGTCGATATGAACCTCACGAGGGTTTTTTCTGCTAATAACTTTTCCGCACGCCTTGCATTTATAGCGAGTAGCAGGATAACGCTTGATATATATCGCACGATAATCTTTCCCTACAAAATAATTGATTAGGTCTTGTAAATCCTTGTATACTCCCATACGCCTCTCTTTGGGCATGCGTGTCCTTTTTTCTGTTTTCTTACTATATAGGACTTTAGTCCTTTAATCAAACTAAATTTTCGTGTCTAATCACGAAATGATTAAAAAAGATATAACTAAACAAATTATGGGGCTCATCATCGTTTCTTTTCGTAAAGAATGTGGTGACATGAGTCGCTATGCTCTTGCTAAGCAAGCAGGGGTCGACTACGCATGGTTAAGGCGGTTTGAGCAAGGTGACTCTGGTATCCGTGTAGAAACACTGCTTTTGCTAGCTAGCGGACTTGGTCTTTCGGCAAGTACTATCATCGAGTGTATGGAGAAAGCACTAATAGACCCTGACAGTTGGTTAATAGAACACCAAAAAAATATTGAAGAAAATAGCATAACGAAGAAAAAGAAGATTTAAGGAAACGTTGAGTTAATAGTATTTTTTTATCTTTGATAAGGCAGGCGAATTTAAGGAAGGTCATTAGATGTAATGAAACAGATTCCACACCTAGCAGAGTCATTTGGGCAAATTTTACAGAAATTTAGAGAGCGTTCTGGGCTAACTCAAATTGAGCTTGCCACTAAGATTGACTGCTCGCTTTCGTACATTGGTTTTTTAGAACATGGCAAAAAAGTGCCAACCCTCACGACATTTCATCTCTTGTGCGAAGCCTTAGAAGTTACCCCATACGAATTTATGGACGCTTATCAAAGCATCATTATTAGCAAAACAGAAAAATAATATGATTATTTTGGCTACGTAAGAAATGCATAAGTGCTTCACTGCAGCCGATTAGGCTAAATCCGCTAGTCATACAGAATATTTGCCCGAACCTAGAACGATGCTACAAGAATATGCTGATTATTTATAGAGTTTGAATATAAGTTATAACATACCATAAGGCTTTACAATATACCATTCATGGTATATATTATTTATATGGAATGCAGGTAGAGCATGAAAGAAGTTATTATAAAATATAGTAAAAAAGCTTTAAAAGGACGCAACGGTTTAAATCTTGATGAGCAAGCTATCATGGACGCTTTAGAGCAAGACTTGCGAGAAACAGCAGGTAAACCCTTTGGGCGTGGTTGGCAAAGCCTTAGTTCTTTAGATAAGCAAAATTCTATGCATTGGCACCTAACATACCGCAAAGTTGCCGTATGGACAGTAGAAGAAAGTAAGGACGAAATCAAAATAACCTTATGTCGTTTTGAATACGTAGGCACAAGAGAAAAAGCACCTTATTAGAAGGAATAAATATAATGACACAAATGACACAGGCGACACAACAAAAAATCGTTTCTAATATGCATATTGCTTTGCCATGTGATGCCGTGGAGCTTGTGAGTGAGTCCGCAAGTTGGGCGGTGAGATTATAACGCAAGACGAAGCCGAGTGCACAGCACCGCAATTGCGTGAAGATGAACGCATGGGACGCATGCTCAAGGGTTTGCGCCTAAGGGCGGAAATGACAGATCGGAAGAGCACACG
>CAMQVJ010000092.1 GCA_947038175.1 uncultured Desulfovibrio sp.
ATTGGAATAAAGAGCGACGTATACAGCTATTTGCTTAAATATTCATAGGCGAAATATAACGCCATAAATACAGCGCTTTGCCTCACGGAAGTTCTATCGCCTTCAAAGTGAAATTCTCTCGCAATAACGTCTCCTTCACCAATGGTAAGCACGGGAGTTTCCCTTATGCAATACGCATTTTTGAGAAGCTGTGCAGACATAATCCAAGAATAGTCACTGCCATGAACGGCAGAGTTCAAGCGAGAAAATGCTTGGCTATGTTTTTCTTTATATTCTGCCAAGTTCTTGGGGACTCTTAGTCCTATCCAAACAGTGCCAACGGGTTTATCTTTCGTTCCTCCGTCTGGGCCTGCTATACCAGAAATGGACAAGCCCACCTGAGAAGAACTTTTTTCACAAGCTCCAGACGCCATTTGGCAAACTGTAAGCGCACTCACCGCACCATATTTTTCAAGAGTTTTAGCATCTACATTAATATGTTTTTGCTTTGCCTCGTTACTATAGGTGATGAAACCGCCCTCAAACCAAGAGGAAACACCGCTCACTTGCGTTATAGCTGCGCCAAGCAAACCACCGGTACACGATTCCGCAACACAAAGGCGTAAATTGAGGAGATTTAAAATCTCGCCAATGCCTTCTGTGGAGGATTCGCTCATGCGAAAAAATTCTGTCATCGCATTTTTTGCTGAAGTACTAGAAAGGCTTTCGCCTACAGTTTTTTCAGAAACCTTGCCTTTGGTGGAGTCATTTTCTTTTTTTTGTTGAGACATAAAATAATCCATATATATTTAGATGTGAGAGGGCTTACGTCGTTTCCTAGTGATGGGCTTTTGCTGTCCCTTTGCGTCATGACTTACCATGTCCATAAACACAAAACGACTACGCCATCTGTCAAGTGGCTAGAAAACCTCATATTCCCGTGATTTTTGTAAACTTTGTTTACAAAAATCACTGAATGTGGGGAGGGTGGGGGGGAGTTCAACTCCCCCTACAAAAAAAGCAATAATCTGGGAGTTCAACTCCCCCCCAAAAAAAAATAGGAATCTGGGAGTTCAACTCCCCAAAAAAACAAATTTAAATGATATAGACATAAGTGATTTTTTTATTTTTCCCTGTTGACCTTTTTCACTTTTGCCGTTTGGCTCAAGACAATACCCATAATAATGAGAGCAGATGCCATATATTGTACAGGGCTGAGATATTCACCAAGCCAACAAACCCCCATAATAAGGGTAATTATGGGAATAAGATTAATATAAGCAGCGGTTTCGCCTGCCGATAGACGACTTAAAGCGTAATTATAAAAGCCATAACCAAACAAGCTCACAGCAAGCCCTAAATAGACAATGGAAGTTAAAGGCAGCCATGCTGGCACCGTGACATCAAGAAGCACGGGCTCAACGCTTATGGGCAAAAAGGCAAGGGGTATATAAAAAATCGCACCACCCAAAGCCATGGCGGCGGTAAAAACAAGAGGCTTCACTAATTGCGCCAAATAGCGAACAGAAAGCGTGTAGCCCATGGCACATAAAACAGCGCCAAATTCTAAAATATTTCCTAGCAAAGGATTAGGCATTGTTTCTGAGGCAGAACTAGAAAAAGAGAGCCAAAGAACACCAATAACCGCAAAAGCAAAACCGACCCATGCTTGCATAGCTAGTCGCTCAGAAAGAAAAAACCACGCCGCCACTCCCACACATAAAGGAGTTAACGCAAGCACCATACCTGCCTGTGCCGCCGAAGTATAATGCAAGGCAAAAGTTTCACATAAAAAATATAAACACGGTTCAAATAAAACACCGAGTAGAAGTATTTTTCGTATTTGTTTATTTTGCAGAACTTTCCATAATTCTTTTGCAAGGGGTATACAAACAAGGGCGGCCACAAACATACGCCCTGCAACAACCTCAAACGGCGTATACACAGACAGCGCAAACTTGAGCGCAATAAAAGAAGAACTCCATAAAATCATGGCAATTATGAGGACAAAATGGGGGAATAATTTTTCTAAAACAGCTCTTGTCATACCCTGATCGCCTTATTCAACAATTAAAAATTCGTTGGGATTTTCTATTTTGCCCACTTCACCCACAATATATACTTGTTCTCCTAAATCCTTCAACCGTTTTTGTGCTTCAGAAACTTTATGTTTTGGAACGGCAAGCAAAAGCCCACCCGATGTTTGTGCGTCAAAAATCAAATTCAGCATAAGGGCATCTATTTGGTCGTTCACGTGGACATATTTTTGTGCGTATTCATAATTAGCATACGAACCTTGCGGTATAAGACCATTTTCTGCGTAGGATTTAACGTAAGGCAAAAGTGGAATATCCGATGCGAAAAGGCGTATTTTTTTCTGCGAAGCCTGTGCCATTTCTAAGGCGTGACCGCCAAGCCCAAAACCTGTGATATCTGTCGCTGCACAAATTTTCATGCTTTGAATAATGCTCGAGGCTTTTTTATTCAAGTGGGTGACACAATCGTAAAGCGCTTTTTCCGCCAAGGCAAAATCGTCCCACTGAGCCTTTATACCTGTGCTGAGTATGCCCGTACCAATGGGTTTCGTGAGTAGCAACATATCCCCTTCTTCAAGGGCGCTATTACGTGAAAAATGATCAGGGTTCACAATGCCCGTAACCGACAAACCAAACTTGAGTTCAGAATCCTCAAGAGTATGTCCACCAGCACTAACAGCGCCTGCCTCTTCTATTTTTTCTGCTGCCCCTAAAAGAATTTCTTGAACAACTTCTAAAGGAATATCACAAGCGGAAAAAGAAATAATATTCATGGCACTGTAGGCTTCACCGCCCATGGCATAAATATCAGAAAAGGCATTAGCGGCAACACATTGACCAAAAAGTCGAGGGTCGTTTCCAATGGGGGATAAAATATCCACACTTTGAACCAAAGCCATATTTGCAGGCGGTGGGGCAAGAATAAAGGCGTCTTCATGATGTCCCATAGCAGAAAGAACCCGACCAAAAGGATCAGGCACTTGTCGCAAATTTTTCAATAAACGCTCCAAAACCTCTGGAGCAGTTTTTGCTCCTCAGCCTGCGCTGAGAGATTTTGCCATAAGCGGATAAAACATGGGGTTTTCCTTATATTCTAAAGTGAAGAAATATATTTCTGCGCTTTTTTGTTTTTGTTTCGTATGTCAAAGCTTTTTCTGTAAACTAAGGCTTTTTGTTTATAAACTCAAATTCTTTTTGTAAAGTAAGGCTTTTTATTTCTAGGCTCAAGTTTTCTGTGAACGAGGGCTTTTTATTTCTAATATTAAATTTTTCTGTGAACGAAGATTTCTTTTATGTGAGGAACTTTATTTCTAATCTAAAGCTTTTTCTACAAATTCCTCAACACTTCTAAAGCTTCTGCGTGACCGCTTTTTCCTGCTTTTTCAAGCCATATTTGGGCTTTTTGGGTATCTTTTTGAACATGTGTTCCATTATAGTATTTGAGCCCTAATTTATATTGCGCCTCAACATCGCCACTTTCTGCCCGTATCTGTAAATCATTCACGTTGAGCTGGTTGAGAACAGAAGCTAAGTCACCTCTGGGCACTCCATCATCTAATGCGGCACGGGGGTTTTTATTTTCTTTCACGGCGTTGGGGTTTTGTAAATTTTTATCAAGCTCTGCCCTGTTCTGAGGATTTTGCTGTACATTATTTTGAGTTTGGTTATTCACCCGTAAGGCACTGGTATCATTTTGCTTGTCTTGCTGCAAATCATTTTGTGCCACGTTATTTTGCTGTGCAGGCGTTTTTTCTGTTCCCGCAGTTTCGCCAGTTTGTGCAGGCTCGCCAGTTTCCACATTTCCTGCATCAGCTGTAGGCGTTTTTGCAGCACCATTCAACGTATTTTCCACATTCGGTTTTGCAATCTCTCCCACAGAGGGGGGGGCTAATGTTGAAACTTGCCCTACAGTCTTTGCTTGCTCTACCTGCTTTGCGGGGGCAACATTAGTTTGAGGCACACGCACAGGAGCAACCTTAGGACTAGGCAAACTATTGAGATCCATCATCGGTCGAAAAAGAGGTTCCATACCTGGCACAATAGCCCCAAAAGTATAAGGATCACGCACAGGGGAAACCCTAGGGACGTTTGGCTTTGGAACTCTAGCAAGGGTTGAAGTGTCATCAGAAAAAGTTGTTGTTTCTCTTGTTATTTGCGCAGGAGCTACCACAACAGGCAAAGGTTCATGCCCTTTCTTGAGGAGAAACTTTTGCACTTCAGGGGGGAGCTTTTCTAAAGCACCTTGGCTCAAAAGCTCCAGCATATCAAGGGACGGAGCGTCTTTTGGAGCATAACTTTCCATGGGAGCAAAGGGGGGCGGTTCATGGGCAGACATGCTATCCCCAAAGGTTTGCGGAAAAGATCCTAAATCATTTCTTGCGTAGGCTGTATTTGAAAACATTATGAGAGCTAAAATGCATAAAAAACAAATTGCAAAAAAAGAAGAAGAACGGTACATAAAGTGGCTCAGAGATACATTAAAGGCCGTGCAGGAAGCGCAGCCAGAAGGATTTTTTATTTCTTCAAACCCTGAATCTTTGAGTTTTATGTGGGATAAAAACATTATTTTCCCTGCCTCTTGTTTCCTATTTAATGTGTAAAGAAGCTCTTTTATTTTTTTATTAAAAGTATGCTTCCTTTAGACTGCGTAATTGTATATTTTTTTGTTTTCTAAAGCTAGTGTTTTTAGTCTTCGTTTTAAATAAAGCACTTAAGCGAGACTCAAAATATTTCACTATAAATAATAGACGTACTATACTTTACTTTTTAGAATAAATATCGAAAAGGTACATGATTCTTGTTGACAGCAAGGCGAACTTTGTCTTTAATCGAAAAGGCTTTTGGATAAAAATAATAAAAGGAGAAAAGTATGTCCATCTTGTTTCTAAGTTCTGAAAATAAGATTCATGAACAAGAACAGTTACTCATGCAGTCACTGTTAAAAAATTCGCAAACTTTTCTTTACGCATGCCCTGAAAACTCTTCTCTTGCCTGTATGGCAAACTCCAATAATATACCTTTTATTGAAATTCCAACAACATCACTGGGTCAATTTTTCGCAGTACGCAGGTGTATCAAAAACAATCGAGTGCACTCCATACATGTTCTTGACCAAAGCGCTTTAAAGTTAGCACGGTATATTAAGATGATAACGAAATCATCTATCAAAATTATTGCCAGTGTTCACGACCGCATAGATATTGACGCTCCAAAATTATATTCAGAACCTCATGCATTCCCTATACGGGCGCTTCTTGCAAAAAAAATTAGTGTTCTTTTTGTTTCTTCACCAGAATTATTCAATGCTTTGCAAAAACAAGATCAAAGAACAGCAGCTCTTAGCCTATTACCTTATTCCATCAAATTAGAAGACGCCTTCCCTGAAAACTCTACAAATACTCTTATAAAGCCAGACCCAAAAGAACGCTTTATTTTTCTTGTGGATACCTTATTGGAAAGCCCTTGCGGAGTGGACCTTCTTTTAGAAGCGTTACCTTATTTCAAAGAACATCTCAAAACAGATGACCCGACCGCTGAATTTCATATTTGTGGCGTGGGCAGTCTTTTTCATGAGCTTATTGAAAAAGCACAAGAGCTCAATGTGGATTCCATGTTTGCGTTTTTAGGCGCAAATGACAAGAATGTTTTTTACAAACATGCCCATGCTCTTATTTGCCCTGCAATCTCAGGAGAAGGCGATTATCGTAGTATTCTCAATGGTTGGAAAGCTTCTTTACCTGTCATAAGTTCTGACCTTTCTGTGCATACTAAGCTTGTTCTATCAGGAAAAAGTAATCAATCTGCCCTTATTTTTCCAAGAGATAGCGCTGAAGTTTTGGCACAATGCATGCTACAACTTTTGAGAGAGCAGTCCGTAAGAGAAGAACTTGTTGCCACAGGCAAAACTATGATTTCTATCTCTCGATACGAAGAGTTAGAAGCTAAATATATGAAGCAATTACGTAAAATATAATATTTTTTTGTATTTTTTAGCCTCTTTATAGAATAAAAAAGCGCTTGCCTCATGTCCTTATTTCCATGTATTTTTTTACACGCACCTTATTTACATTCATTCTTAACTCGGATTTCTGAAAGATATGAGCACAATACCTCAAAAAATAAAATTACTCCCCGTAGACCTCACCAATCAAATCGCTGCTGGCGAAGTGGTGGAAAGGCCTGCGAGTGTGCTCAAAGAATTGGTAGAAAATGCCCTCGATGCAAAAGCGACAGAAGTTATTGTAACAATCGAAAATGGTGGGCAAAGCCTTATCCGTGTACAAGACAACGGAATGGGTATTGCCAGCACCGAGCTTGAACTTGCGGTGACTCGGCACGCTACAAGTAAATTACAAGATATTGCAGGGCTTTCAGAAATTTCTTCCTACGGTTTTCGTGGTGAAGCCTTGCCAAGTATCGCTTCTGTCTCAAAATTCAGAATAGTTTCTAAGGCGAGCCAAGAGTACGGGCAAGAATTACATAATGAGAATACGCAGAGCTTGAGCGAAAATTCTACCCACACAGAAAAGAGTAACGACTTAGAGAATCAAGAGAATAAAGCAGATATTAAAAACACAGATATTCCAAGTGAAGCCTTTGAGCTCAATGTGGAATTTGGCAAAGTACAAGAGATTGTCCCAAGTTCTTTGCGTCACGGCACACTCATTGAAGTGAAAGATCTTTTTTTCAATATTCCTGCACGGCTCAAATTCCTCAAAAATCCCTCCACAGAACTCAAAAGAGCGACAGATCTTTTCATACGTTTGGCTCTTATTGCTGAAAATGCAAGCCTCTCTTTATACGCAGGGACACGCCTCAGCCATACATTTTCTGCTAACGAAAATCTCAAAGAACGCCTTGCGCATATTTGGCCACCTACGGTAGTTGAAGCACTCTTACCCGTTTCTTATGCGGCGTATGGCGTAGAAGTAACAGGCTTTATTTCACATCCTCGCTCCCATCAGCCCCGTGCTGACCGCATGCTTTTTTATGTGAATGATCGTGCGGTTTCAGATAAGCTCCTTATGCGTGCGGTGCGTCAAGCCTTTCACGGTAAAATAACAACACGTGACTATCCCCAATGTATTTTATGCGTCAAACTTGCTCCGCAAGACGTGGATGTTAACGTACACCCTGCAAAGAATGAAGTTCGCTTTAGAGACGAGCAGTCCCTTTTCACCACCGTTATGCGCAGTGTGAGCAATGCCCTAGAAAACGATGACCATAATTTTAGCGTCAAAGAGCTTTTTGGGGAAAACAGGGCGAGCGATAGTAATCAAAATAGTGATGGGTATGGCGGCGCTCATCATAACGGACACGAAAATCAAAACACGCAAAACGCAAGACTGGGCGATTTATACGCACCAAAACCCCAAGGCTTTTGGGGAAATGCGGATAAAGAAACAGGGCTTTCCTTTATAAAAGAGAATGCGGAAAAACAACGCATGCAGAACGCCTATGAGACAAGTGTTTATACGGAACAAGGTGAAGGCGAAAAAAACACAGCGCAAGATTGGCATGTGAATACAAATATCCCTGCTTCCTCTGCGTCGCCTGTCTCATCTGGCTCGTATGCCTCGCCTGCGTCGTCTGGCAACCTAAACCCTAGCACAACAAGCGATTATTACATAAACGCAAGTAATAAGATGCAAGAACCTGCGCAAAAAATACAAGCCTTTTCGGATAATTCGACTGATTATTCCACTGGTAATTCTACGGGCGATTCGACCAATAATTCGACCGACGATTCTACTGGCGATTCCTTGAGGAGTTTTTCTACAAGTATTTCAAGTGTATCAAACACAGCAAACCTGTCAGAAAAAAGCTATGAACAAAATGCGCAACGCTCCCTAGAAAGAGTAAATGAAGCGAACGAATGCGATAACGTAAATAGTATCCCTACTGCTGCATTACCTGCTGGTATTGTGTATCTTGGGCAAATCGCAGAAACGTATCTTATCCTTAAAAAATCTTCTGACGCTCTTATTTTACTGGATCAACACGCCGTCCATGAACGCATTTTATACGAGCAAACCCGTAAAGGGCAAATACATTCGCAAAATCTCCTTGTGCCTATTGAGATTCCCCTTCATAAAAGTGAACAAGAGCGCATGCAAGACCTTTTGCCTCAATTGAAAAAATTAGCCTTCCATCTTTCTTTTTCAAAGCAGTCCTGTGTGGTGAGCGCTATTCCCACAAATTTATCAAGAGTCAGCGCAACTGCCTTTCTCAAAGACCTTCTTGCGGAAAAGACAGACGACCTTGAACGTATTTGGATTCACCACGCATGCTCAAGTGCCATAAAAGCCCACACAAGTTTAGACACAGCAGCAGCACTAAACCTTATTACGCAGTGGCTCAACACAGAAGAACCCGATTATTGCCCACATGGCAGACCTTGCGCCCTGCATTTTGACGAACTAAAGCTTGAACAAATGTTCAAAAGGCGTCAGTAAAACTTACAAAGAAAGCTTTTTATTATAGTTTTATCTGATACTTGAGAGAGCACTTCACTGCCAAGGTTTCCCCCCTGCGCTTTCATTGAAATTTTACTGAATTCCTATTGCAATTTTAGTAAATTTTTTCGGTGTTTTTTTCTGTGACTTCTTCGGTGATTTTCGGCATATATCCGACCCTCTTTTGTACGACTTACGGATATCTAATATATCATTCCATGGCCTCATCTGCCTCAGCTATGCTACAAAAGCCTGCTTCGCAAGTCCTTCTAGCTTAATACAAAGGATTAAAAAGAGGGTAATAAATATTTTAATGTATGCATTCACCCCTTATTTGCAGAACTTCCTCCTTCTTTTCTCTCTCTTTTAAAAATACATGCTTTTAAATGGGAGGTGCAAAATGACAATTATGTTATTTTTAATGCATCATATTTCAATAGAAACAATGGTTTACAAAATGTGATACCTGATATTTTACTTTTTTGTTCTAAAAACAGAAGAATAAAGTTAGATATACATATTGACTTGCCCCTCAACAAAGTGCATTCTTACATTTAGACAGTCGCTATCTAGGTAAAATAGTTTTGCCTTTTGCTGCGATGTAACGTTTTATGTGTGTGAGAGGTTTTTTTTATGGCTAAGTCTATTTATGTTGGTAACCTACCATGGTCCGCGACCGAAGATCAAGTTCAAGCTCTTTTTGCAGAATTTGGTGATGTTCAATCAGTTAAACTTGTTAATGATAGAGAAACAGGCCGCGCTCGTGGCTTTGGTTTCGTAGAAATGGAAGACCCTGCTGCAACAAGTGCTGTTGAAGCTTTGGACAACTCATCTTTCGGTGGTAGAACTCTTCGTGTGAACGAAGCGAAACCTCGTGCTCCTAGAGCTCCTCGTTTCTAATACCAACAAGCCAATTGTAAGCGTCGGTTTTATACGTAAAATCGACGCTTCTTTTTTTAATATCCCTGCTTTAATGTTTGCTTCTTTAACATTCCCTCTCTAATATTTCCCTCAGACACACAGAAAAGCCCCTCGACACCATTGATGTTGAGGGGCTTTTCTGTGAAAAACTGTATTCTCTATTCTAA
>CAMQVJ010000093.1 GCA_947038175.1 uncultured Desulfovibrio sp.
TCTTAAAGCCTTTCCTCACGGCGTGGCGTATGCCACCCCCGAAAGCTATCGCCAAGAACGGAAGCTATCGGTAAGCGTTATTGTGTCACTGCGTGACGGGCTAAATTATTTAAGGGACTTTCAGCCCCTTATGAACCCCGACCAAAGGGGTATTGCTAACGGGGGAAGCCCCCCTAGCAGAATACCCCTTTGGAATCCCCGCTGCATTTCCCCCTAAGAATCGCTCTACCTTGCCCGTGCAGAGCTTACGCTCTTTCGTGCTTGCGAGTCTCGCTCGCATACAAAGCTTTCTTGTTGGCGCAATTGTTTTGCTCTCATTTTTTTATGTAGGTTTACGGCTTCACTCTCTCCGCTTTGCTTGCTCGGGTGGCGCTACTCATTGCTTGGTGAAGGCTTTTGTGGTGTGCCGTCCGGCACTGCAGGTTTAATGGGAAGGGGGCTATAAACGGCGAAGGGGTCACTCCGAGCTAAGTTCACGGTGGCGCTAAATTGCTGTTGTTGAGGTGTAACGGACTGCGTCGAACGGTCTTAAGCGTTAATGTGTTTGTGTACGAAGAATGTAAAAGCCACACACCAAAGCCCTCGCAAGCACGGAAGCTATCGGCAAGCACCAAATATATAGCAGTCACTCCCCTCCAAAACCCCGTCCCCCCCCCAAAAAAAAGAAAACAGAAAAAGCCCTTTGCATCATCATTCAAGACAATGCAAAGGGCTTTTCTTTTTTACTCGTTTAAGCTTTTAGATAAAGTCAATGAGCAGGACGCAAAGCCCTGTAATAGCGAAGATACCAAAGATATTAAGCATAAAGCCTGTGCTTATCATCTCGCCAATCTTAAAGGTATTGGTACCAAAGACAATGGCGTTTGGCGGAGTCGCCACAGGAAGCATAAAGGCGCAACTTGCCGCAAGCGCAGCAGGAACTGCATACACTTGAGGTGGTATATCTTGCGCCACTGCAATAGCCGCCACAAGAGGCAAAAATGCCGCTGCGGTTGCTGTATTTGACGTTATTTCGGTGAGGAAAATAATAAGCGCTACGATAATAAGAATCATAATAATGAGGTCAACACCTCTGAATATATTAAGCTGTTCCGCTAACCATGTTGCCAAGGTTGAGGTATTTATAACACCTGCCAAGGCAAGACCACCACCAAAAAGCAACAAGATACCCCAAGGGAGTTTTCTTGCACTTTCCCAATCCATAACAAATTCACGTTCTTTTGCATTGACGGGAATAAAGAAAAGACTGATAGCAGCAGCCATAGCGATAAAAGTATCACTAACAAAGGGAAGATGAGGCGTAATAAAAGGGCGGAAAACCCAACATAAAGCAGCAGAGGTAAAAATAAACGCAACCCATTTTTCAGAATAGGAAATTTTCCCTAATTTCTGAAGCTCATCGTTCAAAAGGTTGTCGTTACTTTCTTTGCCTACGCTCGCTACCATAGTACCTCGTGTGAGCCAGAAAAAGGTAAACGCAAGAAGCACTATAGCAACAGGAACACCAATCAACATCCATTGTCCAAAACCGAGGTGAATGTCATAACGTTCTTCCAAAAATGCACGGAGTAAGGCGTTTGGAGGCGTACCGATAAGAGTCGCCATACCACCAATACTTGCCGCATAAGCTATGGATAACAATAAAGAAGTTTGGAATTTACAATCTTCAAAACATTCATTGTCAAGCATACGAGCAACAGATAAACCAATAGGCGTCATCATAACCGCAGTGGCAGTATTGCTCACCCACATACTAATAAATGCGGTGGCAATCATAAAACCTGCGATTTGTAATTTAGGGCTTGCGCCAGCGTTCTGGATAATATTGAGAGCGATACGCTTATGCAAATTCGATTTTTCCATGGCAAGCCCAAGAATAAAGCCACCAAAGAAAAGAAATATAGTTGAATTGGAATAGGACGCAGTGGCAACCTTCAATGAGCCGAGGCCAAGTGCAGGAATAAGGATAATAGGCAGAAGTGCAGTTACAGGGATAGGAAGAGCTTCCGTTGACCACCAAACAGCCATGAGAGTTCCAAGGCCAACGCATCGCCACGCTTCTGGACTCATGCCTCCTGGAGCATCTGTGAGTACGGTAAGAAGCAAAACAAAAAGACCAACAAATAATCCAACCCAACTTTCTAATTTAGTTAGCTTTGAAATATAGTTCGTAACCTGCAAAAAACTTTTAGCCATAAGTCCTCCAATTAATTTTTCTTTTGGGTGTGCTTACACAGGTATTTTTACCCCGTTTGGGTTTACTCATGAAAACACACTCTCGCTCAGAAATGAGCAATGAGAAAATATTGAATCTTCCCCCTTCTGCGTATTGAAAACATTTGAACAGATATACTTAATCTCTCTTATAATACGCTATCTTTTGGATATTTTTCATATGAGAGTCAAGCTTTATGGGTGGTTCTTCAGAAGGGAGCAGAGAAAACCTCGTTTCCCTTCTGAAAAAAGTTGAGATATATTGGAATTTATTTGTAGCTCTTATAATGGTTATCGACTCGTTTTTTACAAAGGGCGATACGCTCTTTTAAGCTTTTTTTGTACGCTACCATATCGTGTATAGGACGAGTTGCCACGCCAGAATCCATGGCGGCTTGCGCCACGGCTGGGGTTTCCCATTCAATAATACGTGGGTCTAGCGGTTTTGGAATAATATAATCATAACCATATTCAAAGGTTTGCCCGTCATACGCATCAGAAACAGCTTTTGGCACAGGCTCTTTAGCTAAAGCGGCTAAGGCTCTTGCAGCGGCGATTTTCATTTCTTCGTTTATTTCCGTTGCGCCCACATCTAAAGCCCCACGGAAAAGGAAAGGAAAACCAGATACGTTATTGATTTGGTTAGGATAATCACTTCTACCTGTACCCATGATGCAATCAGGCATTGCCTCTTTAGCGTCTTCATAGGAAATTTCAGGGTCAGGATTAGCGCAAGCAAAAATAAGCGCCTTCGGGTTCATACTGCGTACCATGTCTTTATTCAAAACATCTTTCTTTGAAAGACCAAGAAAAACATCAGCACCCACCATGGCTTCTGCTAGGCTCATGCTTTCTTTTTGAGCATAGCGTGCTTTGTATTTGTTAAGCCCTTGGCTTTTCTTTGTGATAAGCCCTTTTGAATCAAACATAAAAATATTTTTGCGTTTGACACCAAGGGTTACATAGAAATTAGCACAAGCGATCGCTGCCGCACCAGCGCCAGAAATAACAATTTTACAAGACTTTATTGCACGCCCTGAAAGGTCACAAGCGTTGATAAGCCCTGCGCCAGAAATAACCGCTGTTCCATGCTGATCATCATGAAAAACAGGAATGTTCATTTCTTTTTTAAGAACTTCTTCCACATAAAAACATTCAGGCGCTTTAATATCTTCTAAATTGATTCCGCCAAAGGTAGGCTCAAGGGAGCGTATTATTTTGCAAAGCTTTTTAGGATCTGTTTCATCAACTTCAATATCAAAAACATCAATATCGGCAAACATTTTAAATAAAATGCCCTTGCCTTCCATAACAGGTTTGCTCGCTTTTGGCCCAATATTTCCAAGCCCAAGCACTGCTGTTCCATTGGAAATAACACCGATAAGATTTCCCCTACCTGTGTATTGATTAACTTTCGCTTCATCTGCATGAATTTCCATGCAAGGCACAGCCACACCTGGAGAATACGCAAGGGATAAATCTTTTTGATTATTACAAGGCACAGTTGGAATAACTTCTATTTTGCCTCGTCTTGGTGCTTCATGATATTCAAGCGCTTCTTCATTTGTATATAATGCCATTGTGTTATCCTTTATAATGTTTATTAGTAAATTCTATAATAATATCAACAGTTGAGAAATGTCCCCATATGTTTTTAAGGAAAAGGGGAGTTTGAAGGGAAAAACCTCGTTTTTTTTAAAAAAAAGTGGTTTTTCCCTTCAATCCAAATTCAATCTAAACTCAATCCAAACTCAAATTAAACTCTATTTATGCCCACATTTGTCATGTCCGCAGGTCATTTTATCTCGTAAGAACGCAGGCACGATATTTTTCACAGATTGAAAAGCGAGCATGCGGCGCATAATGCCGAGTTGATCTTGCAGAGGTAATTCTTTCGGGCAAACATCTTCGCAGGCGAGTAGTCCCATGCAGCCAAAAACGCCTTGGTCGTTGCCGATAACCTCGTAAAAATCTTCGGCAGTACGGTTGTCTCGAGGGTCAAGATGAAAGCGAGCCATACGGTTAATGCTTGTTGCTCCGAGAAAATCTTCTCTCATGCGAGCGGTACCGCAAGCGGCCACACAGCAACCACATTCGATACAGCGATCAAGCTCAAATATTTCTTTAGCGAGACCGTCTTCCATGCGTTCTTCAATGGCGTTTTCGTCAAATTCGGCATTGCTGTGAATCCACGTTTCAAGGCGTGTGCCTACGCTTCTAAACCATGTGCCTGTGTCGACGGATAAATCACCGATAAGCTTGAAGATTGGTAATGGATGCAGGGTGATATGAGCTGGCAAATCCCTTGTTTGCGTAGAACAAGCGAGGGAAGGGCGACCATTAATCACCATACCGCAAGAGCCACAAATACCCGCACGGCAACAAAAATCAAATTGTAAACTCGGATCTTGCGTTTCTCGTAATTGCGTGAGCGCAACGAATAAAGTCATGCTCGGATATTCTTCCAAGAAAAAACTTTGCATATGTGGTACGCTGTTTTCATCAAGCGGATTATAACGCATTATATCTATTTGTAATTTACGACCCATGATAAAACTCCTTGATCAGTGGGATTAAAGGAAGAGGGATTGCCAGAAGAAAAACAATACTGTTTTATCCACAATATTTATCCACAATATTTATCCGCAATATTTTATTCGCAATATTTTATGCACCAAATGGGCGAATTTTATCTTCTGGAATATCTGCGGCTATTGTCTTTCCGCCGCCGTATCCACGTTCCCCAGGAGGAATTTCATACCAAGGGGTTGCTTCTTCATAACTGAGAGTTGGCAAGCTATCGCCCTCTTTCCATGTGGCAAGAGTACGGTTGAGCCATTTTTCGTCATTACGTTCAGGATAATCCTCACGAGCATGAGCACCACGGCTTTCTGTACGCATAAGCGCACCGTAAGCTGTGCAAATACCAAGCTTAATCATTCCACGCATACGAAGCGCTAAGGAAAGCTCTGGTGTGAAGCCTTTATTATGTCCTTGAAGACCGATATTTTCAGAGCGTGCAAGAAGTTCTTGCAAGGTGTCAACGCCACTTTGCAAATCCTTGCCATTTCTAAATATGCCCACATTTTCCATCATTGTTTGATGTAAAATAGAGCGAAGTTCGTAGCAATTTTCTTTGCCATTACGAGCATTTGCGATGGCGCTAATGCGTTCTTGCACTTGCTTCACAGCGTCTTTTGCGTGCACAGTGTGAAAAATACTGTCAGTGCCTTGCAAATATTCTACTACTTTTTTACCAATAATACGCCCAGCTACCACGGTTTCTGCAAGGGAGTTTCCGCCTAAACGGTTAAAACCATGCATATCCCAACAAGCGGCTTCCCCTGCGGAGAATAATCCACGAAGTCCATAGGCTGCGCCGTCTTTATTGATACGCACTCCCCCCATACTATAGTGATGAGTCGGACGCACAGGCACAAGCTGATGCACAGGGTTTACGCCAAGGAATTTGGTGGAAATGTCATATACTTCACGTAAATTAGTGGTGATATGCTTTTCGCCAAGGTGACGAATATCAAGCCATAAATGATCCCCATAAGGGCTTTTTACGCCAAGACCTTTGCGCATATGCTCTGTCATTCTTCGTGCAACAACATCACGAGAAGCAAGCTCTGCTTTTTCAGGCTCATAGTCAGGCATAAAACGGTATTCATTAACATCAAGTAAAGTACCACCGTCACCACGACAGCCCTCTGTAAGAAGGATATCCGTAGGAACAGATCCTGTAGGGTGAAACTGAACAGCTTCCATATTACCAAGAGGAACGCAACCTGTTTCAAGGGCAGTAATTTGTCCGCCACCGTCACAAATAAGGGCGTTAGTTGTGGCAGAATAAATACGTCCATAACCACCCGTTGCGATGAGGGTCACACGTGCACGATAAATAACAAGCTCACCCGTGCGAAGGCAACGGCAAACAGCGCCAGTACAGTTTTCACCATCATGAATAAGCATTTCTGCTTGCATGCGGTCATGCACATCAACACCAAGTTGTAAGAGTTTGTTATCTAAGGTAAAAAGAACAGAGTGCCCTGTACCGTCTGAGGTGTAACATGTACGCCATTTAGCCGTTCCACCAAACGCTCTTGAATGGATAAGCCCGTCTTTTTCTGCGAGTTCTTCCGCTTCAAAAGGTTTTCCACCCTTATAATATGTATGCACGCCTGGAACAACACGACTCCAAGGAACGCCCATATGCGCCATTTCACGCATGGCGATAGGCGCAGTATCAGCAAAAAGTCTTGCAACTTCTTGGTCACAGCCCCAATCAGAACCTTTAACGGTATCGGTAAAATGCACATCGGGGCTATCGCCTTGACTCATGGCAGAGTTACCAAGTGCAGCCTGCATGCCACCCATAGCCGCAGAAGAATGCGAACGCTTTGGCGGAACAAGGGAAAGACAAATAACATTGAAGCCAGCTTCAGCAGCTTCTACAGCCACTCTTTCACCCGCAAGCCCAGCTCCCATGCACAAAAGATCAGTTTCAAATATACGCATGATAACTCCCTAAACAGCTATGAAGTGGAAACGGATTATGGTCACAATACCAAGAGCAACGTAAAAAGCGATGAGTAGCCACGTACGCTTTACCCACACGCTACGATTTTCGGCCTTAATAAAACCGTATTTTACCCCTACTCGAAAAAGCCCAATACCAAGGTGTAATCCTACACAAATGAGTAAAGTAAGGTAAAAACAAGTCCAGCCATTTTGCTCACGAAGCGCAGAAGCTTCTGCACTGATAGGCAAATTCATCATAATAGTATAGACATGTGCGCTCACCAAAACAAAAACAATAACAGCGGTTATCGCTTGCACAAGCCAAAGCCATGTGTCGCAGTGACGCATACGTTTTGCATGGTCATAAAACACAGAAAATTCACCAAGGCGAACAGGCATCTTGCGGACAGCTAAAAGAAAATGGGCGAGCATAATCACAAGAATTATGGGGCCCACGATATTTTCGATATAGGTAATTTCTAATATCCAAGCAAGCCCATTCATGATGTGGGGGCTAATAATAACCGACCCAACAAATAATGCATGCATCAGAGTAAAAAGCGCTAACACAACACCAGTAACGGCTTGCGCTAAATCTACACGACCAGAAACAGTCGTTTTAGCCACAGTGGCACAAGAAACAGATCCTTTCATACCAGCTCCTTTCTGCGAATTATCTCATTCCCTATAGGTTAATGACATCTAAAAAGTAATTGAAAACATAGCGTATGCTTAACTCTTGTGTCAAGGTGTCTTGAAAAAAGAGGGGTATTCTTATAAAAAAACAAAGAAATGGATAAAAAAAAATTTCATTATTTACAAACAGTTATAACCGTGACGCTTTGAAAAGAGCAGATTTATTTCCTTGTGAAAAGAAACTCTAGAAAATATTATAAGATATTAGCTATTGTTTGAAACTTGGTTTCAATAAAAAATGAAAGCAAGTTATTTATGACTCGATTGAAGCGGTAATGACTTATTTGTGTGCAAATTTACTCGTTAAAAAAGAAAAATCTCGGAGTAGTAAGGAACACGAGATAAGCATCTTTAAAAAATGAAAATATTAAAAAACATGAAGAATAAAAAAACAAAAGTATAAAAACAATAATGACACATAAAGAACAAAAATATAAAAGCAATAATACAGAAAAAAGACATCGACAAAATAAAAATTTTGTCGATGTCTCTATTCGTAATTTCGTCGTAAAGTAAAAACTTTACTTAAAAATTATACTTCTTCAATAACGATAGCGTCATGTTCGCAAACGCCTGTGCAAGATTCACAGCCAAGACATTCTTCAGCAGCAACAACGTCGCATTTGCCGTCAGTCATTTCGTAAACGCTTACTGGACAAATATCAACACATTCGCCACAACCAACACACTTATCGGTGTCAACAATTACTGTATAAGCCATAATAGATTCCTCCAAATTTAGCATCATGCTAAATGAAAATATACTGTATAAACACAGCTATTCTTGAAATAGCCTTTGTTTACCCCTGTGTCAAGTAGGAAACAAAAAGAATATTAGTGTTGATAATAAAAGACTTACAAGGTTTTTGAACTTCAATTGCAGATATGCTTACTCTCATTTATAGAAAAAAAGTTGCTTAATACTTGTTTTTATTGCGTTTTATAAAAACCATGTTGTCAGTAAAAACAAGACAGAATATTTTATTTTTCTTCCAAATTCATAAAACGCACAATAGCCTTAGCGGCTTCTTCGGTATAGTCAGCAGGACTGCACGTCTCTTTCTTGCTCGCATCCATTACAGAATGAGGCATATTTTGCAATTCTTTCTTAGGAACTATGCCGTATTCAGGAGGGAAATTGTCTTCAAAATAATAATCTTGAAAACCAGAAAATTTAAGCGCATGAGCGGTTGCGTCAAGTATTGCAAAATCCTTATCGGTGAATTTGCCTTCACTCTTTGCTTGCAAAAGTCCAGCAAGGCATTCTCCGCCCTGTGTACAAGCGATATGCCCATGACGATTAGCAATAATCATGGCGTCCATAATGGCTTGCTCTGTCACTTGTATAACATTAAACTCACCGCCAAAGCTCTCGTATTCTTCCACAAATTTCTGAACTCTTGGAAAGGATACAGGGCTACCAATCATGGCAGCTTGTGCCACGCTTGCCGTCACGGTAACAGGGGCGTAGGTGCGAGTTTCTTTTGGCTGAGAATAATAACGCCACACAGGGTTCGCATGATGAGACTGCACCCCAAATAAACGAGGCAATTCATCTATAATATTAAGCTTTTTCATTTTTAGTAAACCAGACATAATAGCGGTGATATTACCCGCATTACCAATGGGAACAAATAAACTCTTTTTCGCTAAATCCCAACGGTATTCCTGTGCAACTTCATAGGCATAGGATTCTTGACCGAGTATACGCCA
>CAMQVJ010000094.1 GCA_947038175.1 uncultured Desulfovibrio sp.
CCCTATAAAAGGCATGGATTGCCACGTCAACCCTTCGGGCTTCCTCGCAATGACATTTCACGGTCTGAAGTAATCACATGGTATATGGAGACATCACATGGTATATAGAGACAAACTACATACAACGAGAAACGTCAACCCTATAAAAGGCATGGATTGCCACGTCACCCTCGACAGTCTACGCCAAGCACCAAACATCTCGCAGTACAAAGAAATCACCCCACCAAAGCCCAACCCACCCACCAAAGCCCAACCCACCCAACAAAAAATCCAAAAAAAAAGCTTACGTGGTTAACGTAAGCTTTCTTGTTTTACTATCTTAGGAGACAGTCCTTATTTCAAAATACTCTTCAAATCTTCTTCAGGGGTAGATATTGGGGCGATATTATATGTTTTCACTAAGAAGTCTAGGATATTAGGAGAAACAAATGCAGGCAGGCTTGGCCCTAATTTGATATTCTTAATACCTAAATGTAAAAGCGTTAATAATATGCAAACGGCCTTTTGTTCATACCAAGAAAGTATGAAAGACAAAGGCAACTCATTGACGCCACAATCAAAAGCACCTGCCAAAGCGACAGCAACTTTAATGGCGCTATATGCGTCGTTGCATTGTCCCATATCCATAAGTCGTGGTAATCCGCCAATTGTCCCTAAATCTAAATCATTAAATCTAAACTTGCCACAGGCTAATGTGAGTATGACAGTATCGCTTGGTGTTTGTTTTACAAATTCTGTATAATAGTTGCGACCAGTGCGAGCACCATCACAGCCACCTACCAAGAAGAAATGCTTTATCGCCCCAGATTTCACCGCATCAATAACGGTATCTGCAACGCCTAATACGGTGCCATGTCCAAAACCTGTTAGAAGTTCCTTTCCGCCGTTTATGCCTGAAAACTCTGTATCTTCCTTATAACCGCCAAGTTCTAAGGCTTTTTCAATAATCGGAGAAAAGTTCTTGTCTTTGCCGATGTGCTTCATTTCAGGATAAGAAACAACTTCTGTTGTGAAAACACGGTCAGCATAGCTGTCTTTCACAGGCATAATACAGTTTGTTGTAAATAAAACTGGGGCTGGCATGTCTGCAAATTCTTTTTGTTGATTTTGCCATGCTGTACCAAAATGCCCTTTCAAATGAGAGTATTTTTTAAGCGCTGGATAGGCATGTGTTGGTAGCATTTCACCATGCGTATAAACATTAACCCCTTTGCCTTCTGTTTGGTCAAGAAGCAATTTAAGGTCGAGCAAGTCATGGCCTGTAATAACAATAAAAGGCCCTTTTTCAACACGCATTGTTACTTGCGTTGGCTCTGGTGTACCAAAGGTTTCTGTATTCGCCTTGTCAAGTATTTCCATACATTTCAAGTTGATTTCGCCAACTTTTAGAACAACGGGAATTAAAGCGTCGATGCTTAGGTCTTCGCCAATGCTCACAAGCCCTTCATAGAAAAATCGACTCACGTCTTCATCAGAATGTCCTAACAATAGAGCATGATAAGCGTAAGCAGACATACCACGTAGACCAAAAAGAATAAGTGATTTTAGAGAACGAATGTCTTCATCGCCATTCCATAACTTTGTCATATCATAATCAGCTACAGGAGAGATATTTTGAAGCGCTGATGCAAGGTTTTTCTTTTCGGTTCTTACTTTTTCAATAAGCGGGATAAGTGTTTCATTATTGAAATTCACATTAGTCACCGTGGTGAATAAACCTTCAAGCACTATTTTGTGAGTATCTTTTGTGGGTTTACCTTTTAAGGCAATATTTGCAAGAGAGATAAGTGCACCCGTGAGCTCATCTTGCAAGTGAGCTGTTTCATGAGATTTACCACACACGCCAGCACCGCCAGTACACGCTTTACTTTGAGCTGTTTGCTCACATTGGTAACAAAACATTTTAGTAGTCATAATGAATCTCCTTTTTGTACCTTGAGCCTACAAAATTCAGGCCTTGAGGTGATTATCTATTATTTTATTATAATATATGATAGCCAATTTTAACACAAGCACAATGCGCTAAACTTACTGAAGTTTAATGTATTTCATTGACTTCATACCTGCATACTACTACAGTATAAACAACAAAGATGTTGTAAAAACAACAATGCAAGAAATTATGGCAAGAAATTAAGGAAATTTGTGAACGAAAATATTTATATATGCAAAAATACTATTTTTTTTAATGGTATTAATCAAAATGAAATAGAAGCTATGCTTCACTGCTTATCTGCGCATGTGCGTGAATATAAAAAAGATGAGTATATTATCCGCTCTGGTGATAGCGTCGAACATATGGGCCTCGTTTTGGCAGGCACTATTCATACGAGCTATGATGACTTTTGGGGTAATACGAACATTGTTACCGAACTATCAACAGGCGATTTTTTTGCAGAAACTTTGGCTTGCACCCATGGGGCTGTGGCAAATATGAACGCCATAGCCATAACTCCCACTAAAGTTATGTTCATAAACGCAAAAAAGATTTTTGAAACCTGTTCTTCTGCTTGCGCCTTTCATACCCGTTTAATACGTAATATATTATCCGCTATAGCTGAAAAAAATATAAAACTTAACGAAAAACATCGCCACATAACACAGCGAAGCACACGAGATAAACTTTTATCGTACCTGTCCAGTGAAGCAAAGAAAACCCAATCAACGCATTTTGAAATTCCTTTTAATCGTCAACAACTTGCTAACTATTTATCGGTAGAAAGAAGCGCTATGTCGAATGAAATATCAAAGATGCAAAAAGAGGGAATCTTGGAATCGGAAAAAAATAAATTTTGCTTAAAAGAAAAGTCTTGAATACATTCCCTCCTATTTTTACAAGGCAACGAATAAACGACACACTACATCACCAATGCATGATGTTTGCCACAAAAAATATCTATAAAATCAAACCGATTAACCATCTGCAATTCAGACGAATATGAACTGTATGGACAAATTCCTCATGGCGATTCTACTTGACAAAAATACAATCATTACCGTAATCTAATCACGACTATTTGAATTCTCATACGAACTTTCTTTTGGTCAAATGCTCTTTTTTAAACAATAATTGCCCCGCTTCAAAACAGTATCAGGAGAACAGACGATGTCACCATTGAGATTTTTTTATGCTTTTGTACTCATCGCATTAACGCTTCCAACTCCCTTATGGGCATCACCTGTTACAACTGAAGACATTTTACGCTCGTTTGAAGAACGCAACAAAGCAACCGCTGCGTATATGGAAGCAACGACCATGTTTGTGCTTGTTGGCACCGAAACAGGGGGGGGCTTCGGGTCTGGCCTTGTTGTCGCCGATGGCTATATTCTGAGCAATGGACATGTCACAGGCCTCATGGGCGAACGTGGCCGTACTATATTTGTTATGAATGACAGACAAGAACCTGTAGAAGCAGAACTTATTGCTGTTGCCTATAACCCTAAACGAGCCGACCCACCTGACCTTGCTCTTTTGCGCTATACCCCAACAGTAAAGACCCCTGTTATCAGCTTTAGTAATCAAGGGAAAAGAATGGATAGAGTTTTTGCTTGGGGATATCCTGATTTAGTCATATCTGCTGACGAAAACCTGAGTAATATATTAAATGATGAATATACAGGCGCTCCGCCAGTTGTCTACACGGAAGGTACTGTCAATGCCATAACTAGTAATGATGGCATGCAAACAATGTTTCACTCCGCTCGCATTTCTGGGGGAAACAGTGGTGGCCCATTGGTAAACAGTAATGGCGATGTCGTTGGTATCAATACATGGACTAAATCAGAATCTGCTACAAACGTGAATATAGCGCAGACCACAAACCTTATCTTAGAATTCTTAAGAGCGAATAATATTACTCCAATAATCAATACGAATAACAAGCATTTCCGCCCAAATCTTTATGCGCAAATGCTTAGTGTTGACAGCGGTGACATAGAATATCAAATGGCAGAAGCCCCTCAAAGCCCCTCCACTGATGCAAATACTCCACCGTCTGGCTTTTCAATGCCATCACTCGCATTCCTGCAAACAACAGACCTGCTTTCACAAGGACAAGGTACATCTGATAATGGGGGCGCTTCCACAAGTGAACTCATGTCTTTAGCTAAAGCTGGCGACCCAAAAGCTCAATATAAATTAGGAATGGAACTAGTCAACACCGATGTTAAGGCGGCGCAAGTTTGGCTTGAAAAAAGTGCAAAACAATCTATTTATGGAAAAATAGGTTTAGCTTTTTCTTACCTTGTCGATGACGATGTGCAAATGTCCAAAGCATTCCATTTATTTCAAGAAGCGTTCTCTAATCCGCAAGTAGCAACACTCACAGCAGAACTTATAAGTCCTACAGATTTAGACTTTTACCGCTCTTTTTACGTCATGTTTCTCTACGACGGTGAACACATTGGTATTGCCCGTGATATAGATACATGCGCAGTACAAGCACCGCTATGCTCAGATACTGATGCAGACTGTAAAGCGTATCTTGCCACCTTGCTCTATTACGGAGAAGGCATAGACGCTAATGAAAAACAAGCGTTTACACTTGCACAAGAAGCCGTGAAAGAAGGGAGCGTCACAGCTAAAAGCCTTTTAGGATGGATGTATTATATGGGCGATGTTGTGGATGAAGATTTGAAGCTTTCCTATACGTTTGCAGAACAAGCCGCAGAAGGAAATGATGCTGCAGCACAAGGGCTTCTTGCCTTTTTATATCATTCTGGTGCTGGCGTAGATGTGGATTATGTCAAAGCAGAAGGCTGGGCTCGCAGATCCGCAGAGCAAGCCAATGAATTTGGACAATATATTTTAGCTTTATTATATTTACAAGGCGATGTCGTGGAAAAAAATACAGGCTTAGCCTTGGCATACCTTACACTTTCAGCTGAAAAAGGTCTTGTAGGCGCCCAAGAAGAACTTGAAGAACTTGAAAAAACACTGAACTCCACAGAAAAACGTGAAGCAAAAAAACATATTAAAGCAATGCGTGATGAGTGGAAAAGCTAAAGCTACGCTCGCATGATTAAAAGCTAAGTACACACAACTAAACGTATAAGCAATTCAATTGAATTATTGCTCATTAAATTATTTCTAACAAATAGGATTTTACTATGTTTAAATTTCTTGTTACCTCATTGTTTTTATTTTCCTTTTTAAATATGTCCCTTTCTTTCGCTTATGCCGCAACAAAGGGTACAAAAATCAGCGAAAACACCAAAAATTCCCAAAGTGTTGAAAACTCTGGCGCCTCCCAACAGAAATTTGCATTATCTGCCGCCGCAAAAAGGAACGATATTCAAGAAGTAAAGAAAATACTTGCTGCGGGGGGAGATGTTAATCAAGGCAACGAACACGGTGTCACTCCACTTATGATGGCAAGCCTCAATAATAACATAGAGATTATGCATATATTATTTGAGCATGGGGCGGACATCAATGCGCAAGATGCTTATGGGAATATTGCGCTTACGACTGCAACAGCAAACGGACAAACAGAAAGCCTGAAACTCTTAATTGATAAAGGCGCTGACATTGAAATAAAAGATAACGCAGGCAATACGCCTCTTATAGCAGCGGCTTCCATCAATCAATTGCCTATTGTTCAGTTATTACTTGACGCTAAGGCTAATGTTAATGTGCTCAATAACAATAAATACACAGCTCTTTTTGCAGCCACAGAACATCACAACAATGCAATGATTCAACTATTAATAGATAATAATGTAGATGTAGACGCTATAAGCGTTGAAGGAATGACAGCTCTTCTATATGCATCAGATAAAGGCTTTACAGATACAGTAGAAATTTTACTTAAAAATAAAGCAAATCCTAATATCAAGGCTGCGAATGGCTTTTTTGCTCTTTTTTCTGCAAGTATGAACGACCACTTAGGCGTTGTTCAAGCCTTGATACATAATAATGCCGAGCTAAATATCACAAATAATGATGGAATGACGCCTCTTATTGTTGCCAGCGCACACGGGCATGCAAACGTTGTCGAAGCATTGCTCACGAACAAAATAAATAGCGTGGATATTAATGCCAAAACAGATTCTGGCGCAAGTGCCCTGCACCTTGCAACGAATAATACTCAACATGATGTGATACAACTCCTCCTTGATAATGGTGCAGATATTGAAGTTAAAGATCCTAACGGTTCTACCGCCTTTTTCTATACCGCCCAAGAGCAAGATATCAAAGCTATGGGAATTTTCTTAAGCAAAGGTGCTAATATCAATATCGTAAATAACGATGGACAAACAGCCCTTATAATTTTAACATATTTCAGTAATTTCAACATGGTTAAACTTTTATTAGAAAATGGAGCAAACCCTAATATCCGCCTAGAAAGTGGGGATACTGCTCTCTCTTTAGCACACAAACAAAATAATAAACCTATCATTGATTTACTTACAAAACACGGTGCTACAGAGTAATGCACTCGATTGCCCTATCTGGCGACAGATGAAGTGTCTCGCTCCATAATGTTTCACCGAAACAATTACGAATATTGACATAGTCCCACAGTTAGCATATATAACAAAAAAGTGTGTACATTTTAATACATAGTGTTATTTTTATGTCTTACATGCGAATGCGGAAATGCAGAATGACACTAAACAGTATAACGGGAGAATTTATGAAAAAACTATTATTATCATTGCTAATGTGCGCTTGCATGCTTGCACCAACATCAAATAAAGCGCATGCAACCGACATGGCTGCTCTATTATGCAAAGACGTTCTTGCTTACCCTGCCGACCAAGGTGGCATGGTAGTTATATGGATTGACGGTTACTTGAGCTCCCAAAGCGACAATTCTGTTCTTAGTAACGAATGGATTGCTGCATTAGGCACTCACATAGGCCAATACTGCGCAGCGAACCCTACTGCACCTGTAATGGACGCCCTTGACTCTTTGCCTGAAACAGAAGTATCTGGTGGATTTGACATGCTTGCGCTTCCATGTGAGCAATTCCTTGCTAGCCCAGCAGATATTACTAATGGGATTTTTTGGATCGATGGCTATATGAGCGCTGCAAGCGAAAATACCTCTATGGATGACGCTTGGGTCAAAAAGTTAGGAACTCATCTTACTACATATTGTGCTGCTAACAAAACTAAGACCATCTCCGACGCAATGAGTGCAATGGAATAATACCCCAAAAGGTATTTTATAGGGTCTACACCCTAAAGAATAAAATTCAAAGAACACACAAATGAATATAATTATGTTTATTTGTGTGTTCTTTTATATTCAAAACTGCCTGCATCACATATTTTAAAACTTCAGGAAAGTTCTGCACCTTCTAGGAACTTCTGAAAACACCTGAAACAATACCCACATAAGCAATTTTATAATAGTGCTGTGCTATTTTATAATAGATGTTTTTGCCATTTTATATACGTAGATAATATTTTTTGATTTTTTGTGAAAATAGTATTTGAAAAAAATCATAAAAAAATCTAGAATGCAAAAGTTGATGTGAAAAGACCGTAAAAAAGCCCATAAAAGAGTTCAGTGAGAATGCGACACTTCTCATACTATCTTTTTGGTACCGTGCATATACAATATGCACATAATACGAATAGCAAATAACTAACAAGTATACAAATTACGCCAACTTAGCTCAGTCGGTAGAGCAACTGATTCGTAATCAGTAGGTCGGGAGTTCAACTCTCCCAGTTGGCTCCATAAAAATTCAAAGGTTTACGAAGAATAACTTCGTAAGCCTTTTTTGTTTTTTGATTTTTATAGATACTGTACAGGTTTTCTAAATGAATGAGCGTGACGAAAAATTATTCTTTGTGAAGTTTACATACTAATATAAATTTGATATTATAGGAACGTATATGTAAGACTAATGATACTCTTTAAATAGTGAGGACTATATGAGAAAGAACTAAGAGGTCGAGTTCTCGTTTTTTCGCATGGTTCCTGGTGTTAGGTATTATAGTTAGTCTTTTAGAAGTTACAGTAAACACTTTTGGAGGAGGTCTTGGATTAATAATGAATTCATTTATTGTACCT
This sequence comes from uncultured Desulfovibrio sp., assembly GCA_947038175.1. Lineage (GTDB taxonomy): Bacteria > Desulfobacterota > Desulfovibrionia > Desulfovibrionales > Desulfovibrionaceae > Taurinivorans. Next base: position 8,031 of record CAMQVJ010000094.1, read on the forward strand.
ATATTTCTTTACCTTTTACTGGTGATATTTTTTGTTTGGAAAATTTATGAATTCTTGTATTATAAAAGCAATGGATTTAAAAAATTAAAACAGGATTACAGTAGTTATGTCGTAGATTGTAATGCTCTCAATGAACATATTGAAGAGTTAAAACTGACGTATGCAAATATAAAAAAAATGGATTATGGAAGTGCAAACCTTCGAGATGAAAGCGCATATAAATATAATAGACCACATCAAGTTAATGCAAAACAATCTGAATTTATTCATGAATGTTCGGCAACCGTATGCAAAAATGCTGAAGCACAACCATTTAAGTATCTGTGTAAATATTTTAATATCAAAACGAATGAAACCGCTTTAGAAAGCTTTGAAAATATATTAAATAATTTTTCCGCAGTAGAAGAAGGAAAGGTGTTACTAGAACAAAAATTAGATAAAATGCAACATTCTGTAAAAAACAAGGTTCCTGCTTTGATTAAAGCTTTTAGCATGAAAACTGTGATGTCTAAACTAGGTTTTCAGAAAATAGATTTTAGTACATTATATTTTCCTGTATATTGGTTTCGGTATATCAGCCATGGTGGAAATAAGTCCACTCGGTGCGGTATAGTATTAGATATTCAGAACCTTAATCGTTTTGTTGTATACCTATCTGAAATAATAAAGTTTCAAAAAAGTTCAGCAGGACAACGAGCATTAATGACATCGAAGCTAAGAGAACAAATAAAACAGCGAGATAATTATACTTGTAAAATTTGTAAAATCTCAACTCGAGATGAAGCTCACTTACTTTTAGAAATCGACCATATCATTCCAATTTCTAAAGGAGGAGGATCAACGGAAAAAAATTTACAAACATTATGTTGGAAATGTAATCGCTCGAAAGGTGCAAAAATAAGCTTCTAAATTATCTGTTATGGGGAAACAGGTTACCCCATAGAAATAAGAATACTTCGCATACCTTGCCTTGGCTTCAAAATGGG
>CAMQVJ010000095.1 GCA_947038175.1 uncultured Desulfovibrio sp.
GGGTATTTATTGGGAGGGGAAACCCCATTTTTTTGAAAAAAATGAGGTTTCCCCTCCCAAACCCTCCCCTTCCTGAAAAAACAAATAGTTCATGATTGTAATGATATAGAATAGTTTCACTTTCATGGTTAGGAAGAAATCCCACTTTTCTTGAGGGTGAAGATATATTTGTGAAGACTTTTGTAAGTATTAAAAAACGCATTCCATTTATTCAAAGAATAAATGGAATGCGTTTTTATATGCGGGTCAAGGGGGCGCTTGCCCCCTTGTGGGGTGAAGGGGTGAAACCCCTTCGTCTTTTTTAGTTTGTGTGAATATCTACAAGAATAGGATTTTCTTCTAATTCTTCTAGGAACTTGTCAGGGCGTTCTTTTTGTTCAGGAACGACGATATCTTGATTTACATATTCACGATAGCCAGTACCAGCAGGGATTAGGCGACCCACGATAACGTTTTCTTTGAGTCCACGTAGGGGATCGTGTTTACCTTTGAGGGAAGCTTCTGTAAGAACCTTTGTAGTTTCTTGGAAAGAAGCGGCCGCAACCCATGAAAGAGAGGAGAGAGAAGCTTGTGTAATACCAAGTACAAGAGGTTCTGCGATAGCAGGAATGCGTCCTTCTGCGATGGTCTTTTGGTTTTCTTCTCTAAACTCAGCTTTATCCACTTGCTCTCCAACGAGGAAAGTAGTGTCGCCTGGATCAAGAACGAGTACCTTTTTAAGCATTTGACGTACAATGACTTCAATATGCTTATCATCGATGCTAACCCCTTGGAAGCGATAAACTTCTTGGATTTCATCAACAAGGTAGCGTGCAAGATATTTTTCGCCACGAGTGCGTAAGATATCATGTAATTCTGGATGGCCTTCAGTGAGTAAGTCACCTGCATCAATGAAGTCACCATCGGTTACGATGATATGTTTACCCTTTGGTACGAGATATTCTTTTGCGTCTCCAGTATCAGGAGTAACAATAAGCTTTCTTTTACCTTTCGCTTCACCAGCGTATTCCACAGAACCAGCGATTTCAGAAACAACCGCCATATCTTTTGGTTTGCGAACTTCAAAGAGTTCAGCAACACGTGGAAGACCACCAACGATATCCTTAGTTTTGGAAGACTCACGAGGTTTACGAGCGATAATATCACCCGCAGCGACGAGCTGTCCTTCTTTTGCCATGAGGATAGCGCCAACAGGCATGGTGTACGTAGCAGGAACGAGTAAGTTACTACCTTGTGCACCTGGGCGAGTTTTTATGATGCCGTTTTCATCTGTAAGAGAAAGGGCAGGGCGGAAGTTTGTGGTACGATAATCGATAATAGTTTGTGAAATCTGATGGGTCGCTTCATCCATTTTGTCTTGAACGGTTTTGCCGTCAATAACATCACTAAAGCGAATAATCCCTTCAACTTCAGAAACGTATGGTTCAACAGATGGTTCCCATTCCGCAAGGCGCATGCCTTTGCTGACTTCTTGTTGATCTGCAACATAAAGGCGAGCACCGTTAGGCAAGGTGTACTTTTCACGTTCACGACCTTGGTCATCAACGATACTTACTTGTCCACTTTTGCCAAGTACTAATGTTTGTCCGTCTTTATTCACAACAGAGCGAATACGAGACAGAATAATATGCCCAGAATGTTGTGCTTCGTAGCTTGATTGTTCAACCTTACGAGACGCTGTACCCCCGATGTGGAAGGTACGCATGGTAAGCTGTGTTCCTGGTTCACCGATGGATTGTGCTGCGATAGTACCGACAGTTTCACCCACGTTTACAAGGTGTCCACGAGCAAGATCTCGTCCGTAACATCTCGCACAAATACCACGTTCTGCTTGGCAGGTAAGTGGTGAGCGAACAGTAACAGATGAGATATTAGCAGCTTCAAGTTTCTGTCCAACTTCTTCAGAAATAAGAGTATTTTCTGCAAAAAGTTCTTCACGGCTGACTGGATCAAAAATAGGATACAAGAGAGTACGACCAAGCACACGTTCTCTGAGAGGTACTTTGATTTCTGTACCGTCCATAAGAGCTGTAACTTCGATACCATCAACTGTATCACAATTTTCTGTTGCCACAATAACATCTTGAACAACGTCAACGAGACGACGAGTGAGGTAACCTGAGTTTGCGGTTTTAAGCGCTGTATCAGCTAGACCTTTACGTGCACCGTGGGTTGAAGTGAAGTATTGGAGAACAGTAAGACCTTCACGGAAGCTTGAAGTAATCGGTGTTTCCATAATGTCACCAGAAGGCTTGGCCATAAGACCACGCATACCAGCAAGCTGACGCATTTGGTCGGCGTTACCACGAGCTCCAGAGTTTGACATCATGAAGATTGGGTTAAAGCTAACGTCGTCTCTTGTTTCACCAGTGATAGGATGAACCGCTGTATCGACAGAGATACCTTTTATCATTTCTTTAGAAACGTTGTCGGTAGTGGTTGTCCATACGTCAACAACTTTATTGTATTTTTCTGTTCTTGTGATGATACCGTCACGGTATTGACGAGTAATAGCGTCAACTTCCGCTTGTGCTTTGGCAATGATTGCGCCCTTCTTAGAAGGAATAATCATGTCCTTAACACCAATGGTCACACCAGCACGAGTAGCAAACTCATAACCAATGGATTTGAGACGGTCACAAAGAATAACAGTTGCTTTGATACCTGAAAGTTCATAACAAATACTTACAAGTTTACCGATGGTTTTCTTTGTAAGAATGGTATTTATTTCGCTAAAAGGCAAGCTATGTGGGAGACGTTCCCAAACGAGAATACGCCCAACTGTTGTGTCTGCAATTTTGCCATCTTCCATACGCACACGAATGCGAGCATGAAGGTTCACAGTGCCAGCGTCATACGCTGCTTCCACTTCCCAGGGAGCGCAAAAAACCATGCCTTCACCCTTTTCAAAGGAACGGTCAACGGTCATATAATAAAGACCAAGAACGATATCCTGAGATGGGATAATAACAGGGTTTCCGTTTGCAGGAGAAAGAATATTGTTGGTACTCATCATAAGTACACGACACTCAATCTGCGCTTCTACGGATAAAGGAACGTGAACCGCCATTTGGTCACCGTCGAAGTCAGCGTTATAGGCTGTACATACAAGCGGGTGCAATTGGATAGCTTTACCTTCAACAAGCAATGGTTCAAAAGCTTGGATACCTAAGCGGTGAAGGGTCGGCGCACGGTTGAGAAGAATAGGGTATTCTCGCACAACTTCTGAAAGAATGTCCCATACCACAAGTTCTTCTCGTTCCACCATTTTCTTTGCGCTCTTGATAGTTGAGGCGTGGCCTCGTTTTTCAAGCTCGGAATAAATGAATGGTTTGAAAAGCTCAAGTGCCATTTTCTTTGGCAAACCACATTGATGCAGTTTGAGATTTGGACCAACAACGATAACGGAACGACCAGAATAGTCGACACGTTTACCGAGAAGGTTTTGACGGAAACGACCTTGTTTACCTTTAATCATATCAGAAAGGGATTTGAGCGCACGACCGTTTGTACCAGTAATGGCACGACCACGACGACCGTTATCAAAAAGGGCGTCTACCGCTTCTTGAAGCATACGCTTTTCGTTACGGATAATGATATCAGGCGCACCCAATTCTTTGAGACGTTTAAGACGGTTATTACGGTTAATAACACGGCGATAAAGGTCATTCAAATCGGAAGTAGCAAAGCGACCGCCATCAAGAGGAACAAGAGGACGAAGATCTGGTGGAATAACAGGAATAACTTCCAAAATCATCCATTCAGGCTTATTGTCAGACTCAATAAACGCTTCAACAACTTTGAGACGTTTGGTGAGTTTTTTCTTCTTTGTTTGGCTCTTAGTGGTTTGTGATTCGTCACGAAGCTCAGCACGTAAAACTTCTAGATTGATTTCTTCAAGAAGTTCACGAACAGCTTCAGCGCCCATGCCTACTCTAAAGGCATCTTCGCCGAGACGTTCAATAATCTGGTAATAATGATCTTCTGATATAACTTGCATCTTTGTAAGGTTGGTGGAGCCTGGATCAAGAACAATGAAAGAGTCAAAGTATAAAACTTTTTCTAAATCATTCATGGTCATGTCAAGGAGCATACCAATCTTAGATGGGAGTGTTTTGAGGAACCAAATGTGTGCAACTGGTGCGGCGAGTTCAATGTGCCCCATACGTTCACGACGTACTTTAGACGCAATAACTTCAACTCCACACTTTTCACAAACAATACCACGATGCTTCATGCGTTTATACTTTCCGCAGTTACATTCGTAGTCTTTTACAGGTCCAAATATTTTAGCGCAGAAAAGACCGTCTCTTTCAGGCTTGAAAGTACGATAGTTGATTGTTTCTGGCTTTTTAACTTCACCAAAAGACCATTCGCGAATATTTTCAGGACTTGCGATGGTGATTTGGATAGCTTTCAAATTTCGAATATTAGCTACACCTGTATTTGCATTATTGCGTGCGGAGAATAAATCGTCCAAACTCATTATATTGTCTCCCTTTGTCAAGGGTTAATGGTGGGCATATTTCAGCCCACCTTGGTGACCAGATGGTCATATATTTAAGCGAAATGCCTATTCTTCGCCAAATTCAATGGCAGGAACGACAAAACTATTACGTTTTGGGCGTTTTTTGCCATCTTCTTGGTGCAAATTGACATTAAGTCCGAGGCTCATAAGTTCTTTTACAAGAACGTTGAAGGACTCAGGAAGTCCAGCCTCAAGGAAGTTATCACCCTTTACTATTTTTTCGTACATTTTTACTCGACCAGCAACGTCATCAGACTTTACGGTGAGGAATTCTTGTAAGAGGTAAGAAGCGCCGTAGGCTTCAAGTGCCCAAACTTCCATTTCCCCAAGACGCTGGCCACCAAATTGAGCTTTACCGCCGAGAGGTTGTTGAGTAACGAGAGAGTAAGGCCCAGTAGAACGAGCGTGAATCTTTTCGTCAACCAAGTGGTGAAGTTTGAGGTAATACATAACACCTGTAGTAACACGGTTTGAGAAAGCATCACCAGTACGACCATCATAAAGAAGGCTCTTACCATCGTTTGGTAAGCCCGCTCTTTCAAGCCATGACCAGATTTTGTTTTCATCAGCGCCGTCAAAAACAGGAGTTTTTGTGACAATACCCTTCCGTAATTCTTTCACAGCTTTACGGAAAGTTTCATCGTCCATACCATCCACAAGAGCGTTCATGTCAAGATCTTCCATTTCTGTTACGAAAATGTCTTTCACTTCTTTACGAACTGTGTCTAGTGCTGTACCATTATCAATCATATCAGCAAGTTGAATGCCGAGTTCTTTTGCAGCCCAACCAAGGTGGGTTTCAAGAATCTGTCCGATGTTCATACGTGATGGAACACCAAGTGGGTTCAACACGATATCAACAGGACGACCATCTGCAAAGAATGGCATATCTTCTTCAGGCAAGATACAAGAGACAACACCCTTGTTACCGTGACGACCAGCCATTTTATCACCAACAGAAAGCTTACGCTTCACTGCGATGTAAACTTTAGCCATCTTGATAACACCAGGAGGCAAGTCATCGCCTTCAATTGTTTTTTCACGCTTAGCGTCGTAGAGCTTTTTAATGATGTCGATTTGCTTATCGTATGCATCAAGCATAGCAGCAATGGAATCATTAATAATCTGGTCATCGAAAGCCGCTACCAATTTCTTGATAGGCAAATCTTCCATGACTTCCCATGTAAGGTTTGTTCCAGCTTCTGCCAAAACTTCACCTTTACGCTTGCCTGCAATTTCAATAGCAAGTTCTTTATCTTCACAAAAAGCACGCATACGTTCACGGGTACGGCAAGTGAGAGCTCGCACGTGATCCGCTTCTTTACGGTCAAGCTTAGCTATTTCATATTCTTCAATCAGATGTGTTCTTTCGTCTTTTTCACCTGAACGGCGATTGAAAAGCTTCACATCAATGATAGTTCCCTCGATTCCTGGAGGAACTTTGAGGGATGTATTTTTAACATCACGTGCCTTGTCACCAAAGATAGCACGAAGGAGTTTTTCTTCAGGAGTGAGCTGTGTTTCACCTTTTGGAGTGATTTTACCAACCAAGATATCATCTGGTTTCACAGGTGCACCAATGCGAATAACACCACTTCCGTCTAGGTTGCGAAGCATTTCTTCGCTCACGTTCGGAATATCTCGTGTGATTTCTTCAGGTCCAAGCTTGGTATCACGAGCAACGACTTCAAATTCTTCAATGTGCACAGAAGTATAAATATCTTCTTTGACCATTTTTTCAGAAATGAGCACGGAGTCTTCGTAGTTAAAACCACACCATGGCATAAAGGCTACAGTAAGGTTTTTACCAAGAGCAAGTTCACCGCTGTCAATGCCAGGGCCATCAGCAAGGATGTCACCTTTTTTAATGCGTTGACCAGGAACACAACTTGGTTTTTGTCCAAAGCAAGAGTTTTGGTTTGACTTATGATACTTCAAGAGATTGTAAGCACGAATGCCGCCATGCTCTTCCATGTATAAATCATCGTATGCGATAATAACACGTTCTGCGTCTGCATAGCGCACAAGGCCATCGCCTTCAGCAACCAAACAAGCGCCAGAGTCACGAGCAACATCAATTTCCATGCCTGTTCCAACGAGTGGACGCTCAGCACGGAGAAGTGGTACTGCTTGACGTTGCATGTTTGAACCCATGAGCGCACGGTTTGCATCATCGTGTTCAAGGAAAGGAATCAGCGCAGCAGAGATAGAAACCATTTGGCTTGGAGAAATATCTTGTAAAGTTATTTCTTCTTTTTCAACCATGAGAACATCACCGTCCGTGGAACGAGCGGTAACAAACTCACCGATAAAGGTGCCGTCTGCTTCTGTTTCTGCGTTTGCTTGTGCTATGATTTGGTTAAGTTCACGAGTAGCATCCATGTGGATAAATCTATCGGTAACCTTACCGTCTTCAACGACACGGTATGGTGTTTCGATAAAGCCAAATTCGTTTACTTTTGCGTATGTTGTCAAAGAAACAATCAAACCAATGTTTGGTCCTTCAGGTGTTTCAATAGGACAAATACGACCATAGTGAGATGAGTGAACGTCTCGAACTTCAAAGCCAGCACGTTCACGAGTCAAACCACCAGGTCCGAGTGCAGAAAGACGACGCTTGTGCGTCACTTCTGAAAGGGAGTTGGTTTGATCCATAAACTGAGAAAGTTGGCTTGTGCCAAAAAATTCTTTGAGCACAGCTGCAACTGGTTTTGGATTGATAAGATCGTGTGGCATAAGAGAAGCAACTTCTTGTATGCTCATACGTTCTTTGATCGCGCGTTCCATACGTACAAGACCAATACGGTATTGGTTTTCTACGAGCTCACCCACAAGACGCACACGACGGTTACCAAGATGGTCAATATCATCAGGTAAGGAGTGATTGTCTTTCATAGTAACAAGTACTTTGATAGCGGTAAGAATATCGTTGTCTGTCAAAATACGAAGAGAGGTTTCTTCGTTCAAATTGAGACGCTGATTAATTTTATAACGTCCAACAGAAGAAAGGTCGTAATAGTCCACATTGCGGAAAAGATTATCAAAGAATGTGGCTGCGATTTCTGGAGTTGGAGGAGAACTTGGGCGAAGACGACGGTAAATTTCTTCTTGAGCCTTTTCCATGCTTGTTGTTTTATCAAGCATAAGAGTATCACGAATAGAAGAAGATGTATCAGCACCCTTAGTATGTAATATGCTAAGGTCTTTGATATTTGCGTCTTTAAAGCTTTCGATAAGGCCAGCTGTGAGTTCGTCACCAGCTTCAGCTAGAATTTCCCCAGTGAGTGGGTTAACAATATCAGAAGCAAGGAAAAGCCCAGAGATAGACTCAGGTGCGATTTCTAAATATTCGTGTCCAGAATCGCAAAGGTTACGCCAATCACGTTGAGTGATTGCTTTACCTTGTTTAATAAGGACTTCGCCTTTTTCATTAAGAATTTCAGCATAGCATGTTTCTTTGCGATATAATTCTCTTTCGATTTTCCAGAGAACTTGATCACCTTCGAGGCGGTAGTCTTCTTTTGTATAAAACTTATCAAGGATGTCAGTCTTAGACATGCCCATAGCTTTAAGAAGCACAGTGGCAGGCATCTTACGACGACGGTCAATACGGACATAAAGAATGTCCTTATGGTCAAAGTCAAAGTCAAGCCAAGATCCACGCATAGGAATAACACGGCACGAGTAAAGAACCTTGTGCGAGGTATGAGTTTTTCCGTTGTCGTGTTCAAAAATAATGCCAGGGGAGCGCTGTAATTGGTTAACAATAACACGCTCGGTACCATTAATAATAAAAGTACCTTTTTCGGTCATGAGCGGTAAAGTACCAAAATAGATATCTTGTTCTTTGCCGTCACGGAATGTACGGTTGCCTGTTGTTTCATCTACATCATAAACATCAAGACGCACTTTAATTCTGATAGGCGCTTCATAAGTAAGCCCCTTAGAGATACATTCTGCTTGGTCGTATTTAGGCTCACTTATTTCGTAATCCAAATACTCTAAGCTTGCTGTGCGATTGAAATCTTCAATAGGAAATACGGAACGAAAAACACCCTCAAGTCCCTCATCGGGGAGGCGTTCGGTACGTCCTTCTTGTAAAAAGATTTTGTAGGAGTCCACCTGCAAATTAAGAAGGTGGGGGATTGGGATGGAAACCTTAATCTTGCCGAATTGCTTCGTGAGCTGGCCCATTACTTTACCTCAAGAATGGCTTGTCCTGTGTGTTTACAGGATATTATGCTGAAAAAAATTTTTCAACATGCGTTATTCTAACGCTCAAAAAACATAAGAAAAGTCCCTACCTCTATTCTGCGAGGAAGGAATGTTTTGATTATGTTTGTGTAGTATCTACTTGAATTGATTGCTCAATGTGATTTATTTGAATTCTCCCGTTCTTTGAAACGTGGTAGGAAAGTAAGGAAGTTAGCTGTTTTTTTATTGCTTGGCAAGCCTTTTTTTTGATTTT
>CAMQVJ010000096.1 GCA_947038175.1 uncultured Desulfovibrio sp.
GATTGCAAAGGGGCTCAGCTCCTTTGCTGGGGGGTGAGGGGGGCAAAGCCCCCCTCAAAATTTCACAATACTTATAAAGGGGAGAGAGAAATCCTTCGACATCGGTGTTGTGCGCAATGAGCTTTCCGTTGTCCCAGTAGAGCGTGTTGGCAGCACCGACGAGAGAGGCTAGTGGAGTGAGTTCGTCTGCATAGCTCATTATTTCTTTTTTGTGGGGTAGGGTTACGGAGAGCCCACCCATGCGAAGATTTTCAGAGGGGGTGGAATTTTGATGAGAGGAAAAATTGAGTGCAGAAGGATTCTTGGATATATGAAGATTTTCGGAGAACGTGGGATTTGTATGAGAGGGAGACTTGGGTGCAGAAGGATTTTTGAGTGTGGGGATATTTTCGGGGAGAATGGGGCTTTGATGTGTTGTAGAATTTTTCTCTAAAGTAGGGGGGGCGTATGGCCATAAACCTTTTGCGTAGCTGTCGCCTTTTTTTAAAAGAGAAAGTGGACGAAAAGCTAGAAGGCTCTTTCGTCCACGAAACATATCCATAAATGAGGCTAAATCTTCTTTTTTCAGATGGTAGGCGACGTATTGCGCAGAAATTTTTTCTGCGGTCGTGTCAGCTAAATCAGAAAAAGCATCAAGTTCTTCGAGTTCATCGAAGGCACTTTGATGTAGAAGAGGACTTAGGCTATGAGCAATAGGATCTCCAATAACGGCAAAACGTCTATTACTCATAGCAATTTCTCAAATACTATTTATTATTTTCTTGTGTGTCATCAGATTCAAAGTCATCAGACTCGAAATCATCAGCGATGTCCATATCTGCATCTAATTCAGAAGCGTCTTGCATAGAAGTTTCTGAAGCGTTGTGTCCTTCTTCAGAAATATTCAAAGCACATTCGGCATCTTCTCTGCCTTCATCTTGCAAAGCTTCCGCAGCATCAGATGGCGCAGGAGCAATAGGATGACGACGGCGCATAATGACAACACGTTTCAGTGTTCCATCTCCACAGCTTCTTGTTTGAATCTCTGTATCTTCTTGCAATGCAAGGTGTATAACTCTGCGTTGATAAGCGCTAAGCGGTCTTGTAGACTGCGGACGACCAGTTGCTTTTGTTTTTTCAGCAAGAGTTTGCGCAAGCAGTTCCATGCGAGCATCTTGTCGAGAATGATAATCACCAGTATCCACTTGAATACGAATTTGTGATCCCATTTGGCGAGTCAAAATGCGAGAAGCTATATATTGAACAGCAGCTAAATGTTGCCCTTCTCTACCAATAAGCAAGCCCATATCGTCGCTTTCGATGGAAACATAAACTCTATCATCGGCCAATTTAACCTCAATAGGTGCATCAGGGCCAACAACACCAGAAACTAATTTTAGGATAGTTTCATGGGTGAGTGCAATAAGTTTCTCGGTGTCGAGTTCTTCGAGAGGGAGGCGAGGTAATGGAACGGCATCATATTCTACAACGGACATATCTCTTGGTGGACGAGATTCACGCTGTTGTTGGCGTTTTTGCTCGTAGAAACGTTTGCGTTCAAGCATTTCCTCTTGTTGCTTCGCATCCCTTGGGGTACGAATGCGAGGAGCAGCAGTAGCTGGACGTTCATGGCTTCTTCTAGTATCAACACGATCTCTTGAGTCAGTGCGAGTTGTATCAACACGATCTCTTGAATCAGTACGGGCGATAGTTGTGCGATCTCTTGAGTCAGTGCGAGTTGTATCGGCACGATCCCTTGAGTATCTAGGGTCTCTTTCGCTGCGTTCTCTATCAACACGAGGAGCACGGTCTCTATCATTTCGAGGAGCACGGTCTCTTGTGTTGTCACGCCCTGCATGAGGAGTTCTGCCACGTGTATTTCTGCCAGAGCCATCTTGCCCACTAGCACGAACTTCCGCTTCGGTCATATTCCCAAGCACATTGGCACGTGCCATAGCTTCTCTGTCAAGAGCCTCTAAAACGCTGTCATCGAGTTCTTCTTCGTCATGCTGTTTTATTTTAGAAAGGAATTTACGTTGACTTTCGCCTTCTTCCTCTTCTTCATCAAAAGCATTATTTCTGCCATGCGGCTTATCCGCTCTTGGGGCACTTCTAGTATCAGCACCACGGGTATTTCGTGGTTGAGGTCTTGAGCTTGTTGTTCTAGTTTCAGAAGAATTAGTTGTTTCTTCCATATCGATATTTTCATCGGTATTATTTGATCGAGTTCCGCTCACTTCAGGGGCTGATGCCCTAGGGCGTGGAGCTTTTGCATTGCGTGGAGCTTCTGCTGTGCGTGGAGCTTCTGAGCTTTTTCTAGCCCTTGAGCCTTCAGTTTTTGAAGGACTTGCCACGGCAGAAGGAAATTCAGCAAGGCGAGCATTCACTCTTGCTTTGCGTGCACCAACGAGACCAAAAATACCAGACTTTGCATCTTCCAATATGGATATTTCAAGTTTAGCACGTTCAGCATTATAAAACTGACATGCATCTTGGATAGCTTGATCGAGAGTCTTTGCTTGAAATTCTTTAAATTCACTCATATTTCACCTAAACCTTACGCAATGTCCACCATTGTTGAGCGATGGAGAGAATATTGTTTACTAACCAGTAAAGGACAAGTCCAGAAGGGAATGACAAAAACATGAAAGTAAAAATTACAGGCATAAGCAGCATAATCTTTCTTTGTGTAGGGTCACCAACTGCGGGGGAAAGCCATTGTTGAAGAAACATGGTTGCGCCCATAAGAAGAGGGGTTATGTAAAGCGGATCTTGTACTGAAAGGTCAGACAGCCATAATATATTAGTAAACGGCAAATACGTGATAAACTCAGCATGACGCAAACTGTTTGCATTTAGAAGAGCTTGGTAAAGCGCAATAAAAACAGGTAATTGGATAACAATAGGTAAACAACCACTCATGGGATTAACATTATATGTTTTATAAAGTTGCATCATTTCACGAGACATGTCTTCTTTACTGCCAGCATGTTTCTTTTTCACTTCTTCCATAAGTGGTGCAATACGCTTCATTTGCTCCATGGATTTATAACTCTTTTGGGTAAGCGGCCAAAAAAGAGCTTTAATACATATAGTAAGCAAAATAATTGCAATACCCCAGTTGCCTACAAAATTATAAAAGAATTGTAAACACCAAAGAAGAGGTTTTGACACGACTCCAAAAAATCCAAAATGCAAGGCTTTTTCTAATTCATTAGGAGCAAGAGCGAGTAGTTCTTGTTCTTTAGGCCCATACCACCAGCTCACACTTTGCGTGACACTTTCGCCACCGGTAAGTGTTACAGGAGTAGTTTCAACAGCAAGACGCCAAACATCATTTTGAATACGAGCCTTCAAAGCACCTTGTTTAGAGGCAGGAGCAACAGCACTCAAGAAATAGTTATTCATAATGCCGCCCCAATAAAGAGCACCATTTTCAACAAAGCCTTCTTCTACAAGCGTATCAACGTCTGTATTTTCATCAAAAGAGCCTTCCATATCCCATGCAATTTTCATAGGGTCATAGCTCGACTCGGGAGAATAAGCAGTAGCAGCAAGCGTATACGCAATACGAGCAATATAAGCAGTGCCCTTAGGAGCAGACAAAGTTACTTTTTCATCAATAAGATAGGTACCAGCATCAAAGCTAAGCTCACGGCGAATATTCACGCCGTCCATTTGGCCTTCAAAAACCAAAGAATTTTGCTGTCCAGCTTCAAGGCTGATATCAGACGAACTCACAGCCCATAATCCCTTATTCCAAGACGGTTGCCCATTAAGCAAAAGCCCCATAGGGGAAATGAGCTTTGCTTCTTCTGAAACAAGATTCAAAGGTAAGGAATTAGGTCCACTGACTTCCTGATGCGAAGTAAGTTCAAAGGATTGCAAAACCGCACCACTGCTATGAAAAACAGCCGTATAAAGCGGTGTTTTCACGGTGATATTTTTTCCCTCGGAAGGTGCAAAGGCAGGCACTGCCTTTTCAAGGCTCTGCGTATCTTCTACAAAAGCATCAGAAACAGCGTTTTGTTCTGTTTGCGTTGAAACTGTAGATATTGGCGTAGGTTGAACCCATCCCATATACTCAGCAAAATATTGCCACCCGAGAAAAATACAAAAGCAAAGTGCTGTTGCAATAATTATCCTTCTATTTTCCATGAAATTCCTACTTGTTTTTTTGACAGTTTTTCAATGACACAAAAGAGCGTAATCGTTGTCGTGTGTTTTTTTTATGAGGAAAAATATGATCAGTTTTTTCAGAGGTAAGCGGCACGGGGTCAAATCCCCCTTCAAACCATGGATTACAGCGACAAATGCGTTTTATGCCTAGCCAAATACCCAAAACAACCCCATGCATTTCAATCGCTTCTGCTGTATACTCAGAGCAAGAGGGGTAAAAACGGCAACGAGGCGGGTAAAATGGCGAAATACAACGCTGATAAACACGTATGGGAAAAATAAAAATTTTCCGCAAAATCATGGTTAACCCCTCACAAAGCAACATATGCTCATATTAAGGATAGTTTTTTTTGAGATACACAAAGAGTCTTTGCGCCCTAACGTAGTATTAAATACACGACAATCAAATTCCCTGCATGCTATTGAAAGGATTCACTCGCACGCAACTTGCCAAGCAATGGAAGTAAATCTTTTTCCACTGAGGATAACGAAAGAATTTGAGCACGTACATGTTTTTTGGGCACAACCACAAGTTCAACACAGGGGATTTTTTCCTGAGTTAGGCGAAAAAATTCCCTTAAAACTCTTTTTATTCTGTTACGGGCGACGGCATTTCCGCTTTTTTTACTTACAGCCATACCAACTTTCATTTGAGGAGCTTTTTTTGCAAACACTACAAATAACTTTGTAAAGTGTTTTTCTCCTAAACTGTAGCAAAGTTGGTATTGAGCTCTTTTCAAAAGCCTTTTGTCTTTTTGCCACCTCTTGGGTTCCGTAGGGGACATAACAGCCTTTTCGTGTAAACTTAAATACTTAGACACCCTTGACGAATCAAGGCTTTAAGTAAGCAGAGGGCATGGAAAAATAAATTTCCTGCCCTGCTCACGAAAAATGACAACATGCTTATGCGGAAAGAGTCTTGCGACCTTTTGCACGGCGACGATTGATGAGAGCACGGCCACTAACACTTGCCATACGAGTGCGAAAACCGTGTGTACGTTTTCTACTAATTTTACTTGGTTGGTATGTTCTTTTCATAAGAGCAATCTCCTTGGATATTGAACTAGAATTGATAGCGGTTAAAAAGACTTTCGTCAAGGCTTTTAATGAGATTTAAAAAACTTCGTACTCACAAAGCTCTTGATTTTTCAATGAAGGGAGTATTCTTTCAAGCATAATTCCTTCACGTATCGGGACATTATAGCCATAAGTGACTAAAATTGCTTCATATACAAAACGTGTCGCACGAGCCATCGCAATAGGGACAGAATCTTTCTGAAATAATGCCCCAAGAAAAACAGAAGCGAACGCATCCCCCGTTCCTGGGTAGGAAACTTCCAATTTCGGCGTTTTTACCTGCCAAAATCTTTTGATGGAAGATTCATAGGCAACAACTCGAATAAAAGCATCGTCATCACAAGGCGCACTCGTGATAAGAACAGTCTTTCCTTTGCCACTACGCTCCCTTAGGGGATTTTCCGTAAAAGCTTCATCCTGTGTACATTCCAGATCTGCAAGGCGAATTAAATAGTCTTTTAAAAGCGCAGAATCAACATTTTCCGTATATTCTTCGCCTAAAAGTAAACACGCTTCCGTAAAATTGGGGGTAATTATATCTGCCAAGCCCACAATTCTACGCATGGCAGTCACTATCTCCTTGGTTTGTGTGGGGTACAAAGCCCCGTCATCGCCAAGGACAGGGTCAACAAGGAATATCCCTTGCTTAGACATGTTTTCACGCATACAACGCTCCACAAGGCTTACCTGCTCCGCACTACCCAAAAAACCAGAATACACCGCATCAAAAGATATCTCTATCTTTTTCCAGTGATCGAGGATCTCCCCCATTTGAGAGGTGAGGTCAAAAAAGGTAAAGTCTTCAATGCCTACAGTTTGAGACGATAAAATAGCTGTGGGCAAAGGGCAAACCTGCATACCCATAGCGGAAAGCGTAGGGATAGCAATAGTGAGAGAGGCTTTTCCAAAACCCGACAAATCATGTATAGCAGCCACACGAGGCACGGGAGAAGCTTTTTTATCCTGAAAATACATAGCGTTTCAACCTTTATAGATGTTTACCGAGACTTGTTTTTAGCTGAAATATGCGTCTATTACGCCTCATCAAGCAAGTAGATATATAGCAATTTTTGTTTATTTTTACAAACAATTTATTCAAAACAGTTTTTCCTACATATCCGCAATTAAATACATTATAAAGAAGAAATTGAGTGACAAACACACTAAAAACGCTACTCCTGTAATAAGCCAGCGCACGCACAAAAAAAAGCCTCTCTTCCTAAAAAGAGAGGCTTTTATAAACAACCTTGAATACTTAGCCGATGAGACGAAGTGCCATTTGTGGCAATTGGTTCGCTTGACCTAGCATTGAGTTTGCTGCGTTAGCAAGGGTTTGATTACGTACAAAGTTTGTCATCTCAGTCGCAACGTCAACGTCAGAAATACGTGATTCTGCTGCCTGCAAGTTTTCAGACTGAATGGTAAGGTTTGATACAGTATTTTCAAAACGGTTTTGTAGAGCTCCAAGGTGAGCACGGATATTATCCTTAGAAACAATCGCCGCCCCAACAGCCTCAAGAGATGCCTGAGCTGCTGCCTGCGTGGAGATATTATGTCCAGCATCTGCAGGATTAGACTGGTTACCAACACCTAAAGCAGAAGCGGTACTTGTGTCAATTCTAATATAGTAATAATCTTCTGTGCAGTCATTACCTGTACCAAAGTGGATCTTCATTTGACCCTTACTATCAAGGTCGTCCGTGCCACCAACGCCACCGACATGCGTGCCTGATAAGGTACCATCAAGTAGCTTAATTCCGTTAAAATCTGTCGCTTCGGCGATACGGGTAATTTCTGAAGCCATTTGTTGATATTCTGAATCGATAATACCACGCTGAATAGAGTCATAAGTACCAGTAGCTGCCTGTTCTGCAAGTTCCTTCATACGTATGAGCTTTTCATCGATAACTTGAAGAGCGCCGTCAGCGGTTTGAATCAAAGATATAGCATCGTTTGCGTTACGTACACCTTGGTTCAAGGCAGCAACGTCAGCACGCATAAGTTCTCGAATAGCAAGGCCAGCTGCGTCATCCGCTGCGCGGTCAACACGAAGACCAGAAGAAAGTTTACGGGTTGAATCTGCTAATGCAGAATAGTGAGTACCAAGATTTCGGTTAGCATTTGCCGCCATTGCGTTGTGATTAATTACTAATGACATAATAATTCCTCCATGAATTAATGTCGTTGTTTGCGAAAACTCGCTTAATCGCATCCATGCGATTTTTGTCGTCCATAAATAAGCTTATCGGTACTATCAAGAATCACATTAGGTTAAATCTTTCATAAGTTTATTTTTATTAACACTTTATTTATTAAGCGCAGATAAAGTTCCCAAAAACAGCTCTTTAGAAGCAAAAAAGCCTCCCTTCCTAAAAAGAGAGGCTTTTATAAACGAGTTTAAATGCTTAGCCGATAAGACGAAGTGCCATCTGTGGCAATTGGTTCGCTTGACCTAGCATTGAGTTTGCTGCGTTAGCAAGGGTTTGATTACGTACAAAGTTTGTCATCTCAGTCGCAACGTCAACGTCAGAAATACGTGATTCTGCTGCCTGCAAGTTTTCAGACTGAATGGTAAGGTTTGATACAGTATTTTCAAAACGGTTTTGTAGAGCTCCAAGGTGAGCACGGATATTATCCTTAGAAACAATCGCCGCCCCAACAGCCTCAAGAGATGCCTGAGCTGCTGCCTGCGTGGAGATATTATGTCCAGCATCTGCAGGATTAGACTGGTTACCAACACCTAAAGCAGAAGCGGTACTTGTGTCAATTCTAATATAGTAATAATCTTCTGTGCAGTCATTACCTGTACCAAAGTGGATCTTCATTTGACCCTTACTATCAAGGTCGTCCGTGCCACCAACGCCACCGACATGCGTGCCTGATAAGGTACCATCAAGTAGCTTAATTCCGTTAAAATCTGTCGCTTCGGCGATACGGGTAATTTCTGAAGCCATTTGTTGATATTCTGAATCGATAATACCACGCTGAATAGAGTCATAAGTACCAGTAGCTGCCTGTTCTGCAAGTTCCTTCATACGTATGAGCTTTTCATCGATAACTTGAAGAGCGCCGTCAGCGGTTTGAATCAAAGATATAGCATCGTTTGCGTTACGTACACCTTGGTTCAAGGCAGCAACGTCAGCACGCATAAGTTCTCGAATAGCAAGGCCAGCTGCGTCATCCGCTGCGCGGTCAACACGAAGACCAGAAGAAAGTTTACGGGTTGAATCTGCTAATGCAGAATAGTGAGTACCGAGATTTCGGTTAGCATTTGCCGCCATTGCGTTGTGATTAATTACCAATGACATAATAATTCCTCCATGAACTAATGTCGTTATCTGCGAAAATTCGCCTAATCGCATCCATGCGATTTATATTGTCCATGCATGACTTATCGCCCGTATTAAAAATTACATTAGGTTAAACATTACATCAGAACTTAAAAGCAAAAAAGCCTCTCTTCCGTAAAAGAGAGGCTTTTGAAAAACCTGAATCGCAAAGCAAAAAACTATTAGCCAATGAGTTGAAGTGCCATTTGTGGCAATTGGTTCGCTTGACCTAGCATTGAGTTTGCTGCGTTAGCAAGGGTTTGATTACGTACAAAGT
>CAMQVJ010000097.1 GCA_947038175.1 uncultured Desulfovibrio sp.
GTGGGAGGCAGAGCCTCTCACTAAAAAGATTCAGTCTCTTCGGCGGAGGGAGTGGGGGGCTTTGCCTCTCACTAAAGGGATTCAATCCCCTAGGCAGAGCCTTTCACTAGCTTTGTTTTTTAGGACAAAATTTCAAATATTCTTGAAGGAAGGCGAGGGTTGTTGCATAATTATTTGCGTCGTCTGCCAGTGTTTCTGGCTTATGCATTTGTAATATTTGTAATGCGCCCATGTTTATCTTTTGCAAAGGCACTAAAACCTTCGGCATATTTAGTGCGTCTCTGGCAACTGAACCAAAAATAAGTAGAACTCTTGGGCGCACAAGACGCATAACAGACCAAAAGAAAGTCGCATCTTGATAGGTGGCAAGGGAGGAAGAGTTATCTTCATGGAGTAAAGAATAAGGGATAAAACTGTGTGTGCCTTGTTTGTGATTGAGCTCGGCCACTAATTTTTTAATAATCGCTTGGCGCTGGGGATTTGTGGGGGCTAAAACATCTTGCTCAAGCCCTGCATATGTCCAGGCAACACGGATTTGAGAATCTGTATTTTCTGCACGGGGTAAACCAAAGCGCTTGTGTACGTTTAGCCACTCATTTGTCCAGTTCTCAAGAGGCAGTGTTTTATTCTTTTTAGTCTGTGCTTCTTGGGGCGCTGTGTTTTGTGTTCCCTGTATTCCTTGAGCTGACTGTGAATTGTTCGTAGGCGCAGGGGCGCTATACGGAGTACGGGGAGCTTGTGAATACGGAGCTTGTGTATTGGGATTAGCCACTTGTGTTGTGCTTGAGGCCTTTGAAGAAAACTGTTCGCTGTGAGAAGTAAACGCTTGCTTTACGTCTCCTGATGTGTTTTTTGCTTCAAAGTGACGAGCCTGCGTAGGCGCATTGTTTGCCTGCCTATTTGCCTCATATGCATTAAATGGACGATTTTCTGTATAGGTGTTTTTTCCTTTTTCATCGCAAATAGGGCTGCTTGTTATGCATAGTTCATCCCGCCTTTTATCGTTATTAAAAAGCAAAGAGTGCAAACCGTTGCGGCGCAGGCTGTGAAGAGTAGGAGAAAATCCAGACATGAAATTAGAGTCCAATTAAATGAGAGAGTAAGTCCCACGCTAAAGATGTTTTTGGCATACTTGGCCACTGTTCTGCTTTGCCCGTATTTGTTGCCACAAAGCTTCTATTTTCCTCAGTGCCCATGGCTTCGCTGATGAAATTACCTACTAAAATATCGCAATTTTTTGCAAGAAGTTTTGCTTGCACGGTGACACCAAGCTCCGTCATGCATGAACCTGATTCTGCGGCAAAACCGATAATTTTTTGATGTTTTTCTTTTTTAGCACCAAGGCTTTTTAAAATATCTTTATTGGGTGAAAAATGGATGTCAAAACCTTTTTCGTGATTTTCTTTTTTGAATTTCTTTTTTGAAAAAGAGGTATCAAAACTGCTCAAGTGTTTTTCCGTTGTGTCGCTTGCATTACTTGTCTTATCTTTTTCGTCTTCATTTTCTATGGATGAAGAAAGGGGGTCTTTGTCAATCGTATGAGAGCAGGGAGCAAAATCAGCTACCGCAGCGGTGAAAATCCCCATATCCATATCTTCCCAAAGTTTATGCGAAGCGTCGTACATTTCTTCCGCACTTCCCACATCGTATCGGAAAAAGCTTTCATCTTTTGGCATAAACTGGTGAACTGGACCTGCAACAACATGCACTTCTGCACCCCGTAGCCATGCCGCAAGGGCAAAGGCCATTCCCATGCTTCCTGTGGAATTATTCGTCCACACTCGCACAGCGTCCCATTTTTCTTGGGTAGGCCCAAGGGTAATGAGGACTTTTTTGCCAAATAAATCTTGATCTGTGAGCAGTTTCAGTGTGTCTAAATAAATTTGTCGTAAATCAGCAAGTCGCCCTAGCCCTGTTTCTTGGCAAGCGAGTAAACCTGTTTCAGGTTCTGTAATGAAATAACCACGCTCTATGAGGGTTTCTACATTATGTGAGGTAGCAGGGTTCGCCCACATTTTTGAATTCATGGCAGGAGCAATCATGATAGGCCCATCAAAAGCAAGAGCTTGACATGCAAGCATTTCGTCCGCTGCCCCCGTTGCTAGACGGGAGATAGTGGCGGCGCTTGCTGGCGCGATAAGCATGGCATCACTCATTTGGCCTGGCTCGAGGTGGGCAAACGGAGTGTCATTTTTAAACATTTCCGTATAAATAATACTTGCACCGAGAGATTCAAAGGTCAAAGGGCTGATAAATTTTTGTGCTGATGGGGTGAGCGTTACACTGACCAAAATACCACATTCCTGAAAACGTCGCATAAGATCAACCATCTTATAAGCGGCTACAGAGCCACAAATACCAAGATGAAGATGTTTATTAGTGTAATGCAAAAAACATGGATACTGCTGAGACATGATTATTCTCTTTCTGTTTTTAAATGAGGGTGTGTTTGCAAATTGCTTGCTTTCCCTAAAAACCTATCTCTCGAAAAACTTTGATATACAAAACTATAAGGGCTTCCAAAGGTATTTTTCTAAAATTTTATTAATTTAGAAATACATCCTATTTAAAAAGAGAGTCTGAACCAAAACTATCAAAATTATCTGTATTACTTGCATTGCCTGTATTATCCGCAGTTGGCGTTGTTACAGGTGCAGGGGGTGTTGCGTTCGTTTCTTGTTTTACAGGCGCAGGTACAGCCCTTTTGGCTTCATTGCTCTGAACGGGAGGAACGGGCGCATTATATGCAGGTGGATTGCTAGGGGTTGGAGTAATCGGTGTTACAGAGATAGAACTACTTGACGTAGATGTATTACTGTCAAAATCCGTTGCTGGGACGCTGAACATTTCTTGTACCATGCCCCCATTAGTTGGATTGAGTCGATTGATCATCCAAAATTCCATATTTGACCCTAAAGCAGTATCATCAATAGTTACAATGAGGAAACGAGAGCCTTTTTGATAGAGCTGTAGTGTGTGTTTTCCTTGCACGATGCCAATCATAGTCCATGCTTGACTCTTTAAATTATGAGCCATAGCAGCACCAAGGGAATTGTGTTCGATTCTTCCTGAAAAATATTCTCTTCCTACTTTTTCGCCGTTAGAGCTGATAGTAGTAAGGGTGCTTTTTGCGTCAACCTTCATATCCATAGGAACGGGGACGTCAGGGAACTGACTTGTGTAAACACTGGTAACCGTTGTGCTTGATGCAAAAGGGTTAGTGTTCGTTCCTGAAAGGGAGCAAGCGCTAAGAAATAAGGCGCTTGCAATGATGAGACATCTTTTTATATTTTTCATGAATTACCTCTTTGTTTTAACGATGATATATAATTTTAGAGTTCCACACAATTATTTTCTTTGAGCGAAATAGTATCTTTGTGTTTGAGCAAAATATGTATGCTAAGCTAGATACGCCAAAATTTTGGTGTCAGCAAGAGTAGTATAGTGAGTAATTCTAAACGCCCAAAAATCATAAGTACGGAAAGTACGGAAAGGGCAAAATCATTCATAAAACCAAAATTGAACGCAGGGCCAACGTTTCCAAAGCCAGGGCCAACATTGGAGATACATGTAAGTACAGCGGTTATGGAGGTGACAAGGTCGTAATCACAAGCGAGTAGTGTCAGTGTTCCTAAAATATTGGAGAAGAAATAAAGAATAACAAAAGTGGAAACACCTTTGAGCACGTCGGAGTTTATGGACGTTCCATTCATTTTGATTCGTTCAACAACATGGGGGTGAGATAATCTATTGATCTCATTTCCAATAAGTTTGAAACTAAGCACTATTCTCATCATTTTAATACCACCAGCGGTGGAACCAGCGCAAGCACCCGTAACGAGATACAAGAGGAGTATACCTTGCGTGATAAGTGGCCAGTAGAGATAGTCGGCAGTCGCAAAGCCTGTTGTTGTGATGAGAGAAACTACTTGCATACTCGCATCTCGAAGCGCCCTTTCGATGGAATAAGGCACGGCCGTTTCACCGATTAAGCTTTGAGCTTGTGTGCTATCGAAGTAAAGATAGGTCGCAATAGCGAAAATACCTGTGCAAATAAAGAGAGTATAATAGATACACTCCTCATTTTGTGTATAAGCCTTTGGCCCTTGGTGCAAGAAAAGAAAGTGCAAGCTAAAATTGATACCTGCCAAGAACATAAATAATATAATTGTCCACTGTATAAGAGGCGAGAAGCCAGCGAGTGAGGTGTTTTTTGTGGAAAATCCACCCGTCGCAAGGGTTGTAAAAGCGTGGTTTATGGCGTCAAAAGACGTCATTCCCTGTAAGGTGAGTAAAAGCCATAAAAGCAGAGTGAGGACAATATAAATCCCCCAAAGTGATCTTGCGGTGTCGACCATGCGAGGAGCTATTTTGTTTTTTGTGACACCTGAAGCTTCTGCTCGATAAAGTTGCATGCCTCCTGCACCAAGAAAGGGTAATAATGCCAAGGAAAAAACAATAATTCCAAGTCCGCCCATCCACTGTGTGAGACTTCGCCAAAAGAGAAGCCCATAGGGTAAGGATTCAATATCGCTATAAACACTTGCGCCTGTTGTACTGAGCCCTGATGCGGCTTCAAATATAGCAGAGGCAAAGGAAACATCGGTTATAAAATAATACGGTAGGGCTGATATAAAGGTTGCAAAGAACCAAAACAGTCCAACCACCGCAACACCTTCTCGTGTGGTGAGCTTTAGTTGGACTTTTTCACTTGGGCGAAAAATATAAGAACAAACAACACCACTTGCGATGGCTATGCCCAAACACAAGGCTAGTTTAAGCGCAATATCATATTCTTGATATAGAAGAGAAATTCCTATAGGCAAAATAAGACAGAGTGCAATACAGGTGGCTAAAAAGCCCAGCACAAAAAGTACATTACGGATTTGCATTGTTTCTTTTCTCTTGTAAAATGTTTGTTCTTATTCGATTAAATTGTCCTTTGGGAGTGCATGAAATTTATCTCTTGAGCTCTCTTGCGATCGCACCTTTGAGAGTAGAGTCTATGTCTGGTGTTGCAAGGGCTTTCTCTAAATATTCTTTTGACAGCTCTGCTTTGTTGAGCTGATAGCGATAGAGAAGAGCTAAATCGTAGCGTACAAGGGCACTCTCTTGAATAGCGAGAGAGCGTTCCCACTGTGCAGCGGCTTCTTCAGAATCAAAATTTTTGCTGAGCGCTTTTCCGTAAAGGTAGGCAATCTCTGGATCTGATGGTGTTGTCACACTTGCTTTTTCGAGGAAATATGTTGCCCCTTGAATTTCATTATGGGAAAGAAAAAGGTTGGAAAAGTTTATAAGAGTTTGAACATGGAGAGGGTCTTTTTCAAGTGTATCTAAATAAAGTTTAATCTGAGCGATTTGTTCGTTATTTTGGTGGTTTTCCACATGCTTAATGGCTTGATAAATAAAAGCAGGGAATTGTTTTTGTGTGTCGTTGTGGGCAGTCTCGCCAGCTCCTACAGCATTTGGGTTATTCGCTTGATTCGCTTGATTCGCTTGCTGTGCATTGCGTTCTGCAAGAGCCTTTTGCATAGCTTCAGGAAAATTCTTACCTTCCATATTAGCAGCCATAGTGCCATCTGTGCCAGCGCCCATATTACCCATAGAGCCTTTACCCATAGAACCAGATTTAGCATTGCCACGTAAATCATCAATATCCATGCCACGCTCTTGCATGGCTTTTAACATGGCAGGAGGAATATTAGCTGGCAGTTTGGCGTCTTTTGGCAAGCTAGGAGTTGTGTTTTTATGACTTTCCTTGCTTGCTACGGCATCATTTTGTGCCATGCTTTCAGCACTCTTTTCGTTGTTAGTGTCAGCACTATCAACGCTTTCAACTACTTGAAATTTTTCTTTTGGTGCGACTTCTGCTATGCTTTCTGCTACGCTGTGATTATGCTTTGTTTTGTAAGAATAGCTGACATACACCATAGCGAATACGCCTATAAGTGCGAATAAAATGACTATGCGGCCTTTGTTCTTTTTTTCTATTGAAGACATGTTCTCTCCCTATTTTGAAGAAGTTTTTTGTTAATATAAAGTACGGGGAATTCAAGTCCCCAAAAAAAGCAATTGAATAAAGTTCTAAACTCTATCTCTCATCTTTCTTCTAAGCATCGTTTTCTGTTTTACTTTGCAATATAAGCGAATTTAAACGACGATCCATTTCTGATTGTTTCTTTGCAAGAAAAAAACAATAAGCACCAATGCCAAGCCAAATGGCAATATTTGCATACGTAAGAGCTTGAATAGCATTCATAAATAATCCTTTCTAAAGCAATCTATAATAAAAGTTTAAAATCCTAATTCTCTTCATATAACATACGAGTACGAAGGGTTTCCATACTCTGTAATTGTTGAACCTGTTTGAGCCTAAAAGCCAAAAGCGGAATGTAAATAAAGGCAAAAGTGAGCACACAAAAAATGACGGTATGCACCATTTCAGCTTCAAGCCCTCCGCCCTTTGAGGCAAAAACCGCAGGGTGGATTGATCTCCACAATCTTGCGGAAAAAAAGACAAGAGGGACATCTAAAAATCCAATAATCGTAATAACAGCACTGACTGCCGCCCGTTTTTCGTTTGGCATAGCCATGGTTCGCACCACTAAATACGCGGCGTATATAAACCAAAGAACAAGCGTGGTGGTGAGGCGTGGATCCCATGTCCACCAAACGCCCCAAGATTGTCTGCCCCAAATAGAGCCAGTAACAAGAGTAAGGGTGGCAAGCAGAAAACCAATTTCAGCGCTCACAGCGCTCAATCTATCATAGCACATGTTTTTTTTGAAAAGATATAAAATGGCACTCACAAAGGATATGAAGAAACTAACAAAGCACCACCACGCCAAAGGCAGGTGATAATAAAATATTTTTTGTGCATACCCCATAGTTCTTTCAGTGGGTGCATAATCATATATTAAAAACTGGGAAAAAGCTAAACATAGAACGCCTATAAGCGCCATATAAGCGTATTTTTTCATGAGTCATCTCCATTATATAAAAAAGGGAAAAGTACAAGCGCAGCAGAACAAAAAAGAGCATCGAAAGCAAGAGCAAGCCCATGCCAACGCAAAATTTCTGCGTGGTCTACCACGGAAGGTATTTCACTTAAATCCGCAAGCCCAAGAGAAGACAAACGAATAGCCGCTAAAAGCAAAGGAACAAGCAAAGGAAAAAGAATAATACTGAGTATGGATTCCTTACCCGATTGCCCAACGCAAAGAGCACCCAAAAGTGAGCCGCAAGCACAAATACCAATATCAGTTAACAATATACCCACACAAGCGTGGAAAAGATAAAAACCTAAAGATTGATTGAGGAAAACAAACATGGCAGGTATAAAAATAACTTGCGCAATCAACAGTAAAAGCATGCCTGCCAAAAACTTACCAAGCCAAACAGCTTGCACCTGACTTGGCAAAAGCTGCAAACCAACACGGGCGCTATTTTGCTCTTCAAGGGCATAGAGCATTTGAAAAATAAGAACTTGGCAAAAAACAGAAGAAAGCCAAAACATAGTAGAGGCAGCCTGTGGAGAAAGTTTTTCCCCCGTTTGCAAAGAAAGGCTAAAAAGAAAAACAAGCAAAAGACCAAGCAACAAGGCCTGCGAAAGTCCTGCACTTCGTGTCAGAATAAGACGCAAATCTTTTTGAGCAATAAGCAGGGCAGTTTTTAGCATGGCGCACTCTCCGTGCTATTTGCTACACCGTCGCCATTTTCTCTCATTTGCCTCTTCGTTAGTTCCTGAAAATCCACATGCTGCTTTTCAATATGCATGCGATGAGTAGCGTACACACTGTCAGCCTCTGCGTCATGGCTTACCCACAAAATGCAAGCCTTTTTTTCCGCAAAGCTCTGTATACATCTATAAAAAATATTTTTTGATTCCGTATCTAGCCCCGTGCTTGGTTCGTCCAATAAGAGAAAAGACGGGTTTTGAAGAATAACACGTGCGATATTAAGGCGCTGTGACATACCCCTTGAAAAAATACCTGCAGGGTCATAAGCGAATTTTTCAAGATTCACCTGTCTCAACGCAGAAAGAATTTCAGATTCGTGCGGTTTCTTTCCCGAAACAGCCTGTGTCCAAAATTCTAAGTTTTCATAAGCCGTGAGCTGAGAATAAATAAACGTAGCATGCCCCAAATAAGCACACTGCTGCTTAGGCACATGGCACGTGATGCTCCCATGACTAGGAAGGCAAAGCTCTGCCGCCATACGCAAAAAAGTGGATTTCCCCGTGCCATTATTGCCCGTGAGCAAGACTACATTTGACGGGCACAGCTCAAGATTTACGTTTTTATATAATAAACGCATATCGAACATTTTGCTGACGTTCTCAAATGTTATACAAGGGGGTTTCACAGGTATATTTATTCCATAATGAACAAGTTTTTAAAAAGATGCCTTCGGCGACCAAGAGGGATGAAGGCATGCCGTCGGCGACAAAAGGGGATGATCCCCTTTTGAATCCTGCATGTTCATCTTATAGTTAGTAATTTGTTTTTTCAGGTTTTTAAAAAGATGCCTTCGGCGACCAAAGGGGATGATCCCCTTTGGAATCCCGCATATTCATCTTATAGTTAGTAATTTGTTTTTTCAGGAAGGGGGTCTGGGGGAAACCTCATTTTTTTCAAAAAAATGGGGTTTCCCCCAGAAAAGAAAAAAGGGAAAAGTTGTTAGTTTTTTTAGGCTTCGAATTTCTTTCTTTTGCGGTGATTGCTGAGTCCAAGAATGCTGAGAATTGGAGCAAGGGACATAATAATCCCACC
>CAMQVJ010000098.1 GCA_947038175.1 uncultured Desulfovibrio sp.
GATTGCTGAGTCCAAGAATGCTGAGAATTGGAGCAAGGGACATAATAATCCCACCGATCCAAATCCAATTGATAAGAGGCTGAATGAGTATTCTCATGCGTCCTCTTTCTTGGCTGTCTATACCTGAGAAGGTGGCGTAGATTTCTTTTCCAAGGGAGGGAATAGTCACTGCTTCGCTGTATCTGTTATTTGGATGTGTCGCATACTTACGTATTTGGGGTAATAATGAACCAAGTTCTTTGCCATTTTTAGAAACGAGTAATTCTGCTTCAAAAAAGCTGTAGCGATTGAGATTCATTTCTTTCACTTCTACGGTGAAATCTGCGATTTGTTTTGCTGTGAACTGGACAAGCGGAATAACTATGGGCTGTTCACCTTTATTGGTGACGATAAGGTCAACATCTCTGCCGTGGTCGCCTGTTCTGTTATCAATGAGGTCAGCTACTTCAAGGGTGTAATCTCCTACACGTATAGGCTGCTGATATCTTAGTGATAAGGTGTCTGACTTGCCGCCTTTTGTGATGACAAAAACAGCATCGCTGTAAACAGGGACAGTGTAAATTTCATTTAATTTAACATCAAAACCGTCGATAGAAACACTTTCTCCACGCTTGATAGCCACATCTTGCTCTATTTGATAAGGGCCAGAAATAGCGACACCAAGCCCCATCATGGCAAGGCCGATATGGACAAGTGCAGGGGAGAGCTTATTGAAGTTTTGATCATAAATATACAGTAACCAGCTTAGTATGCATGTTACGGATACGCTAGAGGCAAGAAGAGCTAAGGGGATATGTATCTCAAAAACTGTCCAACCTAATGCCATACTTGCAAGGAAAGCAAGTATAACAAGGCCAAAGAATTTCTTGTTATGCAGTTCACCACTCCATGAAACCCAAGGGCAAACCATGAGTAAAGCGATGATAAGTGTTAATAAAGGTAAGATAACATTATTATAAAACTCGACACCGAGCCCCATAGATGTAGGAGCAGGTTCACCTAGTATTTGACTTGGGATAACACTGATAACAGGCCAAAGGGTTGCTATCATTATAATGATACTGATGGTGATAAGTAGGATAGACGTGGAAACAGTGAGGCCTTCACGAGTTTCAGGGCCGCCAAGTTCATTGCCTTTTTTAGGCATCATGGCAGAGATAACAAAAACGGCTGCCGCTGTGATGAGAACATAGGTACCGAGAATAGGGCCAAGGCCACCACCACCAAAAGCATGGACAGAGGCAACAACATTACCACGCACAAGCCATGTGGCAAAAAGCGCAGAAACATAGGTGAGACCCATTATGAGAGTGTGAAATCTTTCAGCTTTATTTCTGTATGAGTTTAGTAGACCTAGATGGATAGCTGCGGTTGCAAAAAACCAAGGAACAAGGGATGCATTTTCTACAGGATCCCAAGCCCAATAACCGCCCCAGCCAAGTTCCATATATGCCCACCATGCACCAAGAATGATGCCGGCAGAAAGTAACAACCACGCACCAAGCATAATTTCCATGGTGTATTTATACCAAGGAAGTTCACGGCTTAAGGAAGCGCTGTTAGCAGACATTGCCTGTGCAAGGGCAAGACACGCTGGAATGGTAAAACCACCATAACCGAGCAAAAGCAAAGGAGGGTGGAAAATCATGCCTGGGTGTTGGAGTAGGGGATTTAATCCTTGTCCATCAGAAGGCACAGGGTTGAGAAGTATGAAAGGATTATTGTGAGTGGTGAGTAAAAGAGAGAAAAAACCGATGGTAATAAAATAAAAAAGTAAATACCAACAACGGGTTTCGTTGGAAAGATTTTTGTAAGAAGGCGTGCTTTGAAAAATAATACCACAAAGAACAACGCTTAGAGCCCAAAAGAGCAATGACCCAGCTTGTCCACCCCAAAAAGCTGTAAGCCTGTAAAAAAGAGGCAGGCTTGTATCACTATAGTTAGCTACATATTGAAAGCTAAACTCATAGGAATAAAACGCATAGAATAAAACAAGAGATACAAAAATATAAATAATTGTAATAAGGGTGTTTGCGTATTCAATAAAAAGACTTTTGGGAGAGTCAGTGAAGAGAAGTTGGTAGGCACTAAAAGCACAGCCAAGTATGGTTAATACTAAGGTTAGCAGCAATAGATTATGAGATAAGGTAGCAAGTTCAGTCATGAATTATCCAAATGGCATAAAGCGATTAAAAGAGTGTGTGAAAAAAATCTTCTTGATAAGCGGGCGGTTTTTTGACGTAATAAATGGCAAAATTGTATTCGTAGGGTACGAATATAATTAGGTGCTATGGCGTCACAATACACACGCTTGAGGAGCAAGTACGAAAAAGCGGAAAAATGAAAAGCGGAGTAAAAAGCAATCAATTATGCTTTTTGTTCACGGTTTTCTTTTTCGTATTTAGAGGGACACTTTGTCATGAGGCTTTTTGCGTGAAAAGAGTTGTCTTGCATAATGCCTTCAACAATAACTTCAGCGCCAGCGTCAAAGGTGTCTGGTATAGAACCTTTGTAATTTACCACAATAAAATCATTTGCACTTTGCGCATCAATGAGCTGAAATTTTACGCTTAATCCGTCTTCAGCATAGGAAAGGTCGTTTTTGGATACTGTGCCAAAAAGGCGTGCAGCACCAAATTCTTTATTTTCCATAGCAAGCGCTTCAGATACGTTTAAAAAATAGACGCTATTCTGAGAAATTCCAGACCAAACCATATAAGCAATTCCCACAACAAAAAGGGTGAAAGCAACTATATATGTAGGGCGAGATTTTTTAGCCATTTGTTTTTCCTTCGCTAGACATCTGCACTAATAATAAGGACGGGTACTTTTATATACCTAATCGCTAAGGTGCTGTAATGCATTCGTTATTGAATGACATGCCTAGATTGAAATTATTTAAACCAAATCTGTAAGAAATTTACAGTATTTTTTAAAAGAAAGCAAGCAAAGAGCTGTTTTTAGAACGTCCTTTTTATTTATCCTCAGGTGAATAATGTCACGTGCTGAGGGGCTGTTCTTATTATATGAGAGAAAAGAGCTGTCTCTTTTGGGTATGGTGTTAAGTCTGCAATAGAGAAAACAGGAAAAGAAAGATTCAAGTTAAGGTCTAATGAGCATAGCGTCGCCATAGGAAAAGAAACGATATTTTTCTTCTATGGCGTGTTTGTAGGCTTCTAATGTTTTTTCATAGCCAGCAAAAGCGCACACGAGCATGAGCAAGGAAGATTTTGGTAAATGGAAATTAGTAAGAAGCCCATCGATGACCTTAAACTCTTTGCCAGGGTAAATAAAAATATTGGTATATCCAAAGCAACCAGCGGCAGGGAGTATATGGTCGTGTTCTGTTTCTTCCTGTTTCTGTGTGATTTTTTCT
Source organism: uncultured Desulfovibrio sp. (assembly GCA_947038175.1). Taxonomy (GTDB): domain Bacteria; phylum Desulfobacterota; class Desulfovibrionia; order Desulfovibrionales; family Desulfovibrionaceae; genus Taurinivorans. Next base: position 3,377 of record CAMQVJ010000098.1, read on the forward strand.
GTGTTAGAAGGTGGCTTATGGGGGCTTATTGTATTGATAGTAAAATCACTACAAGCACCCTTTGTTTTATAGTTGTGATATGCCTGCGCCATACCTTCCACGCTTCTTGTTGCGGTTGTCCCTATGGTGATTATGGGGCGGTTTTCTGCTTTAGCTTTTATGATAGCCTTTGCAGTTTTTTCAGGTATTTCAACATATTCAGCGTGCATATCGTGTTCACGAATATTTTCTGCTCGAACAGGGCTAAACGTGCCATAGCCCACATGCAAGGTCACTTCCTCCCAGAGAAAGCCGTTTTCTAGGAGTTCTTTTTGTATTTCTTTTGTAAAGTGCAAACCCGCAGTAGGGGCGGCGACGGAGCCAGATTGTGCATCGTTAGCGTAGACCGTTTGGTATCGACTCATATCGTGGTTATTAGGCCCTTCGGGGCGTTTTATATAAGGGGGTAGGGGAAGAGAACCATATTTTTCAAGTTCTTCCACAAGGCTTCCGTGCCATGAGAGCTCCACGATATGTTTACCGAAATCTTGTTTTTCTATGATTTTGATGTTCAAGGTGTGAAAAGTAATTTCTTCACCTATTTTAACTCGCTTCGCCCCTTTTAAAAGAACTTGAGCCACAGCAGATTTTTGTATCTTTTGGGTGGGGCTAGCTTCTTCGTTTTGATGGGTATCACTTGAGGCTGACAAAAGGTTTTGCTCTTGCGTGTTTTCTTCTTTGTGGGAATGGCGTTTTGTTTCTTTTATTTCCGTCGCACTTTGTTCAAGAAGGGGGACGGGGCTTATGATAAGCATTTCTATTTTGCTTCCGCTTTCTCTGTTTCCTAAAACTCTTGCAGGGACGACCCGCGAGTTATTTGCAATAATAAGCGCATTTTTAGGGAGTTTTTTGATGATTTCTGAAAAACATGCGTCTTCCCATGTATTATTTTTTTTGTCTATAACGAGTAAGCGGGAGAGCTCTCGTTTTTGGCTTGGCTCTTGAGCTATAAGCTCTTCAGGGAGATTATAGTCATAGTCTTCAAGTTGAAGATATTGTGTGTTTTTAGATAGTTGTGACATAAGATTCTCTTGTTTATTTGTGTTTGTTTTATTTTGTTTTTATTGATTGTGTTTTGAAAGAGTTCTCTTTTGCGTAAATTGCTTTGGTATTCTTTGTATTCTTCTGTACAGTTCAATGATTTTCACGTAAAGTAATAGCCTCTTTTGTCGATAAATATAATGAATGGAAGAATATGTCATTAAGAACTTGTCTGTATTATTTTTGTGTGTACAATTTGTACATGAGAAAATGAATGCAGGGCAGGCGGACAAGACCTTTTCGCCTCCGTTCTTTTATTAGAGAGATTTATACGTGTGCTACATTCTTTCTTACTATCTTTTGATTTTATATAGATGAGTGAATGAGTTGAAATGTCTTTTTGAACGTGTTTTTTATTAGGATATTACCATGAAAAAGAAACAAAATAAAACAATTATGTATAAGATTGTAGTGCCAGTGAGCGTACTTTTAATGTTCGTTCTCTCTTGCTTCGGTTTTTTTAATATGTACCACAGTAACACGGTTATGAGTACTCTTGCAGAAAAAGAGCTACAAGTCTTGTCGGAGAAGTATACAAATGATGTTGCGGCAATACTTGCACTTGCGACCCATTCTGCCGAAGATATGGCTCATTTTGTTGAAAGAATGAAAGAGGATCAGCAGCCTTTTAGCCGTGCATCACTTATGCTTCTTGTGCGTGCTTACCTTGACGGCCACCCAAGGTTTAGCGGAGGGGGATTTGCCCTAGAAAGTGATATTTTTGACGAGTTAGAGAGTCCTGAAATCTATAGTGCAAGTACAGATGCGCAAGGGCGTTTTCGTCCGTACCTTGATGGAGTAGATGGCCTTGGGCTTCTTTATGGTCTTGATGAATCTAAATGGTATCCTGTGGTAAAGCATGAGAAAAGGCAAATAGTAACAGATCCGTATCTGTATAAAATTAATGGAAAAGATAAGCTTATAAGCACCGTTGCAAGCCCTGTGGTTATTGATGATAAATTTCAGGGTGTGTTTGTTTTAGACCTTGATATTAAGTTTATTTCAGAAATTATTAAGAGCATTAAGCCTTATAATTCTGGTTATGCGTTTCTGATTAATCAAGAGATTGGTTTGATCGCTCACTCAAACGAAAATCCTGCGGAAAGAGCGCATTTTGCTCATATTAAAGATGATCCTGAAACCGTAGAAGCGTTACAGCGTGGTGAAAAGGTTCAACATATTTGCTTGGATTCCAATGGGGAAAATCAGTATGCGGTGTATACTCCTATTAGTTTAGGCACATCGGGAAAATATTGGTATTTAGTCGTTGCCGTTCCAGAAGCAGAGGTGCTTGCGCAGTCAAGCTTCATGCTTCTTGTTGTTGGTGTTTCTGCACTCATGACCTTTTTTGGTATTTTATTTGCGCTCGTATGGATTATACGTGCACAGGTGAAACCGTTAGAGATTATGGCAAAAGCCGCGATAGAAATTACAGACAAAGATTTACGGTATGACATAGATTCCAGTGATTTTTGTATAGAAATGCAACAGATGAATCAGTCTATAAAAAATATGATTCAGTCGCTAGGGGCGCATATAAACGAATCGAAGCAGCAAGCAGCAGACCTTGAGGGTATTCTTGCTTCTGCATCGGGTGCTGTTGAAAATATTGCAGTGCAGGTGCAAAATGCTTCCTATGGTGCGCAAGATCAAGCGGTTCGAATTTCAAAAGCGGTTGAAGATGTTGCCTCTGTTAATGCGGCCTTGCTTCGTGTGGCTGAGAATGCAAACCTAAGTGCAGATTTATCCGCAAGTGCAAAAGAAGAGGCTATTGAAGGTGCTCGCTTAACAGAAAAGTGTAAACTTGCTATTGTAAGTGTGAGAGATGATTCCGTAACATTGAAAGATGGTATGGGTGATTTATCTCGACATGCACAGAATATTAATGAAATTATGCTTGTTATTTCTGATATTGCAGACCAAACGAATCTTCTAGCGCTCAATGCTGCCATTGAAGCGGCTCGTGCAGGAGATGCAGGGCGAGGCTTTGCTGTGGTTGCTGATGAAGTGCGTAAGCTTGCGGAAAAAACAATGAATTCCACCATAAGTGTTGGCAGTGCTATAACGGCTATTCAAGAAAGTTCCGAAGTGAATGTTTCTCGAATGGATTTAGCTTTTGAAAATATTCATGAGGTTACCAAAATTGTGGAGCAGTGCGGGGAAGCCTTGCAGCGTATTGTTGCTATGGTTGATCAGGTGGATAATGAAGCTCGTTCCATAGCATCCATTAGTGAGGAACAAACTCATATTTCTGCGGAAGTGACAAATTCTGTTTTTCAAGTGAAAAAGATAGCAGAAGATACGCTAGAAATGATGAATGAATCCAACCTTGCAGTACAACAATTAGGCGAACAGTCTGCTGAAATAAATTCCTTTATTGAGCGGATGAATGCAAAGTAAGCCTTATTGCTAGAGGCATACCTGTTTTTTTGATAATGCAGATTTTTTTGTTTTTTGAAATAAGCTAGTTATTGCTATCTGTTATATTTCATGATATACCTTCGGGGTAAGTAATTACTTTTGTGATTTTTAATACGTTATATTGTTCCTAAATGGTACATATTTCTATATAATATTAAATTTATATGTGATGGTCTTAGCAAAAAATATTGGAGTGTTTATGAGTAAATTATCCGTTGCGCTGTTATTATCTTTGACTGTGCTTTCTTCTGCGTGTAGCAAAAGCGATGATGTGTCCCTGTCTCAAGAAGAGGTAGCTACTGATACTATCGTTGAAGAAGAGGTTTCTGTCTCTGGTGAAGACGTAGCTGAAGAGGTTATAAGTGTCCCTGTTTATGAAAAGAGGGGCGGTCTTTCTGCTGAAGTGGAAGAATTTGACCCTAGCGCTCCTGTATCTCTCCAAAATACCATTAACATGACTTTGAAAAGACATCGTGGCTTGAAGATTATTCGTGCTAACCGTGAAACGGCAAAGTATGAAGTTCGTAAGGCAAAAGCTGGCTACGGACCAAGCCTTGATCTCATTGGTGATTATGGTTATGACCATAGGCAAAGTGGTGGTGTCCTTGGCGGAGCTGAAACAGGTATGCACCCTGGTGGCTCTGTTCGTCTTGTTATTACACAGCCTTTGTGGGACGGTTTTTCCACAAGAAGCCGTGTAAACGAAGGTATAGCAACGGTTGATTCCCTTACTGCTCGAGTCTTTGATAACGCTACCACATTTACACTGGATGCGATTATTGCTCATATTGACGTAAACCGTCGCCGCTTAATCGTAGATTTAGCAGAAACAAATGTTGCTATGCACCTTAAAATTCTTGGTTCACAAAGAGAACGTGTTGAACTTGGTGCTGCCCCTGCTTCTGACGTAACACAAACTCAAGGCCGCTTGCTTCGAGCTCGTGCTTCTTTGTCTCAAAATATAGAATTATTACGTTTGGCGGAAGCTCAGTATTACCGTCTTACAGGTATCTATCCTCCTGTACATTTAGAAGAAGTTGCTTTTCCTGATGTTTTTTATGCAGACGCTGAAAGTGCGTATAGACAAGCAAGCTTGACTAATCCCAAAATTAGAGCCTATTTGTACGATATTGATGCAGCAAAATACAGCAAAGAGCTCGTAAAATCAGGCTTTCACCCTAGAGTGGATTTGGAAGTTGGCCCTAGCTATTCTGATAGAAATACAGACGGACGTGACACCGATTATCAAAAATCATTTGATGCTCGTGTGCAAATGAACTGGAATTTGTTTAGTAGTTTTGCAGATGTTAATAGTGTGCGAGCTGCAAATTCACGTGTCGTAGAAAGTCGTCAGACTGTTATGAATTTCATGGATGAGCTTAAGCGTGAAATCGATGATACCTATTCTCAATATATTTCTGCTACTGAACAGCAAGCATTTTATGCTAAGGCGAAACTTTACAACCGTGAAACACGTATTGCCTACTTAGAACAATTTGATATTGGCGTAAGAGGTCTTTCTGATATTCTTGATGTTGAAAGTGAATACTTTAGTTCTGCTACCGAAGAATTGACCGCAAAGGGTAATATCACCGTTGGTGCGTATCGTCTTTTAGCTCTTAGTGGTGAACTTGTGAATGCATTGTCTATCAATGAAGAATTCTTTAATTCTATGAATATTGAAGAGTCAGAAAAAGAACATTTCGCTTTTTAATGACGAAATTTGACTACTATAAAGAGTAGAATAAAAAGACCTTTTCTTTTATAAAGAAGAGGTCTTTTTTATGAGTGAGAGAGTGCAAGAAATACTAATATATGAGGTTTCCAAAGGACATCATGTCCTTTGGTGGAGAGTTAGAGAGGCAAA
>CAMQVJ010000099.1 GCA_947038175.1 uncultured Desulfovibrio sp.
AACAGACGAAAATTTACATCTTAATATAGCACGTGTTTACCTTGAACAAAAAAAGGTAGACACCTGCTTTGAACATGTTATCAAAGCACTTGAAATTGATCCTCGTAATGATCTTGCCCTAAAATTTGTTGCTTGGCTAAAAGCTAAAAAACTCATCACCGCAGAACAAGCAGACTCAATTACTCCTGCCCCTGCTCAAGCACCTGCGGTTGCACCAGTTCAAGCTCAAGCACCTGCGGCAGCACAAGCACCTGCGTCTCAAGCACCTGCGGCAGCACAAGCACCTGCGGCTGCACAAGCACCTGCGGCAGCACAAGCACCTGCGGCTGCACAAGCACCTGCGGCAGCACAAGTTCAAGCTCAAGCCCCTGCTCAAGCACCGACTACAAATACAAGTGCATCATAAGGGTATATGAAAAATTGGCTACAACGAAAACGTGAAGATAATGCCGTCATGCCGAAAGATTTCGGCGTGAATATTGGCATATCCTCACGGTGTGCTTCTATCCTATGGGAAAGAGGCATGAGCTGTGAAGAGCAAATTAATAAGTTTTTATCTCCTCATTTGCGCTATCTCGACCAACCTGAAAAATGGCCAGACATTAGTAAAGCAGCGCTGCTTATAGCCGACAACCTAATTGCAGGAAAAAAGCTTGCCGTATGGGGTGATTACGACGTTGATGGTGTCACGGGAGTTTCTATTGTTCTTGAAGTGCTCAGACATTATGGCTTCTTCCCTTTATGGCACTTACCTGAACGAATTTCTGAAGGTTACGGGCTTAATGAAAAATACATTGACAAATTAGCTGACGATGGTGCGAACATTTTACTAACAGTAGATTGCGGTATTTCAGATATAAAAGAAGTACAAAAAGCTATTGATCGCAATATGATAGTCATTATATCCGATCACCACTTATCCCCAGAACAGCTCCCAAACGCACATGCTTTATGTAACCCTCGTCTTGCGGACTGTCCTTGCAATAATCTCGCTGGGGTTGGGGTTGCTTTTTTTCTTATGGCGGAAGTAAATACCATTCTCAGCCAAAAGCTTCAAATGAACAAATTTGATATGCGACAATGCCTTGACCTTGTGGCGCTCGGAACTCTCGCAGACATGGTGCCACTTGAAGGGCAAAATCGAATTTTGGTAAAAAATGGACTTCTCAAAATTAAAGACGCACAAAGAACTGGTTTAGCAGCATTAAAATCCGTGAGCAAACATAATGTGCACGATGTATTAAGCCCTAAACAAATTGTTTTTACACTTGCCCCTCGAATTAACGCCGCAGGCCGCATGGCAAATGCAGGGCTTGGAGTAGAACTTTTTACATCTACCGACAAACATCAAGCTTTAGAATTTGCGCAAAAACTCGACGAACATAATGAAACAAGAAGAAAAGAAGAACGAAAAATGACTGAGGAAGCGCTCTCTTTTGCAGAAGAGCAAAGCCACTCACCCGTTCTTTTTGTGTATGGTGAAACGTGGAACCAAGGCATTGTGGGCATTGTCGCTTCCCGCCTTGTCGAAAAGTTCAATAAGCCAGCCTTTGTTTTCTGTACAGACGGAAATGATTGGAAAGCATCTGCACGCTCAACAAATGGCTTTGATTTACATGCAGGTTTAGTGCATTGCTCTCAGTTCCTAGGTAGCTTTGGTGGTCATAAAATGGCAGCCGGTCTACGTGTGCACAAAGACGCATTCAAAGCTTTCAAAGAAGAATTTAGACAATACTTTAGAACTATTACAAATAATCAAGAACACAAAAGAACCATTTTAATTGATGGAGAACTTGATTTTGCAGAAGTGATAGATAATACATTCCGCAAAGAAATTTTTGAAATGCAACCCTTTGGGATTGGTAATGAAGAGCCCATTTTCTTATCACCAGCACTTATGGTGAAAACCTATGCTTTATTTGGCATGCAGAAAAAACACGTAAAACTTGTTTTGCAAGATATAGGAACAGGCATAACCTTGACCGTCAAAATATGGTCTCAAGCAGATAAATACCCAAAAGAAATGCTTGATAAAAAAATACAAATTGCCTATAGCCCTAATATTGAAAGTGGGGAAACTTCTTTTAACGATTATATTAAAATAAAAGACTGGCAATATTATAGCGAATAGTTTTTTATAATGCTCTTCCATAGGCATAAAAAAAAGCCCTTATAAAGGGCTTTTTTTGTAATCATATTATGATTCTAAATCTGTATTAATTTATTTCGTGCCACGAAATTCAACACTTAGAACTTCGTAAGTCACTCTTCCCTTAGGAATATCAATACTCACCTCATCACCCATTTCACGCCCTAAAAGAGCCTTTCCGACAGGAGAATTGATAGAGATAGAGCCATTAGAAAAATCAGCTTCATCTGCACCAAGCAAGGTAAATTCTTTTTCTTCATCAGTGTCAAGGTCAACCACTTTCGCGGTAGCACCAAATATAATTTTCTCACTATGAAGAGTATTAATATCAACAACATTAAACTCAGGCATTTTAGACTCGATATAAGATATACGAGCTTCTAAAAATCCTTGGCGTTCTCGGGCTGCATCATAACCAGCGTTTTCTTTTAGATCACCCTCTTCACGAGCCTCTTTAATCGCTTGAATAACAGCTGGACGCTCTTTCTTAAGTCTGTCTAATTCTTGTTCTAGTTTTTGATAACCTTGAACGGAAATAGGTATGCTACTCATGTTTTATTCCTTCATACTTATAACAAAAAAAGCGCCCTTTGATTTGAATCATTCATCAAATAACAGGGCGTAACAATTACGTATTGAGAGAATAGTATTAAATACGCATAAAGTCAAGTCTAAATATAAACAGATAAAGAAAAGAAGAAGGGCGTTATTTTCATAATTCCTTCTTCTTTTCTCATCATCTATAATTATCTAATAGCAATTTCTTCGTCAGTGAGGTAACAAGCAGGATCTTCAGCCCATACGTCATCGTAAATAGCTTCCGCACGTGCTCTAAAATTACCGCCACAAATACTAAGGAAACGACACTTAGCACATCGGCCTTTAACATGAGGTCTTTTGTCTTTTAGTTTGTGTAATAATTCGATATTTGGGTCTGTCCAAATTTCAGAAAAAGGACGGTCAAGTACATTTCCAAAGACATGATGACGCCAAAACTGGTCAGCGCTGACTTTGCCATCCCATGAAATACAGCCAAAACCACGGCCAGAGCTATTGCCCTCATTAAATTTAAGAAGCTCAAAAACTTCTGCAGCACGCTTTGGATTTTCTTTCAATAAACGCATCCATAAATAAGGACCATCAGCATGGTTATCAACAGTAAGTACTTCTTTTTCATAACCAGCATCGTATAAAGCGCGTGTTTCATCCATAAGCAAATCTACCATCGCGCGTGTTTCTGTATGGGACAAGTCTTCCTTAATAAGTTCACTACCACGGCCAGAATACACAAGGTGGTAAAAACAAACACGAGGAATTTCTCTTTCTTTCATAAGAGTAAATATTTTAGGAACTTCAGCTGCATTTCTTTTGTTAATAGTAAAGCGAAGTCCAACTTTAATGCCTTCTTCCCTACAATAATCAAGACCCTCAAGAGCTTTCTTGTAAGAACCTTTTACGCCACGAAACGCATCATGTATATCTTCGCCACCATCAAGAGAAACACCAACATAAGAAAGCCCAACTTCCTTAAGGATTTTTGCTTTCTCACGAGTAATCAATGTGCCATTTGTAGAAATAACAGCACGCATACCTTTTGTAGTTGCATACTTTGCAAGCTCTGGCATATCTTTGCGAACCATAGGCTCTCCACCAGAAAAAAGCATAACGGGCGCGCCAAATTTTGCAAGATCATCAATCATAACTTTTGCTTGATCTGTGGAAATAGGATCTTGTCCTTCTTCCTCAAGAGCATGCGCATAACAGTGAACACACTTCAAATTACAACGCTGCGTCATATTCCAAACAACAACAGGTTTTTTATCAGCAGAAAACTGTAAAAGGTGAGACGGCAACGTGCCAGAATCTCTACCATAACGAAGCGCATCAGACGGTTCTACCTGATCACAATATAACTTAGAAATACCTATCATCTTTTTTCCTTTATCTATTTTTTGCAGTTAAATATAATTGGTCATTTTACTTTAAACTCTACACATCCTAAATATAGAATGGTAAAAAAACCTTATAGGCTTTTTTTTATATTTCTGCAAGCCTCCGTAGTCGTCAAATACAGAGAATTATCTCTTTAAAATTCGAGAGGCTTTGCCTCTCGAGCTCTCCACCAAAGGACATGATGTCCTTTGGAAACCTCATATTTTAATATTTCTCGTAAGCTTTGGTCACAAAAAACACATATTGTGAGAGAGGAAAGTTCAACATGTGGGGGGTTAGGGGGAGTTCAACTCCCCCTAAAAAAAAGAAAAAATCTATATATTATCATATTATTCTAATTCGAGAGGCTTCGCCTCTCGAGCTCTCCACCAAAGGACATTATGTCCTTTGGAAACCCCATATTTTAGTATATCTTGTAAACTGTGGTTACAAGATATACATATCATGAGGGTTAGTATAAGGTCTTATCAATAAAGAATACCCTAAATGTCAATCAACATTTAGGGTTATCATGAGCAAATGATATTTAATTGGGGCTGTTATTTACAAAAGAACAATACAATATAATCAGATTATTCCCAATTTTGTGCCTGTTTGCCTGCAATCATATGTTCCATAATCATATCTACTTTTTTTCGAATTGCAGCAAAGTCTAACAAGCTATTACTTGCTCTATAAGGATAATTCTCATACTTTATTTCAAAAAAATTAATTCCCTGTGCTTTAAAAAGAATTCTTTTATTTGCATCATTTCTTTTTATAGACACATTTTTCACATCGTCATCTTTTGCAAAATGATTATAACCATGGAATTCTAAAACCATTATAGGTATATTATTTTTACCTTTTTGAGGATTTTCTTCTTTTGTTTTTCTTTCAAAAATCAAAAAATCAACATATAAAGAACTATAAGATTTCCAGAGTTCATCCTCATCGTTAGAATCTACAGTACTCAAGAAAGCACCGCATGATACCTGGGAAGAAAGATAAAACTTTTGTTCTTTATAATTTTCGTTGGCTTTTGCCACAGCTTGTTGAAGAATACAAAGTATATAATATTCCTGTTCATTTAATAAACTCTTTGTCTTAATTTGCTTCACATTATGAGAATCTAAAACTATTTTCTCTTTAGGTTTTGGTGTCTCTTGATATCTCTCATAGTGTGCATATTTTTTCCATTCCTTTCGAGGCTCTTGAATTTTGTCAGTCTCTTTAGTCTTGTCAGATTTTTTAGATTTGTTTTTAATAACAAAGTAAAAAATAATAACAACGAAGACAACTAATATTTCCATTTTAAAAACTCCCTAGCTAATATTATTTTATAACAGATAGATATTAATTTATTTTGCTTATTCAAAAATAGTGCTATAATGCACTATTTTTATTTTAGAACATTTTTATACAGTTATATAAGTTTCCTGAATGACTTTTCAAACAAATATATAATTTCTTTAAATGCTCACATCTATCCTATAAAACTCAAGTTCTAATAATTTCAACATTGCATTTAATGCTTATATTATATTAATACATAATTGTCGATAAAGTTTACATGAGATTTAAAACAAGATAAGCACTTGGATTTATGAATATAATGCCAAAAAACTACATATAGTACTGAACTGGAATACGCCACAACCAGTACATACCACTAGTAACAAAATATTAAGAAACACTCTCTTAGATGTAGCTTGACTTAGAGGGTGGGAATTACACTCATATATTAAGAATGCCTTCGGCGACCAAAAGACATCATGTCCTTTGGAAACCTCATATTTCAATATTTCTCGTAAACTTTGGGCACAAGAAATACATCATGTGGGAGAGGGAAGTTCATCATGTGGGGGTTAGGGGGAGTTCAACTCCCCCTAAAAAAAGAAAAAAGAAAAAAGAATCTATATATTTCCCAACTTAGCGTATTAGTAAGGATTCAGTTCAAAATGAGTATTTGACAGTATTAGCAGGCTATAGTATCTTTTTGATTCAAATTTATACACCCTTCATGGAGGATACGATGAAAGCCTATTACGAACAAGACGCTGATATTTCAATTTTAAAAGGGAAGACTGTCGCTATTATTGGTTATGGTAGCCAAGGTCATGCCCATGCACAAAACTTGCGTGATTCTGGTGTTAATGTTGTTATTGGACAACGTCCTGGCGGGCCTAATTATGACCTAGCCAAACAACATGGTTTTGAGCCTCTTAGTGCTGCTGACGCTGCTAAAAAAGCAGATATGGTTATGATTTTATTACAAGATCAATACCAATCAGCTGTTTATAAAAATGAAATTGCACCACATATGACTGCTGGAAAAGCTCTTTTGTTCGCTCATGGTTTCAATATCCACTTTGGTCAAATTGAACCACCAAAAGACGTAGACGTTTTTCTAATCGCCCCTAAAGGTCCAGGACATTTAGTTCGTCGTACCTATACTGAAGGTGGCGGTGTGCCTGCTCTTGTTGCTATCCATCAAGACGCAACAGGCGACGCTTTGAAAAAAGCATTAGCATACGCAAAAGGCGTTGGCGGAACACGCTCTGGTGTTATTGAAACAACTTTCCGTGAAGAAACAGAAACCGATCTTTTTGGTGAACAAGCTGTGCTTTGTGGTGGTCTTTCCGCTCTTGTTAAAGCTGGTTTTGAGACACTTGTTGAAGCTGGATACCAACCAGAAATCGCATATTTTGAATGTATGCATGAAGTGAAACTCATTGTTGACCTTATGTATGAAGGTGGACTTGCAAAAATGCGTTATTCCATTTCTGATACTGCAGAATATGGCGACTATCGCACAGGTTCACGCATTATCACTGCAGAAACTAAAAAAGAAATGCGTCGTGTTCTTGACGATATCCAACAAGGTAAATTCGCTCGTGACTTTATTTTAGAAGCACAAGCAGGATACCCAATGTTCAAAGCAACTCGTAAAAACGAAGCTGAACATAAGCTTGAAGAAGTGGGCAGTCGCCTTCGTGCTATGATGCCTTGGCTTAACAAGAAATAAAAGAATCAAAATATTGTCGAATAAGGGGAGTACATTTTTCTAGTGTGCTCCCCTTATCAAAATACTAGTTTGACATTTTGATTTTCACGCTTAATTACATATCAATACATAATTTTAAAAAGACAGAATTGGATTTATTATGAATAATATACGATCATCTTACACAGATTCCCTTAATTTTTATGGCAAGGAAGACCCTCAATCACTAGCGGAACAATTTGGCACGCCATTATACGTGTACAATGAAAATATTCTTCGTGAGCGTTGCCGTGAATTTTTAAAACTATCTACCCATGACGGTTTTCGTATTAACTATTCTGCAAAGGCCAACACAAATCCTCACCTTTTGAAAATCATTCAAGAAGAGGGATGTCGCATTGATGCCATGTCCCCTGGTGAACTTCTTTTAGATTTGAAAGCAGGCTTTACCAGCGATAAAATTTTATATGTGTGTAATAATGTGAGTGACGATGAACTTAAATTCGCTCTCTCTCATAATCTTCTTATCAGTGTTGATTCCCTATCCCAAATCGAACGCCTTTGCATGCTTAATCCTAATGGAAAAATCATGGTTCGCTTCAATCCTGGGATTGGTGCAGGACATAGCGCAAAAGTCGTCACTGGTGGTAAAGAGACAAAATTCGGCGTTGACCCTGAAAAATTACCTCAAGTTTTAGAAATTTTAGAAAAATACAAAGTTCGTTTGGCTGGTATAAATCACCACATAGGCTCCCTTTTTATGGATGGCGCCGACTATATCAATGCTGCAAAAGTACTTATGGATTTAGCGACACGCTTACCCCACCTCGATGAACTTGAAATTATTGATTTTGGTGGCGGTTTTGGTATCCCTTATGAAAAGTATGACGAAAAACCACGTTTCGACTTGGAAGCGTTTTCAAAATTACTCGATGCCACCTTAGAAGAATGGTCAAAGAAACATAATTATAAGGGCTTATTCTACCTAGAACCAGGCCGTTATATTGCTGCAGAATGTGGGCTCGTTTTAGGTTCAGTGTTTGTTCACAAAGATAATAGCGATAAATATTACGTAGGAACAGATTTAGGCTTCAATGTCTTAGCTCGCCCTATGCTCTATGATTCTTTCCATGATGTAGAAATTTACAGAAAAAACGGCAGCCCCGATGATGTATGCATTGAACAAACAATAGTAGGGAATATCTGTGAATCTGGTGATATTATTGCTAAAAACAGAAGTTTACCTCTCCTAAAAGAAGGTGATACTATTGCCATGTTAGATGCTGGCGCATACGGTTTTGTTATGAGTTCCAACTATACCAGTCGCTTACGCCCAGCAGAAGTCCTTATTAAAGCCGACGGCACAGCTAAACTTATTCGCCGAAAAGAAACCTTTGAAGATATTTTTGCAACCATTATTGATGACTAAAATATTCCCTTAGCCTTAAAGAGCAAAACCTTTTTTTCTTTTTTTTCTTTTTTTTCTTTTTTTTCTTTTTTTTCTTTTTTTTCTTTTTTAGGGGGAGTTGAACTCCCCCTAACCCCCACAATATGTATTTATTGTGACCAAAGTTTACGAGAAATACTGAAATAAGAGGTTTCCAAAGGA
>CAMQVJ010000100.1 GCA_947038175.1 uncultured Desulfovibrio sp.
GATAGTCTCTTTATCCTAATCCCTTGAAAACTTAATTGTTTGCATTATTTTTAAAAAAAGTCTAAAGTTATTTACGAGTATGTCGATATAGCATTATATAGAATCATTTTGTGCGCCTAAAAATTAGAACGTAAATAACATTTAAAATGGAAAAAAGACGGAGGGTTTATGTCAAGTATCAATGGAGTGAACAACCTAGCGGCAGAGCTTTTGCTTAACAAAATTATGAATGGTCAGCTCGATCCTGGTACTGGCAAAACAGTAACTTCTGGAACAAGATCCATGTCATCTGAACTTAGACGTGACGCTGTTGGGCCAAGTGTAGCAAGCGCTGCAGTTAAAAAAAGCGTTTCCACAGCACAAGAAATTCAAACTCGTCTCACTGAAGCAAGCGACTATTTTCAAGCTTTGGATAAAAACGTTGCGGGTGCAAATGCGCTCTCTGCAAAGAGACTTGCTGAAGACGCACAAGCCTTCATCACACAATTGAATGCTACAAAGGTTGACGGCAAGTCAGTATTTGGTACTGAGACAATCGATGCGAACCTTGGAACTAGCGGCGATGTACTTAAACTAGGAAATACAGGGCTCTCTGCTGCTATGAGTGGCGCAGACGCTGGACTCTCTGGTTTGGCAGCTCTAAGTGGTGGTTCAACAGACGCAGAGATTCAAACAGCAATTGATGCCGCTAGAACAGCTTTTGATCCAATTATCGACCTTGCTAATGCTCAAATTGGTGTTGGTGCAATGCAAATCAGCACACTTGAAGGACGCAGTAGTGTTCTTGACACTATCGCTGGTGACTTTGCAGAAGCGGCTAATAACCAATTTGTAACAAACACTGGTAGCGCCACTAACCTACTTAATAATGTTGTAGGCTAAAAAGCATTCTCCTTATAAAATTTATTTTTGAATACGCACAAAGCTTTTTTGATAGCGCTATTTCGCATACTCTCATCTATCAAAAAAGTCATTGAGTACACCCAAAAGACAAATTTAATGAGAAAATTTTTAGATAGTAGATATTTTCAAGTACTTTCTTTTCTCATGCTCGATTTATTGCATTGGAGTTCATTATGGATATGACAGCCTTATTATCACAAGTACTAGAAAGCAAGCTTTCTGGGCTTATGTATCAAAACATGGCTCCGACACAAGGTCGACGTTATGTGCCAAGTTCTACTCGCCGTGCGTTTGATTCTCAAATGCGTGGCGATGCGGGGCAATTTCGTCAATCTGCTCAAAACATGCGTGATGCCATGAGCATGGTAACAACGGCTCAAACTGGTGTAACCTCTATTAAAGCGCAGCTTACCGAAATGCATAAAATGGCGACGGAGTTGGCAACTCTTGATTTATCTGACGAGCAGTATAAAGCCTATTCATCAGCCCTCAAAGAACAAAGCACTATTATCACTGGCCTTGCGAATAACCTTGAGTTTAATGGGATACCCCTATTGAACGGCAAAGGTGGCATGAACGGGGATGGTACAGTGGTTCTGCAAGGTGGCGGAAACGCCATGAATCAGGAATTTACTAATCTTCTAAGCGTTAAAGATCCAGAGCAAGTTCTTAATGCGGATGGTTCTATGAACTTTAATGCACTTGAAAGGGAAACGAGCGTTACGGATAAAGCGGAAGCACAAGCTCTTGTAAATAATCTTGATTCCTATATCCAGCGCCTTGACGGGATAGAAGCTAATTATAGCTTTGATATCAAATCCTTCGAGAACCTTTCTGTCATGTATGAAAATAATGCTGATATCTTTGAAAATACGATTCAGTATAAGCAAGAAGATGAAGTTATCCCCGAGGGCCCAAGCTCAGCGTCCTACCTTGAGCAGCTTATGGGTGTTAATACATCGAATGGTTCTATTTTTTCAGATAGAAGCTAGTCTAAAAACTAGCTGAAAAAGCTAAATTACGTTTTTAAGTGTATACGGGCATTGGTGTAATTCCTTAATTTGAAGGCTCCAATGCTCGCATACATTTTACATGGATTGTGATACCCCTAAAAATAGGCAAGCTTATGAATGACTTTGATAAAAATACCAATGTAGCTCTGTATGAGCCATCAAGGTATGGTGAGATACGCAGGTCCTTATCTCATACGCCTAGTTATTCTGCACGCTCTTTAGGTATCTATAAAAAGCAATTAGTGGAAACAAGAACCTTGCAATACCATCAGCATAATTTGCGATTATTGCAAGAAAAGCCTCTTGTTGACCCTGTTGAAAAAAGAAATTTTGTTATTAAAAGAGTCGCTCGTGAGCTTTGGACGAACTTCTGTGTTCGTGGGCAAGAAACTCCCATGCTGCATTACTTGCATACAGGCTTACGTAAGGAATTTGGTGAAGACCTTCAATTTCATTATCTTCCTGGTGCTATTGAGCTTCTTATTATGAAGCAAGGGGAAACAGAGCTTGAGGCTATTGACCGCATGGAACAAGTAAATATTGTTAATAGAGCGTGGCAAATTTCTCAAGAAGTGGTGAGTTCCTACGCAAGTTAGTATGATTATAATATTTCACATAAAAAAAAGCCTGTATAAAAATACAGGCTTTTTTTTATTAACATCTCATTCATGGCTCTTTCAAAAGTAAGCTTCAAAGGTAGGCAATCTGTCAACGCATTATACGTGGGGCTTGGGGGAGCGAAACTTCTTGCCCATGACACAATGCTTATATGTGGGGCTTGGGGGAGCGAAATTTCTTGTCCATGACACAATGCTTATATGTGGGGGTTCGCCTACCCAAAGGGCGACACAGTCGTTTACGTTTACGAGGCACGAGTAAATACGTAAATAGAGAGCTCAGATGGGGAGTTCAACTCCCCCGAAAAAAACTCTCAAAAAAAACTCCCAAAAAAACTAAGCTATTATCCCGTCAGCTTTTATACTTCGTGCGCGCATAAAAAATAGAAGAGTGATCATAGTTAGAAGCGCAGATCCAAGGCTGAGGAGTAGGTTTGCACCTGTGAATCCAGCCACAAGATATCCAACGAGACTACCCGCAGCGACTATAAGGGAGTAGCCAATCTGCGTCGAGACGTGTTCGACGTGGTTACACCCTGAGCCTGCACTTGAGAGAATAGTGGTGTCTGATATAGGTGAACAGTGGTCACCGAAAACGGAGCCTGCTAGTGTTGCAGAAAGACACACAACCACAAGTTCAGGATTCACGGCTTGTGCAATGGGAACGACGATGGGAATAAGGATACCAAAAGTTCCCCATGCGGTTCCTGTTGAGAAGCTGAGGAAGCCTGCAATAATAAAGATAAATGCAGGTAGGAGTCCAGCAGTTGCGCCGCCTTCCGCTTCAAAGAGCGTTTTCACAAAGACAGGTGTTTCGAGTAAGTCTCTGCAAACACCGCTAATAGCCCAAGCAAGCACAAGAATCATGTTAGCTGGAAGCATAGCTTTAATGCCTTCAATAGCGCCTTCCATAAAGCCTTTGATTGTCAATATGCCTCTTGGTACAAACATAATAAACGCAACTAAACACGCACCAAAGGAAGCCCACACAAGAACAGGAGAAGCGGAAGCGTTACCGAATGCGCCGCCTAAGGTATGATAGGCAGAATCTGTTCCATAATAGCCACCGCTATAAAGAAGTCCTAAAACAGCAAAAACGATAAGAGCAACAATTGGCACAAGCATGTCAAACATATTGCCTTTCGTAGAAATATTTGGTTCGCTCACATTGCTTTTTTGTATGCCGAGGTCACCTTTTTGCGCACGCATTTCTGCTTTACGCATAAGTCCAAAATCAAAGTTCCCAACGCTCACCATGACAACCATAACGAGACAAAGAATCGCATAGAAGTTGTAGGGAATGGTTGAAATAAAGGCTGCAAAATCGCTCTCAAAAGCACCTGTAGCTTTTAGGTTACTGCCAACGGCGGCGGCCCAACTGGAAATAGGGGCAATGATACAAATAGGAGCAGCGGTGGAGTCGATAAGATAGGCAAGTTTAGCTCGTGAAATTTTGTAAGAATCGGTGACGGGTCGCATAACTGTGCCAACGGTGAGACAGTTAAAATAGTCATCAATAAAAATTGCTGTACCAAGCCCTGTGGTAGAGAGCATGGCGGCTTTTCTACTTTTTATACGAGAGGTTGCCCATTTTCCGTAGGCTCTTGTTCCACCTGCGATGGTGATAACATAAACAAGCGCACCGAGGAGACTACAAAAAAGAATAATGTTAAAGTCTACCTTTGTAGTCATAACATTGAAGGCGACTTCCACCGTATTGATAATCACAAAATCGTGACCGACACCAATACTATAGATAAGCGTACCGCTCAAAATCCCTATAAGCAAAGAAGAAAAAACCTCTTTTGTGATAAGTGCTAATGCGATAGCAAGCACAGGTGGCAAAATAGAAAGCCATCCAGCATAATACGGTTCCATGTACGTTCCCCTAAAAAAACTAAAATGTTCGAAAGACAGACTTATGTATTCACAATATAAGCTGTAGACATAATTAGTAAAGCATATATTAAGCCGCAGAGTTTTCATGCCATACGTGAGTTTTATACTGATTTCTACAGCTTAGAAGAGAAATCTGAGGTGACTCAAATTAGTAGACATGAGCTTTCCTTGTATAGAAAAATATCATTTTTGTATAGGGCTTTCTTGTCTTCTTTTCGAAAAAACATTCTTTTTAGTCCTTTCGGGAGCTCGCCTGTCTCTGTGTTTTTTTAAGGGCTGTCTAACAGCCTGCATAGTTTATATTCCCCTCCTGAGAGCCACCGAAATTCCCCTTTTAACCGTTAAATTTGCAAAAAACAAAGTTTTTCCTTGACGGGCTTCGTGTTTGCTTTATTTTCCCTAGAGGAAGATAGTCTATAAATGCGTAAATAAAATAAATTTACCTTTTATATTGCTTTTTTCCTTTCGTGCTTTTGCCCCTTGATGTTACTTGTGGGGGTTCGGGGGAGTTCAACTCCCCCGAGAGAAACAAAACAAAAAAGAAAAGAAAAGAATAAGAACCAAACAAAAAAGAAATAAAAACCAAAAATAAATATTATAAAAAACCTGTGAAGTGAGTAAAATGAGTAAAGACCTTATTATCGTGGAATCACCAGCCAAAATTAAGACCATCAAGAAATTTTTAGGTGCGAATTATATGGTGCATGCCAGTGTTGGGCATATACGAGATTTGCCTTCAAAAGAGATTGGTGTGGACGAAGAAACCTTTATGCCTCGCTATGTGACCATTGTTGGCAAGGAGAAGGTTGTGAGTGCTTTACAGGAAGCGGCGGCAAAGGCTGATACTGTTTATCTTGCTCCCGACCCTGATAGAGAGGGTGAGGCGATTGCATGGCATATAGCTGAGGTTATTAAGCATTCCGCCAAGAATATTAAGCGTATTCAGTTTAACGAAATCACGGCAAAGGCAGTTAAGGAGGCGCTTGCGAACCCTCGTGAGATTGATTCTCATTTGTTTGAAGCGCAACAGGCTAGACGTATTTTGGATCGTTTGGTTGGTTATAAAATTTCGCCACTTTTGTGGAAGTCTGTGAAGCGTGGAATATCTGCTGGGCGAGTGCAATCGGTTGCATTGCGCCTTGTTGTGGAGAGGGAAGAGGAGCGTCTTGCTTTTATTCCTGAAGAGTTTTGGAATTTCAAAGTAGGGGTGAACCCTAATAGTGCTGTTTCTGCTGAAAATGTTTCTTTCCGTGCGGATTTAGCAAAGATCAATAATAAGAAAGCTGTGATTGAGAATGAGGAGAGCGCTCTTGCTGTAGAGGCTGCGCTTCAGGGTCGAGATTTTGTTGTAGAAAAAGTAGAAGAGAAGGAAAGAAGCCGTGCACCACAAGCGCCTTTTACTACCTCTACTTTGCAACAGGCGGCGAATCAGCGTTTGGGCTTTAGTGCAAAGCGTACGATGACGACGGCACAGCGCCTTTATGAAGGTATGGATATTGAGGGACATGGAACGCTTGCGTTGATTACTTATATGCGTACGGATTCTGTGCGTATCGCTGACGAGGCCAAAGAGGCGGCAGTGAAGTTTATCAATAAGAAGTACGGCTCTGAATTTTGCGCCCCTGGTGGAAAGGGTCGAGACTATAAGGATAAGAAGAAATCACAAGTGCAAGATGCTCACGAAGCGGTGCGCCCTGTTGATGTTAATGTTATTCCTGAACAGATTAAGGACGCACTTACCCCTGATCAATATCGTCTTTATTCACTTATTTGGTCTCGCTTTGTGGCTTCACAGATGGCGTCTGCTCGTTTTCATGATACGGCGGTGACGCTTATTTGTGAAAATCCGCAAGCTCCGCAAGTACCTACGGGTTCAAGTGATATGGAAAAAAATCTTTATCCATTTCATTCCCAATGGAAAACTAAGGGCGAGAGACTTCTTTTTTCTGGATTCTTGAAGGTCTTGAGTAATAGTGATGACAAGAATGAAGAATTGCCACCGCTTACGGCTGGTCAAGCGCTTCTTGTTGAGCAGATTACTAAGGAACAAAAGTTCACACAGCCAAGCCCACGTTATACGGAAGCCTCTCTTGTGAGGGAGCTTGAAGAGCGGGGAATTGGACGACCTTCTACCTATGCAACGATTATTTCTACTATTCAAGATAGAGAATATGTGCGTTTAGATGCGAAACACTTTGCGCCTACGGATCTTGGTAATGTGGTTTGCTCGCAACTTCGTGATAATTTCCCATCACTTATGAGTGTGGATTTCACCGCAGGTATGGAGGAAAATCTCGATAAGGTCGCTGAAGGTGAACTTGGTTGGGTTAATCTTCTTGCTGATTTTAGCGGAGATTTTAACGCTACCCTTGCAAAAGCTGCGACGGATATGAAGGGGCTAAAAACAGGGATTGAAACTGATTTACCTTGTCCGCAGTGTGGAAAACCTCTTTCGATTAAGTTTGGTAAGAGTGGGGAATTTTTGGCGTGCAGTGCCTATCCTGAATGTCGTTTCACTTCTAATTTTACCCGTGATGATAAGGGTGAAATTCAAATTCAAGCCGCACCAACCTATGAGGTTTTAGGGCAATGTCCTAAGTGTGCTGGCGATGTTATTTTGAAAAAAGCGCATACGGGTAGCCGTTTTCTTGCTTGTACTAATTATCCGAAATGTGATTTTGCTGCGCCGTATTCCACTGGGGTGAAATGTCCTAAGTGTGAAAAAGGGCTGATTGTGGAAAAAAGTTCTAAGCGTGGAAAGCTTTTTTATGCTTGTAATCAATATCCTCGATGTGATTTTGCGCTGTGGGATTACCCTATTGATGAAGCGTGTCCGCAGTGTGGCTCTCCTGTTTTGGTGCGTAAAAGTACTAAAACTAAGGGTGATCATATCGCGTGTCCTTCTGTGAAGTGTAATTATACAAGAACAGAGAGCGCAGGAGATGAAGATGGCACGGGGCTTAGTCCTGTGTTTACGACGCCTGTGCAACAAATTATGTTGAACCCGTATACGCCTGAAAAGCCAGTAAAAGCCGAAAAAGCGGATAAAGCTGAAAAGCCAGTGAAAGAAGCGAAAGCGACAAAGGCGACAGCGGCAAAAACAACAGCAAAGACAGCAAAAGCTACTAAAGCGGAAAAAGACGCTGAGGGCATGGGGCTTGAAAATGCGGAAGCTGATGCTACCGTAAAGCCTAAAAAGCCACGAGTGACTAAGGCTGCGGCAGAAAAAGCGGCGGCGGAAGCTTTAGCGACAGGCGAAATGGGCGACACAGACAGCACGGGCGACACCAGCACTGTAAAAACTCCTGCGAAAAAAACCACCACAAAAACAGCGGCAAAAGCAAAGCCTGAAGCTAAAGAAAAAAGTGCAACAGCTAAAGATGTAAATTCAAAGAAAATCAGCGTGTATACAGATGGTTCTTGCCTTGGTAATCCTGGGCCTGGGGCGTATGCTGCGGTCATGGTTTTTGGTGATAAGCGCAAAGAACTTGCCGCTGGTTTTGCCAGAACGACCAATAATCGCATGGAGCTTTTAGGCGTTATCGAGAGCCTTAATTGCTTGAAAGAGGCTTGTGAGGTTGAGCTGTATACCGATTCGCAATATGTGGCAAAAGCCATAAAAGAAGGCTGGCTACAGAATTGGAAAAATAATGGTTGGAAAACTGCAC
Source organism: uncultured Desulfovibrio sp. (assembly GCA_947038175.1). Taxonomy (GTDB): domain Bacteria; phylum Desulfobacterota; class Desulfovibrionia; order Desulfovibrionales; family Desulfovibrionaceae; genus Taurinivorans. Next base: position 8,101 of record CAMQVJ010000100.1, read on the forward strand.
AGAAAAAACCTGTGAAGAATAAAGACCTTTGGGAACAATTAGATACAGCACTTGCAAAGCACGATGTTAATTTTCATTGGGTGAAGGGCCACGCTGGGCATCCTGAAAATGAACGCTGTGACGAATTAGCACGCACAGAAGCCGCTAAAACTGGCTTGCCTCCTGATTTGGGATTTGAAGAAGAATAAAGTTTAGCGTATACTTAGATAAAAGCCGCGCAGCGCGAGGAGCATAGTAAAGCCGTAGGCTTTGCGTTTAGCGACGAGAGCGAGTGTTACACGCAAGGGCCTACCCAACGGGCGACGTAGTCGTTTGCGTTTGCGATATAAAAGAGCAAATACGCAAATAGAGAGCAGAGCGTGTGACCGAGCGTTAGTATGTTGTCACGTCGGAGACACTCACGTCCCATAATCATAGCACGCAG
>CAMQVJ010000101.1 GCA_947038175.1 uncultured Desulfovibrio sp.
TACACGTTGTTCTGTTGAGCAACAAGGAAACTGGTGAAAACCCAGTACGGACCCGCCGCCGTGATCGGTACGAAATTCGCACTATGCCACTGTTTGAATAGCTAATTGCTAGAATGGGAAGGCGCGAAGAGTAGGTTACAACCCGAGAGTCGGAAGACCTGTATGCCACAAATGCCAACCTACGAGTAAAAGCACGCTTGCGCGCTTTAGGTTTCCATTATAAAAAGAGAAATTCGGTTCTTAAAGTAATATACTTTAAGAGCTTTTTTTGTTTAAGTTTGGCGAAATACGACGCTAAATATTATTGACAAGCAGGGTCTCATTTTGCAGTAGGTGCTGCGAAATGCCTTAAATCTCAGGTCTTGAACGAAATTCCATGTGTACGCGCTCAGTACAAGGAATTTTGGAATAAGATGACCTCGCTTGTTAAGAATTTCCATATAAACCCCCAAAATGAGAACTCTGCATATACTTCTTTTTTAAGAAGCGTGTGCAGGGTTCTTTTTTTTTGTGGTGTCCCTTCGTGGCTTAATACCCTTTGTACAAAGCGCATTAACATCTAGGGTCTTTTTTCCAAAAAAATAGGGTGTTCACCCGATAGCACGCAGCGCAAATTCTGCTAAAGTAGACATAGCACTTTAAAAAAAGGAGATTATATGACTTCCATTCAGAAAGCAGAAAGTATTTATTATAATGGTACGATTTTGACCATGGAAACAGCATTTCCAGAAGTAGAGGCTGTTGCCGTATCTAAAAATATCATAATAGGAGCAGGTAAGCTTGAGCAAATGAAGCAACTTGGTGACGAAAAAACCACGTGGATTGATCTTCAAAAAAAGACCATGCTCCCTGGCTTTATTGATAGCCATAGCCATTTTTTAGAAACAGCTCAAAGAGTTTCATGGGTAGATATCAATAGTAAGCCTTTGGGTTCTGTGGAATCCATTGATGATATTATTCAGTTGCTCAAAGAAAAAGCCGCAATAACTCCTGAAGGTGAATGGGTTGTGGGTTGGGGTTATGATGACAGTAAAGTGAAAGAAATGCGCCATCCAAATAGACATGATTTTGATAAGGTCAGCACAAAACACCCCATTATGGTTAACCATATATCTGGTTGGATGACCGCTTCTAACACTATGGCGCTTGAAAAATGCAATGTGACCGATGCAACAGAAAACACAGATTATTTTCGCCTACAGCGAGACAGTGACAATAAAATAACAGGTGTGATTGAAGCGGCTTTGTGTCCTGTAATGTCTAAACTTCCACCTCTTTCTACAGAAGCCTTTATTGATGGAATTAATAAAGTATCTGACATGTATCTTGCAAAAGGGTGTACGACCTCCCAAGAAGGTTGGTTTGGATCTATGGATGCGGTTGATCATGTCAAAACTGCCCTACAAAAAAACTTACTCAAAACTCGCCTTGTTCTCTACCCTATTGCAGAAGGTGATACCTATGAGGATGTTAAGGACACCTTCCCAACTATCCCATCAGGACAATATATTGATGGGAATGATATGCTTGTTATGGGTGCCATGAAACTAACATGCGATGGCTCTATACAGGCCTATACTGCCTGCTTGAGTGAACCTTATCATGTGTGCCCTGAAGGCAAAGAGGGCTTTTGTGGCACTCCAAACCATACGCAAGAATGGCTTAATGAGCGTGTACTCACCCTACATAAAGCAGGCAGACAAGTAGCCGGACACTGCAACGGAGACCAAGCCACAGAAATGTTCATCATCGCTTGTGAAGAGGCTCAAAAAGCTTTTCCACGAGAAGACCCTCGTTTCATCTTCATTCATTGCCAAACCGTTCGCCCTGATCAGATAGCACGGATAGCAAAACTCAGTGCAATTATTTCTTTTTTTGCGGCTCACCCTTATTTCTGGGGTGATCGTCATTATAATAAATTCCTTGGACCTGACCGTACTTTACGCATGGATCCTACTCGTGATGCCGTGGAAAATAATATTCCTTTCACTTTACATAATGATACCTACGTTACCCCCATTGACCCACTCATCGCCGTTTGGACAGCGGTTAACCGTCAAAGTTCCTCTGGTAAAGATATGGGAAAAGCCATTCAGGGCGTTTCTGTGCAAGAAGCCCTCAAAGGCATCACTATAAACGCTGCTTATCAAGGTTTTGAAGAAAACACAAAAGGCAGTATAGCTGTGGGGAAATTAGCCGACTTTGTTATTCTTGCAGAAAATCCCCTCATTGTAGAATCTTTACGCATTAAAGATATCGCTATTGTCGCAACCATTCTTGGTAATAAAACGGTATACGGAACACTATAAAAAGGACTTCACATGACTATGTTTCAAAAATACATGCGCGTATTTATTCTTTCATTTGCTTATGCAGCGGCAATGGCGCTTCCCTATATACACTTCAAATTTTACGACACCATAAAAATGGTAACCCAAACGAGTAATACTGAGCTTGGAACATTAATGACAATATACACGCTTATGGCCATGCTTCTCTACATTCCAGGCGGGATTATTGCTGACAAATTTTCATCAAAAATGCTTCTACAAATAAGCCTTACGCTCACCGCGCTTTGCAATGTCGTTTTTGCACTTTGCCCATCGTATACCTCTGCTGTTATCATTTGGGGAATACTCGCTATTACAACTGGCGGCGTTTTTTGGCCTTGCCTTGTAAAGGCTGTCCGAGATTCTGGAGACGCAAATGAACAGGGACGTATGTTCGGAACATTCTATGGAGCTCAGGGGCTTGTCATGGTTTGTATCGGGTTTATTGACGCGGCTGTTTATGCAAACTTTGTAGATAACTTTGATGGTTTCCGTTATATGCTTTTTACACAAGCAGGCTTTCTCTTGTTTAGTTGCCTGCTCATATTCGTTTTCCTTCATGACAAGACGGATTACAATGTTGTCGCAGAATCCAAGGAAGAAGGATCTCTTTTTGGTAATTTGATAGAAGTTCTTAAAATTCCGGGAGTATGGATACTTTCCGTGCTTATTTTTTGTGGATATGGCCTTTATGTAGGTATGGGCTATATGACGCCATATACAACAAACGTACTTGGTGCTTCTGTCACGATGGGAGCGATTCTTGGGACTCTTCGGGTATATGGTATCCGTATATTTACTGGACCTCTCAGTGGTTACATCGCTGACAAACTTGGATCATCTTCAAAGCTTATGATTATCGGTTTTATAGCACTTGCAGGTATGCTTATTACCCTTCTTAGCCTTCCTGTGGGAGTTTCTTCAAATACTATTATAGCACTAACGATGCTCACCAGTTTTTGTTGTATGTTACTCTATTGTGTTATGTTTGCGAGCATGGGAGAATTGAAAATCCCAGTAGAATATAGCGCAACAACCATTAGTGTCCTTAGCTTACTTGGCTTTATTCCTGACGGGATATTCCCTCCCCTTTTCGGATATTGGCTCGATGCTTATGGATCAAAAACAGGCTACGTTGTTATCTTTACTTTCTTGACCTGTCTTGCCGTGATTGGCTTGATAATGGCAATTATCATCAATCGTATCAGCAAGGCAAAGTCCGCTGAGGCGCAAGCATAATAAAAGCAAGTATGTATATTAGCATTAAATAAAACGCATTGCGTGCAATATTTAATGCTTTACCTCAGAAGAATATTGTATACTCGCTCACGCTAAAGCGTTGATGGACGTCAGCTTCATCAACGCTTTAGCGTGATATTTCTTTTTTGGGAAAACCCCACACAACATATATAAAAATTTCACGGAAAAATACTTTGCGGTATTCTTTTTTGGCGTATTCTGTGAGCTTCTATCGTCTAAATTTCACTCGTTAAGCAACCTCAAGACTGGACAAAATAAAAACCCCAGTGCATTGTATCCATAGGTTGAGAAGAGCAAATATGTTGTCTTAAATTCTTATGTTACCCCTTTTTCTTTCATGGGGTTACCAAAATATTTTATAATGAGTCTATCTAAAACATGGATTATTCCTGTACTCTTTTTGTGTCAGATATAAAGCCAAAATGGAAAAAGTATGTCAATCAAACTTGTTATCGCTGAAGATCATGCCCTGTTTCGTAGTGGACTCAAACAACTCCTTTCTATGCAAGAAGATATTTCTATCGTTGGTGAAACAGGCGATGGCATCGAAGCCGTCAAAATCACCATAGAGCTACAGCCTGATATTTTATTATTGGATATTTCCCTTCCAGGACAAGACGGTTTAAGCGTGATTCCTTTAGTGAAAAAAGGCGCTCCTCAAACAAAAATACTCATTATTTCCATGCATGGCGTATCGGAATACATTCGTTCCGCCTTTAAATCTGGTGCGGACGGCTATCTTCTAAAAACTGCTGATAGTGATGAATTTTTTGTGGCTATCAATGCCGTTTTACGTGGCTCAACCTATGTGAGTTCTGAACTGACCACCTCTATTCTTGATAGTTATTTACATAAAGACACGGAAGAAACTGTTGACCTTCTCAAGGATCTAACCGATCGAGAAAAAGAAATTCTTCGCAATGTGGCACAGGGCATGTCAAATAAAGAAATATCACAAGAGCTCAACATTGCGGAAAAAACCGTTATTACCCATAGAACAAATTTCATGCGGAAATTATCTCTGCATAACGTGCAAGAAATCACCTTATTTGCTGTACGTAATAATCTCATTTCTTTAGATGGAGTGTAAATATGTCCTTTTTTATTCCATATATCAAACCCTATATTTTTGTATTAAGCATATTTTTTAGTTTTGGGCAGCCCGTGCAAATAGCCTTTGCAAAGGATCAACATTTGACTGTTGCTATTGAGGAATTTCCTGAGCACTTCAACCCAGTCCTTCTGTCAGGAAGCTTTGTTTTTACACTGGGTGCACAACTTTTTGCTGGTCTTACACGCCTTGATAGCTCAGGAAACGCAATTCCTTACCTTGCAAAGAAATGGGAGATGAGTGAGGACGGGTTAAGTTACACGTTTTTCTTACATGAAAACGCCTTTTTTCACGATGGAACACCTATAAAACCTTCCGATATCATTTTTTCTGTGCGTACTAGTCAAAAGCATCACCCTTTCCATCCCTTCCTTGAAAATATTGAAACGGTGAGCGCAGTTAATGCACATACCCTTGTTTTTCATCTAAGAAAAAGCATGCCTACCTTACCAACGTTGCTTCTACCTATTCTTGTTCCTATTTTACCTGAGCATGTTTATGGAGGGGATACAAACCTAGCAAAAACCACTGCCAACATTGATGTTATTGGTTCTGGACCCTTTATGTTAGATTCCTACAAGAAAAATGTTTCTATACGACTCTTGAAGCACCCGCAATTCTTTTTATCGGGAAAGCCTTACTTGGAATCTCTTACCTACACCATCCGTATGGATTATAGCGAAACAATCTACGGATTAAGCGTTGATGATGTCGATTTGGTATCCATGTTTTTATGGGGCCAAGTTAAACATTTTTTTGACTCATATCCAAACACATTAAATATTCAAAAGTCTAGCAATATATCCCCCTATTTAATCGTTACTTATAATATGCAAAAGAAGCCTTTTTCTGAAAAAAAAGTCCGTCAAGCTTTCTCCCTAGCTATAAACCGAGTCACCCTTGCTCAATTAATTAAAGACGATAATGTTCAAGCCATGCACGGACCCTTCCCTCATGAAGCTCCTTTTTTTGTTAGCCGAGAAGGGGAATACAATGTGAAAAAAGCAAATGCCTTACTTGACGAGGCAGGTTACCCACGTAACGAACATGGAAAGCGCTTTGAAATCACTTTAGATTATCAAAATTATCCTTTTAATATTGAAATTTTACGCTGGTTACAAAATGAGTTTTCGTCACTGTTAGGCATAGAAATACGAACACGCCAAGCGTCTTCTCTCGGCGAGAGCATGGAAAATGTCGGAGCAGGGGATTTTGACATGTTTCTCGATGAGCTTTTTGCGTGGCATGACCCCCTTGTGGGCGTGCATAGATCATACTCAAATACAAATCATGAAAAGGGCAGAATCTGGACTAATGTTGGTAAATATGCAAATGCTGAAGTAGAACAACTAATGGAAGAAGCTTCCACGGAAATGGATCCAGAAAAACGACAACTCTTGTACACACAATTACAAAAGACGCTTGCTGAAGATTACGCAGCGCTATGGCTCGTCACAAACAGCTATTATCTCATAAGCAATGCACACATTAGAAATCTAGAAACCCTCGCCTTCGGTATTATGTCCCCCTTTATTGAGGTATATAAATCCCATGAAAAATAGCACCATGAAAAAAATCCCCATACTCTCAACAATATTATTCCCGTTTTTTATTATTAGTCTTTCATTTATTGTAACTCTATTGATTTTATACAGTTCTCTTGAAAAACTTTATGTATATCAAAGAACTTTATCCAATACCACATTGCCTGAACTCTCTGAAATATTTATACTCACAGATGAATTTAATAAGGTACGAAGCAATATTTATAGAATGATGAATGACTATTCAAAACTTTCGTATCTTTCTGTATTAAAAGACACAAGAAGCAAGATAAATAAAATTAACCAGATACTTTTTGAAATGAGGAAAGTATCTGTCTACAATGAACAGGCAAAAGAATTATCCAAACGAATCATTGAGTTATCAAATACTGTTAATGAAGTGGAGGGATTTCTCATACAGCGCACAAGCATTATAGATCAGCGCCAAGCAAATATTAAAAAGTTACGATTCTTTTCAGAAAATATTGAAAGCGAAGTTCAAATGAACCTCACAAATGCAAAAAGTATTTCTCTGCTACAAAGCAGTATTGCTCATCTTATGACTATTTGCAGCGATGTGAATATTTTTTATGGCCTACGAGTCATTGAAAAAATAGAAGAAAAAATTAAAATACTTAAGCAAATCGGAAAAGAAGAAAATAATCTCGACAAAAAAACCCGTAAGCTTATGAGTGAGATTATCTCACTCACTGAAGAAAAATATGGTGTTTTTCCCCTCTTCTATGAACTCGATACCATACAAAGCAAAATCACCTCCATTTCCATACACCTTGAAACCCTTTCCAATGAAATACGCTCCATGTCTAATTTTCTCTTGAATCAAATACATATTAACGCCTCAAAGAATAACGAAATTTTTCAAGAAAATATTTCCTACCTCTACTATATCATTTCCATCACATTGATTTTAATAGTGATTTTATCCGCCATACTTTATAGGTTTATCACATTTCTTGTTATTAACCCGCTTATGTCTCTTAACTCTTTTCTTGAACTACGCTCCCAAGGTATAAGGGAAAAGCTCCTCCATACAGGCTCTTATGAAATCCAGACCATTTCCCATGCGGTCGCTGATTTTATCGATCAAATAGAAGAACGAGAGGAAAAACTCCAAGAATCACATGCAAATCTTGAATCGCAAGTACTAGAACGCACATCAAAAATCACCAAACTTTCTGGTAAGATAGTAAAAATACAAGAAAAAGAACGCTTCAAACTCGCCGCGGAACTCCATGACGATGTGGGCGCAAGCATGGGCGTTATCAAATTCAGTATAGAGCGTGCGCTCAAATTACTTGGAACACAAACAGAACAAGCGCAAACAGCCCTAACGGAAGCCGTGAATATTGTGAAAAGCGTCGCCAGTCAACTGCGCCGTATACAAACAGATTTACGCCCGCCCTATCTTGACATTGGACTCCTTAAAACCTTGGAGTGGTTTGTGCTTGACTACAAAACAGCTCACCCCGATTTACAAATGCAAGCTGATTTTTTCTTCGATGAAGCGGATCTTGATTCTACTATGCAAATTGTTATTTTTAGGATTATCCAAGAAGCTCTTAATAATATCAGCAAATACAGCCAAGCCACAAAAGTAACCATACAGGTCATACACGATGAAGAGCTAAGCGTACTTATTGAAGACAACGGCAAAGGCTTTCCTATCGAAGACTTACAAAGTTCCCCTACCCAAAATAGCGGACATGGAATCCGAAATATCCAAGAACGTGTCACCATAAGCTCTGGCTATTTCTCCATTAGTTCTACTCCGGGGCAAGGCACATGCGTTCGTGCTATTTGGGATGCAAGCGTCATAAAGTGCTAGTTCTTAGAAGGATTATTTTGTGGGGTGGGACTGCGATATTTTTTGTGATTGGCGTGGGCTTTGGTGCTTGGTGTGGGCTTTCGAGGGTGGCATACGCCACACGATGAGGAAAGGCTTTGAAAAATTGTTTTGTTGCTACCTTTTATGTTTTTCTGTCTTTACATCTTTTAGGGTGGTGAGGACTGCGGTATTTTTGGTGCTTGACAGAAGCTTCCGTACTTGGCGAGGGCTTTGGTGTGTGGCATACGCCACGACATGAGGAAAGGCTTTAGACCTTGGTATAGCACTGCGTGCTATGATTATGGGACGTGAGTGTCTCCGACGT
>CAMQVJ010000102.1 GCA_947038175.1 uncultured Desulfovibrio sp.
CCGGTTAGGCTCATTGGGCTTGGTGTTTCCAATTTTGAAAATGATTTACCGACCCAACTTTCTTTGTTGGATAGTGTCGTGACAGCAAATACGCAAGAAGATAAAAGAGAACGCCTTGATAGCGCTTTAGATAATTTACGTTCTCGATATGGTAAACAATCTATAGTGCGAGGTCGCTTGTTTAAAACAGAAATAATCAATAAAACAAATTCTGAAAACAAGACCGATAGCGATACAGCTCATAAGAAAGACAGCTAAATCCCCTGCTGCTTTTTATCATTATATACGCAAAATTCTCTCTAATATTCTTTATAAATGGTTTCAATAAATATTATTCTACCACGTCTAAACGTGTCCTATTTCTTTTTATAAGTTGAAGTATTACAAGTATAATTCGCTTTTTCAGGAGAGGGGGAGTCAAAATGGGGTTCTCCCCCTCTTGAAATAAAAAATAAAAAATAAAAAATCCCACCCAAACTAGTAAAGAATTGCACCTGCAAGAACAAAGCCTTTTTCGTCATAAATAGCGAGTACTTGGCCTTTTGCGTAGACTTGTTTTTCTTCTTCAAACTTGACTATAAGTGAGAGTGGCATGGCGTTCCAAATTTGTCTTTGCTTGAAGAATACTTGGTCTTGTTCCGTTTCGAATCTGTTATTATCTTCTTGTACGTGGAAGAGTTGGCAGGAGGCGGGGTTATCAAAGATGTTTTGCGTACTCCCCTGTTCTTTATAGGTATTTTCTAAATCATTGAGTTGCGAAATGTTGGTTTGTTCTGTCATTAAACTTGCATCGGGGATTTCTGTCGTGCAGAGTTTTTCATTATTTGCATTAGTATCATTTTGAATAAAGAAAGAGATTTTAGCAGCGCTAGGATTTTCTCTGTAGCGTGTTCGCACGAATATGTTTTCAGACCAAAGCTGTGGTGGTACAAGAAAATTTATTTGTGATGCGTAGGCATGGGAGATGGAAAGGCTTTCTTGCGTTCCAACGTATAGCGTGTTTGATTCTTCGTTCTTTTCGATAACATAAAGGGGGTCTGTCCATGCTATACCAAGGCCTTTCCGTTGCCCTTCTGTGTATCTCCATAGACCTTCGTGCGTACCAACTTTCTTTTCAATAAGGGTGTTTTCTTGCATACCTCGAAACAGGATATCGCCAGTACCTGTGTAAGAGATTTTACGTTTTTCGCCTTCTGTTTCTATAAAATCCCTATAATTATCGTTGGGAATAAAACATACTTCTTGGCTTTCTTTATTGACAGGGATAGAAATATTTTTTGCTGTGAGTTCGTCGGAGATTTCTTTTTTTATTTTATGGGCGAGGGGGAATATTGCTAATCGCAAACGATCGAGGGGGGTTAGAGCAAGAAAATAGCTTTGGTCTTTGCTTTTATCGTCAGCACTTTTTAAGCAAAGCCCATAGGAAATATTGCCTTTTACAAAATTTTCCATGTCCACATAATGTCCACTTGCTAAAACTTCTGCGCTGAGATTACGTGCAATATCAAGAAGTCGTCCAAATTTCATATATTTATTACAGAGGGCGCAAGGGTTTGGTGTTTCCCCGTGGGCATAGGAACGAAGAAAAGGAATAATAAGCGCTGTACGAAATTCATCTCGTAAATCAGCGACATGAATAGGGATTTCCCACTTTTTACAAAGAGCAGATAAGGCAGGAACAGGATCGTTTTCAGTAGAAATAAAACGGGCATGAAGAGCTGCAACATCGTGCCCTTCGTCTTTCAAATGCTTAAGGGCGTATAGACTGTCCATGCCCCCGCTAACTGCAACTACAATTTTCATATAATAGGCCTATATATAAGAGTTTCGAGAGGGGAATTATCTGAGAAAGCTTTCTTTCTTAGAATTTTCCTTGCAATATTTTTATGAAGAACTCGTGGATATTAATCCAAATGCAAACATGATTTTATATCATTATTTTTAGGCGGAGGAAACGATTTTTTTTATATAAAAAATCACAACTACCCTTAAAATTCCACTTAAGTTAGTAATACTTAAGTTATTATTTTCAAATAGATATATGTATTTTTTTATATAAATGTCATGAAAATAAAAGATAAGTGTCACTTAGAAATTCGTTTAATTTTATTGGAGTAAATCCTTATATCATTAAAAGAGAATAAACATCCTTGACTATATACAGATATACTAATATAATACATGAGTTATTTAGGATATACGAAATATTTGAGCACATTAGGTGTTTCAAGTCTCGTATTAGAAAATTAAGCACCATATAAAACTTATAAGCTTGCAATATATAAACATGAACATAAATGATACTCTGAAATATTTTAAAGCGCTTGCAGATGAAACACGATTACGTATTGCTATTATTTTATGGCACTACGAATTATCTGTGAACGAGCTCGTTACCCTATTAAACATGGGGCAATCTCGAATCTCAAGGCATTTAAAAATACTTACAGACGCTGCTTTATTACAAGCAAGGCGTGATGGTTTATGGGTTTTTTATAGAGCAACTGAAGAATCAGCTGACCGCTCTTTTTTAGAGCCTATCTTTAATAAAATCAGTAAAGACGCTAAAGATGATTTAGACATGGCAGCAAGAATTATTGACGAAAGAGCCATGAAAACTCGCCAATTCTTCAATACCATCGCAGAAGATTGGGATGAACTTAACCGAGAAGTGCTTGGTGAATTCTCCTTATCAAATGCCATTCAACAAAATATACCGAAAAAATGCGCTGTTGCGGTTGATCTTGGTTGTGGTACAGGAGAAGTGCTTGGCAAACTGCTTGAAGCAAGTCAAACAGTTATTGGTGTTGATGGTTCGCCCCGCATGCTTGAACTTGCCCGCAGGCGCTTTCACGAAAGCGAACGTAAATCTTCTCAATTATCCTTACGTATTGGCGAGCTTGACCATTTACCACTACGTGATGGAGAAGCAAATTTTGCGTGTATTAATTTAGTTCTACATCATTTATCTGATCCGCAAATTGCAATTGAAGAAATATCAAGAATTCTTGCACCACAAGGTCTTGTTTTTATAAGTGATTTTACACAACATAAAGTAGAAACTATGCGTCAAACCTATGGGGATAGATGGCTTGGTTTTTCAACTGAAAGCCTTGAGTATTACTTGGCGAATGCCGGTCTTTCTCCCATAAAACATACGATAGAAAATGTGCATTTAGGGCTTAAAATTCATCTGCTCCTTGCACAAAAAAATATTTAGAAAAGATACCCGAGTTGATATAAAAACGAAAAATGTGTGCTTTTTGAAAGAAACATCTTTTATGTACATATGAAAAATTCAACTATAATTTAAACCTTTTAACTGTAACTATTTTAGGAGCTTAAAATGGCTATTAAAGAACTTGATCTTTCCTTGCAAAACAAAGTTGCCGATATGTCACTCGCTGACTTTGGTAAAAAAGAAATGCAATTATCCGAACGTGAAACTCCAGGTCTTATGGAACTCATTAAACGCCATGGCGATAAAAAGCCATTAAAGGGTTTAAAGATTACGGGTTCTTTGCATATGACTATTCAAACAGCGATGCTTATCCAAACACTTCACGCTCTTGGCGCTGATATTCGTTGGGCATCTTGCAATATTTTCTCAACTCAAGATCATGCAGCGGCAGCTATTGCTGAATTAGGTTACGCAAAAGTTTTCGCATGGAAAGGCGAAACTCTTGAAGATTACTGGTGGTGCACAGAAATGGCACTCACATGGCCTGACGGTTCTGGTCCTGACCTTATTGTTGATGACGGTGGCGATGCAACCATGCTTATCCATTGGGGTATCGAAGCTGAAAAAGATCCTTCTTTCCTTAATAAAAAAGTAGGAAGCAAAGAAGAAGCTTGTATTATGGAACGTGTTGCACTTTCTTATAAAAATGACAACAAGCGTTGGCATAAAGTTGCTCCAAAAATCAAAGGTGTTTCTGAAGAAACTACTACAGGCGTTCACCGTCTCTATCAAATGGAAAAAGAAGGCAAACTTCTCTTCCCTGCTATCAACGTAAATGACGCAGTAACAAAATCAAAATTTGATAACCTTTATGGTTGCCGTGAATCTTTAGCAGACGGCATTAAGCGTGCAACTGATATTATGATTGCAGGCAAAATCGTTTGTGTATGTGGTTATGGCGATGTTGGTAAGGGTTGTGCTCAATCTATGCGTGGCCTTGGTGCTCGTGTACTTATCACTGAAATCGATCCAATTTGCGCTCTTCAAGCTGCAATGGAAGGTTATGAAGTAACTACAGTAGAAAAAGCTCTTCCAGTTGCTGATATTTATGTAACTGCTACTGGTAACTACCATGTACTTACTGGCGAACATATCAATAACATGAAAGACGAAGCTATTATTTGTAATATCGGTCACTTCGATAACGAAATTGATATGGCTTGGCTTGAAGGCGATAACGGCTGCAAGAGAATGGAAGTTAAACCACAAGTAGACAAGTGGACTCTTCCAAACGGTCGCTCTGTTGTTGTTCTTGCTGAAGGACGCCTTGTAAACCTTGGTTGTGCCACTGGTCATCCAAGCTTTGTTATGTCAAACTCCTTCACAAACCAAGTACTTGCACAGCTTGAACTTGCTTCAGGAAACCTTGAAACAAAAGTACACATACTTCCTAAAAAGCTTGACGAAGAAGTTGCACGCTTACACCTTGGTCGCCTTGGAGTACAGCTCACAACCCTTTCTAAAGAACAAGCGGATTATATTGGCGTTGATGCCAACGGCCCTTACAAGCCACATCATTACCGTTATTAATAGTTTTGGGGAGCTTAGCTCCCCTTTTTTTTAGATATTATACCTGTGTTTTTTTTTATTTTTTATTCTCTTATTTTGTTTTTTATTCTTTTTTTGGGGTATGATACCCCAAACCCCCATTACTTTTCCAGACTACGTTTGTAAAAGAAGAAATATGTGTTTATAAATACAAAGTTAGTAATTTTACACGAGATTTTATTTTATTCGTAATTATTTGTTATTTTAGTATGTTAGATATTAATTACTTCTTTTGATGAGAATGGGTGCATAAAAAAAGCCTGAATATATGAACACACGGTGAATTTTACGATAAAAAAGCTTGACGAATGCTTGAATTCTCACTATTAATGTAAGTCACCAATGATTAAGTGATTATAGGCGCGTGGCTCAGTTGGCAGAGCACTTCCTTGACATGGAAGGGGTCAGCAGTTCAAGTCTGCTCGTGCCTACCATTTTTATAATTATGAGGGAGGTCGACACCTCCCCTTTTTTATATAAAATAACAATATTTGGTTTCCTTGAAGTTTACATTATTGAGTTTCCTATAGTGGTTTCTCTCGAAGTTTTGGAGTGATAAAATGAAAGTAATTTTAGAAAATAATGAAATTGAGATTGCAGAAAACGCAATCTGTGCTGATGTATTAAAAGAACACTTGTCAGGTAAGAAATTCAAAGCCTGTCTTGTTGCTAAAATAAATACAGAAAATGATGAGATTCTCATCGACCTTACTAGTAGCCTGCCTACAAATACAAAAAAAATTACTCCTATTACAAGTGACTCTCCTGAGGCCTTAGAAATTATTCGCCACTCCACATCACATATTATGGCTGATGCGGTTCAAAAACTTTTTCCAAAAACAAAAGTTACTATTGGGCCTTCTATTGCCAATGGCTTTTATTATGATTTTGACGCAGAACGTCCTTTTACTCCTGAAGATTTAGATCTCATTGAAAAAGAAATGCAGAAGATTATAGAATCTTCCGCTCCTTTTGTTCGTTCTGAAATGAGTAAAGAAGACGCTGTCAAACTTTTCAAAGAAAAAGGCGAAACGTATAAAGCAGAAATTATTTCTGACATTGACGCACCTACTGTTTCTCTTTACCAAGCAGGCGATTTCTTAGACTTATGCCGTGGGCCTCATATCCCAAATACAAGCTGTATTAAAGCGTTCAAGCTCATGTCTGTTGCTGGTGCTTACTGGCGAGGTAATGAAAAGAACCCTATGCTCTCTCGTATTTATGGAACTGCTTTTGCTGATGAAAAAGGACTCAAATCCTACCTCAATCAATTAGAAGAAGCAAAAAAACGAGACCATAGAAAACTCGGCAAAGAGCTTGGCTTATATACTTTTCATGACGATGTTGCTCCAGGCATGCCCTTCTGGCTTCCAAAAGGAATGATGCTGCGTACAATTCTAGAAGATTTCCTACGTAGAGAACATCTAAAACGTGATTATGAACTTGTTCAAGGCCCACAAATTTTACGCCGTGAACTCTGGGAAAAATCTGGACACTTTGCTCATTATGCCAAAAATATGTATTTCACCGACATTGAAGGTGATGTACATGGCGTAAAGCCTATGAACTGTGTTGGTCACTTACTTTTGTATAACAACACCTTGCATAGTTATAGAGATTTACCTGTTCGCTTTTTTGAACTTGGTGTAGTGCACCGTCATGAAATGTCAGGCGCTTTGCACGGGCTTTTACGAGTTCGCCAATTCACACAAGATGATGCGCATATTATCTGTACTCCAGAACAACTGGGAGAAGAAATCATTAAAGTTATGCATTTGTCTGCTGACCTTATGAATTTATTTGGTTTTGAGTACAAACTCTTTATTTCCACTCGCCCAGAAGATAGCATAGGCTCTGATGAAGCATGGGAACTTGCTACAAATGCTCTCATTGATGCGGTGAAAAAAGATGGAAAAGAATACCAACTCAATGAAGGCGATGGCGCTTTCTACGGGCCAAAGATTGACATCAAAGTAACAGATGCGATTGGTCGTGAATGGCAGCTTTCTACCATTCAAGTTGACTTCACTTTACCAGAACGTTTTAATCTCGAATACGTGGGATCAGATGGTGCTCGTCATCGTCCTGTTATGGTTCACCGTGCTATACTTGGTTCATTTGAACGCTTTATTGGCGTACTAACTGAACACTATGCAGGTGCATTTCCCACTTGGTTTACCCCTGTACAAGTTAAGGTTCTTAATGTTACAGATACTCAACTTGAACACACACAAAACGTCGTTGCGCAACTTAAAGCAAACGGCTTACGTGTAGAAGCAGATACAAGAAACGAGAAGCTTGGTTTCAAAGTTCGTGAAGCCCAGCTCGCAAAAATACCGTTTATCCTCGTTGTTGGGGACAAAGAAGTCGAAGAGGGTGGAGTGAACATTCGCCTTCGCACGGGTGAAAACTTAGGTTTGCAAAGCATTGCTGAAACCATTAGAATTATTCGTGAAGACAGTGATAAACCATTTAAACGTGGAGGGATGAGCTATAGCTTCGCCTAGCATGAAACCAAGACGTGATGTACCACAAGATACAACTCGTCGGAATGAACAAATCAGAGCACGTGATGTACGTGTTATTGGTGCGGAAGGGGAACAGATTGGCATCTTAACTAAGCAAGCCGCTATTGATCTTGCTAAAGAACAAGGGCTTGATCTTGTTGAAGTAGCTGCAACAGCAGATCCGCCAGTTTGTCGTATAATGGACTTTGGCAAGTTCAAATACGAACAACAACAAAAGAAAAAAGAAGCCAAGAAGAATCAGTCTATTGTACAGATTAAAGAAATCAAGGTTCGTCCAAAAACTGATGATCACGATTACGAAACAAAACTTCGTCATATCCGTAGATTCTTAGAAGAAGGCGATCGTTGTAAAGTGACTGTTTTCTTCCGTGGAAGAGAAATTGTTCATAAAAGTCGTGGGCAGGTCATCCTTGATCGTGTCATTGAAGATACAAAAGATATTGCCAAACTAGAACAAGAGCCAGGTAACGAAGGTCGTACCTTGCAAATGCTCTTAATGCCAATTGCTAAAAAAGTTTAAGATATCTAGTATATATTTTCATAAAAAGGAAAGCAAACGCTTTCCTTTTTTCTTTTCTTTCTTTCTTTTCTGTTTTTTTGGGGAGTTGAACTCCCCAAACCCCACATCGCTTTTTCAAACTACGTTTGAAAAAGAAAATCTTCAATACATTTAATAATCTGTCTACGAAAAATAATTTATAATACTTACGTCTACAGATTTAAGAGAAAGCAAACAAAAAAGAGAACATATTTTTTTGATAGTTAATAATAAAAGGGGAAGC
>CAMQVJ010000103.1 GCA_947038175.1 uncultured Desulfovibrio sp.
AAATATATAACTATTCTTGCCAGTTATCTAGTTGTCCTGTTTGAGCTAAACCTTGGTAGAGGACAATTCCTGCACATGTAGAAAGGTTGAGGCTTCGCACCGTATTTTTGGTAGGTATACGTAAATGCGCATCAGATAGAGCTGTAATTTCAGGCGGTAGACCTTTGGTTTCTGCACCAAAAACGAGGGTGTCTTGTGCTGTGAATTGGAATTGGTGTATTGGTTTTCCTCTTCTTGCACTCGTCATAACAAGGCGTTTGCCTTTGCCATCATTTTCCAGATATTCCTCTATATTTTTCCAAACTTTGAGTTTGACATGTACCCAATAATCAAGGCCAGCACGTTTTAAGTATCTGTCCTCTAAGGAAAAACCTAAAGGTTCAACAAGGTGTAAGTTGGTTTCTGTTGCAGCACAAAGGCGCGCTATATTTCCTGTGTTTGGTGGAATCTCAGGATTATAAAGTAGAATATCCATTATGTTTGTTCTCGATTGTTTTTGGTAATTTTTATAGTATGAAGAGCTTTGTATAATTCAAAATATTCACAAGAGAAAAGCAGAAGATGAGTAAATACGAGCTTTACTTATCTTCTGCAAGTTTTTCTCTAATAAGGTTTTTTAGAATAATGCTCAGAGGGCAAGTTCAAAAGAGCTTGTTTGCCTGACTTTTATTTTTTGAGTTGTATGCGTGTTCGACAAAGTAGTTCCAATTCTCCAATGTATTGCTCATGCTTATCTAAATAAAAGGACAAAGCTCGTGAGAATTTTTCATTAATGATTCCATCAATAAACAGTTGGCTCACGTCTTTTTGGCACTTTAGGACATATTGCACCCGAAGCCAAGACAATCTTTCCATGTCAGAGAGATTATGAATAATATCCTTTAGAGTAGAAAGGGCTCTTGGCTGATAGTAATGAAAATACATGAAATCAAGAGAGTTCAATATAAGACTTGTGTATAGTGCGTAATTTTGCTCTTTGAGTATGTCCAATGTTTTTTGTGGATCAACCAACATACTGAGCACGTCTCTTTCGGGGAATTCTAATTCTAACTTACTGTAATTTGAATACATTTGCTCCGTGGCAATTTTATAATCCCAGCGACGAAACCATATATTGCTTCGTTTATCTGCAAGACCCTCAATTACGCCAGCCACAGTATCCGATGCTATTTTTGAAAGTATGGCAGAGGAAGAAAGTAGAATCATGTCAGCATCTTGAATGTCGATATTCAATAAAATAGAGCTAAATATATTATTATAAAGAAGCGCAATAGGGATAGCAAAGAAACTTCTAAAGAAGTTAGCGATAACAGCTTCAGCTTGTAAACCTCTAATAACATTGTGAAACACTATATATGTTCCGTTTAGAAGTGAAATAAAAGTAAAGGTAAAGAGGGGGGCGTTTATGGAAGTGATGCCAAGCGTTTCTTGTAATATGAGATTACGCACAAGAAGTTCCAGTAAAACAACAGAAAGCCCCGTATACATCAAAGAATCACAAAGGCGTGACCAGCTTACGTAGTTATTCCACCTAAGAAGGGGAGACCTTTGTAGACCTCCACCACCAAGAACAGCCTGAATAACATTTCTAAATCCAGTAACTAAAAACCATATAATAGCCCCAAACCATGCCAAAAAGGGGATTTCTTGTGTGTACTGGAAGGAAAAGAACGCAGGAATAAAACCGATGAATAGTTTGAGTACGTTCAGCATATTGGTATTCATATGGGCTAGATGGATATCTTTATTATCCTTTGTACCATTATCTTTGAAATTATTGCTCGCACGTAAACCCACCCCTCCAAGGGTAACAATATTTCCTTGATCGCTTCTGAAAGATTTTGTGTAGTTGCTGCACATTCCATCATTAAATACAGTGGTATGCGCTTCGTTGTCTTGCCAGCCCCGTGTCTTTTGCAACGTGAAATGTCTAAGGAACGGGATGTGCCTGAGTATTTTTGAGAATGTTCCTATAGTTTCGTTAGCATAGGGTGCACGATAGGTAAAAATCTCTTTAATTTCCTTACGAACAGGTAAGCGTAACCTAGAAAAATTCTCACCCGTCTTAAGCTCTTTTTGGGCTCGCTTCGGTAACGTTTCAACATAGGCAAGCCCCATGCCTGCAAGGCGACCAACACGACTGGTGGAATCTGTCCCCATTCGGGTGAATAGTTTTTTTCTTTTATAATAATTAGTTAGGGTAACAACCTGGCGTAAGATAGTGCGAAGTTTTTCTATGCGTTCTTCACGTGAAATGAGTTCAAATCGAGGGTCGTCTCTAAATTCCTCTAAGGGGGCAGTAATACAAATATAATTGTGCACTTCAGGAGTATTGAGCTGCTGGCTATGCGTTAGTTGCTCTTCCTCTTTCTTTAGTTCTGCATTTATGATGTTACCAGTTTCTTGTTCAATGATACGCTCTTCAAGGTCTGTTTGCTCTTGTTCGGGCAAAGTCGTCGCAGGGTGAGAGTTTATATCTTTTTTTGATAGAGGAGTGCGTTCATCAGATACCTGTTTTGCAATCGAAGGAGAAGCAAGTAACATTTCGCTATCGTGATATAAATACGATTTTTCATCGTTTTCTTTTTCTGTATTAAGTGTCGTTTTTAATATGGTTAATTGTTTTGTTTCATTGAGAATAGCTTTATATTTAGCATGATTAGTGTATGTGCTGAAAAAGGTTTGCTCTTCTTCTTTTTCACAGGCTTGCATGAGGCTTTGAATAATTTGTTTTAAGTTTGGGGTATTGTCATCATTGATTGCTTGCATAAGCTCATTTATTTCAAGTGTATATGGGGAGTCTCCGTTATGCCAATCGTATACATTAAATATTTCCAGATGGGAAATGAGCCCTTGGCTATCCCAAAGTAAGTTTAGAACTTCTTCTGGTGTTGAGCGTGAAAGGTTTAAAATAATACGATTACCACTACTCAATGCATTGAGTTTTTTGATTAATTCCTTAGGGCTTTTTCGTAGGACACTTGGAACGTCACTCTTTTCGTTAGCTCTAATAATTTCGGCAACAATATACTTTTCTTGTATTCGTTCACAATCCTCTAAAATTTCAAGGAAATACTCAGGGGTGAGCATGTCAATAGCCTGCAACTCATTTTGCAAAAGAATCGTGGCTTTCTGGCTTGTTGCGTTTTTAATCTCATCCGTTAGGTTTTTTGCATGAGTGGTAAGCTCAGGCAGAACGATTTTATGAATAAGTTCAGATAAATGCAGTATTGATCCTTGCCCTAAGCCTACAAATTCAAAGAATGTTGATTTTTCGATAGGGTCGAGGCTGATGCTAAATTCTTTCGCGATGATATGGCGTAAGGTGTGATTCCATTCATCGACAACATTGAGGATGAACTTTTCCTTCCATTTACTGATTTCCATTCCCTCTTTTGCGAGCTCGTGCATGGGAGCTTCAGTGAGAAAAGAAAGGAAGGCGTCTACGTCAGAAAAACCACGAGGAACCCAAATAATATCTATGAGTTTATGGCGAAAAACCGTATTGAATAATATACCAATACGGATTTTAATACCCATAATTTCAGCGGCTTGAACAAGTTCTTTGCCTGCTTCTGGGCTTACATAATTGTAGTAAATAACAGTGAGGGATCGAATGCCTTTTACCCAAGCATCCATAATGAGATGTGTGGGGCTTTTTCGGCCCTTTGTGTTTGCGTCATGTACATGGTGGTCAAAAACAAGTTGATTCCACGCTTCAGGCATTTCCAGTAGATAGTATTTTTTTAATAATTTCCTAACTGTCGTTGGTTTTCCCGTTGCTGCCATGCGAAAATCATGTGCGAGTTTTAACTGTAACTCTTCGTCTCCGTAGGCACGCACGATTTCTTTCATGACTTCAATAAGAACTCGTGCCGTATTTCTTCTAAATTTTGTTCGTGCAGTAAGGAGAACTTCATTATGTAAATTTTCAAGAGCATGCAAGCGTTCAGGGGCGTTACGTGTTTGCAAGGTGTCTAAGAGACTGAGCACCGCCGATGCCATGCGTAACTCTTGTGCAGTTGTGAGATCAATAATGCCGTTTGGGTGCATTAAAGGTTGTTGTCTATGTTCCTTTGTTCTATTATGCTCAATAGTGCTGTTAACTCGCTGTAAAAAATAGACATCTTGTTTGTCATAAAGAAGAGCAGAAATATCCATATAAACCTCGTGTTTTTTAAAGAAAAACTTTAGTATTTGATATTATATAACAAAAATATCAAAGTCGCCAAATTGTGTACATATTAGCTGTTTTTGATGTATCTAATTGCTTTTGCCTTTAACACGCCAAATCTCTGCAATAATAGAAGCGACGGCTTTATAGAGTTCTTCAGAAATAGGGTCACCAACTTCAACAGATGCGTATAAACTTCTTGCTAGTAAGCGGTTTTCCTTGATAGGAACGCCATGTTCTCTTGCAATCTCTTTAATTTTGAGGGCGACGTTATCTTTTCCTTTTGCTAAAACATAAGGAGCAGGGCAAATAGTTTGGTCATATTTTAAAGCCACTGCGTAGTGTGTCGGGTTTGTAACAATAACGTCAGCCTTTGGTACTTGTTGCATCATGCGACTTTTTAATATTTCCATCATTTTTTGACGCTGTTTACTTTTGATGACCGGGTCACCCTCAGATTGTTTGTGCTCGTCTTTTATTTCCTGTTTTGTCATTTTGTTTTGGTCTTCCCACTCGTTGAAGACATGCCAAAGGTCAAAAATAGCAATGGAAATCATGGGAAGCATGGTATAAAGCACCATGGTGTAACCTGTTTCTAGAATATAAACAGCGAGGCCTTCTGCGTTTGTGTAGTATAAGTCCGCAAAGCGGTCTTTTTCCCCTAGAATAATCATATAAGGCACATAGCCAACAAATATAGCAAGAGCAATAGTTTTTCCAAGTCGTACGTAAGTTTGCTTAGAAAAGAGGCTTCGCTTGATACCTGCAATTATATTAAAGTTTTCTAATTTAAATTTAAATACTTTTGTGGTCCATAATGAACCTACTTGTTGGCGTAATGACAGAAAGGCAGATAACGCAATAACAAGCATGATAGGCACACAAATTTTAGCCATAGCCATAAGCATGGTAAAAAGGGTGGCATAGGCTTCCGCTGGGGTGAGTTCAAAATCATCAATTGAAGTAAAATAAAAAACCCATAAATGTTTAAGCTCATCTGCGATGGTAGGAAAATACGCACTAATAATAAAAAAGCCTGCGATAAGAGTAATTGTTTTAGTTGCTTCTTGTGATTTTGGGACGTTCCCTTCTTGTCTTACTTTGGTACGCCGTTTGGGTGTGGCTGGCTCTGTTTTTCCTGGATCTGCTGCCATGATGTATTCCTTCTACGTCCTTTAAAGGGGTTGTAATCCTGCACGTACTAGGTTGAGGAATAAACTATCTAGATCAGCAACATAGCGCTGAATATCAATAGCCAACATTGAAAAAATCGATCCTAGAAAGAAAAATCCCACAGCAATTTTGACAGGGAAGCCAAGCTCCATGATTTGCATTTGTGGCGCCATACGGCTCATAAGTCCAAGCCCTAATTCAACAAGGAAAATAGCAGCTAAAACAGGTGCGATTACCTTTAGTGCTAGGGTGAAAAGCATACTTGATAAACTGAAAATTTGATTCAAAATATTTTCCCCGATGAAAAGTCCACCTGGTGGAATATGCGAAAAAGTAGCGATAAAAGCACGTAACAGATAGATATGACCATCAAAAGATAAAAAGATAAGTGAACTAACAAGAAAAAGCATGTGTGCAATAACACCCGTTTGGGTATTCGTTGTCGGGTCGGCAAATTGCAACATACTAAAGCCCATTTGCATGGCAATAAGTTCCCCTCCAGCTTGAATGCCAGCAAAAAAAACTTGCAAGGATAAAGCAAGGATAAGACCCAGAATAACCTCGCCTAACATAACGAGGGCAATGGCGAGCGGGTGAGCTGGTAAATCACTTGGATTGAGAGATACGTGTGGCCAAATGGCAAGCGTGATGATAAGGCAAAAAGAGGCTTTCCATTGAGCTGGTAACCCTTCAACAGCGTACACAGGCAACATGAAAAGGACAATGCTCAAACGTAAAAACGTCAGAATAAAGCTTAAAAAATGTTCAGGGTTAAAATTAAATAAGTCCATGTTTATATCCTAAAATATGAGCGTGTTCTCTAGTATATATAAAAAAGATATAAATACAAGTAAGCTCTTTCTCTGTCAAAAAAATGAGTTTATAGGCAAAAGGACTAGGTATATTTTGCCATTCACTCTTTTTTTTCTTGATGCCTAAGTTGTAATCATTTGAAAATAATAACTAATAAATTCCTAGCATGGAATATGCATTATATTTTTCAAATCGGAGGTAATTATGAATATTAATAATAATCAGATAAAGCATTCTTTTAATATACAAGAAAATGGACTTATGCCATTGCGCATGGAAACTCCTATCAATACTGAATGGGAAAAATGCATGCATTCAGGACACGATGCTTTATATATCCTTCGTAAGCGAGCTCTTCTGCTTGATTTGTGGAACATGGAATTGCCTAGTGCTGTGTCTTTTGTGAGTGAGCCTATGAATGCAGAAGAAGAAATTTCTCATAAATATAGAGAATACGCACAAAAAGAATTTTTAAAAGAAATTTGTGAAGAACAAGATTCTTGGTATGCCGACGAAAGCCTTTTTTCTAAAAAGGATGCGAGTTGGAGCTGGGATTGCCCTTCCACTATTCAATAAAAATATATCAAATATAGATAAACCGCCAAATTATATAGAATAGTTTGGCGGTTTATTGTATGGATATTGTTTTATTATCATACTGTTTTGATATCTCTCGAGAAATTATTTTGATAATAGACTTGAATATTTTTAGATTAGTCGTATGATGTTTGAATGCTAATGCTTGAAGAAAAGAGGTTTATATTATGACAAATGGAAAAGATTCTTGTGCGGGGCAAACCCAACAAACGAGTATGCTAAAAAATTCTCACCCTCTTAGCCATGTTAAAAAAGTTATTGGCGTGGTGAGTGGTAAGGGTGGCGTTGGTAAGTCGCTTGTCACTTCACTTTTAGCTATCCATGCGCAACGCAAAGGCTTTCATAGCGCAATTTTAGATGCGGATATAACAGGCCCATCTATCCCGAAAGCTTTTGGTTTACATGAAAAACTAAAACCTACACCTTTTGGGCTTTATCCTGTGAAAACAAAAACAGGTATTTCAGTGATGTCACTGAATTTATTACTCACGAATGAAACAGACCCTGTTATTTGGCGTGGCCCTGTGATTACATCGACAGCAACACAATTTTGGACAGATGTTATTTGGGGCGATGTGGATTATATGTTTGTTGATATGCCTCCTGGAACGGGAGATATAGCGCTTACTATGTTTCAATCTTTACCGCTCAGTGGTATTGTTATCGTGGCGTCTCCTCAAGAACTAGTTGGAATGATTGTTGAAAAAGCACTCAATATGGCTACTATAATGGAAATTCCTGTTCTTGGTTTAGTGGAGAATATGAGTTATTTTCAATGTTCTGACTGTGGTAAGCGTATTAATGTCTTTGGTAAAAGTCATATTGACGCTATTGCAGAAAAGTTTTCTATTAAAAATGTGGCTAAAATTCCTCTTGATTCCGCTCTTGCGACGGCTTGTGATGAGGGAATGATTGAGCTTTTCAATGGTGATTGGCTGCAAAAGCTTTTTAATTCTTTTGAAGCTTTACCTGATAGAGAAGAAGACTAAGATACAATTCCATAAAAAG
>CAMQVJ010000104.1 GCA_947038175.1 uncultured Desulfovibrio sp.
ATCCCGAGCGAGCGCAGCAAGAGCGAGAGGTAGGCGTTAGTATGTTGTCACGTCGGAGACACTCACGTCCCATAATCATAGCACGCAGTGCTATACAGCGCTTCTAATATTCCTCAGCGAGTGGCGTATGCCACACACCAAAGCCTGCGCCAAGCACGGAAGCCATCGCCAATCACCAAACCTCCGCAGTCACAAAAGCCAACTCCATAAAAGCCTAAAAAAGCAAAATACATAAAGGTAGCAACAAAATAATATTAAAGCCTTAGCCCGTAGAATTAACATCGTGGTTTGTATAGCCCCAAAAACCTACAGTGCCGGACGGCACACCACAAAAGCCTATGCCAAGCATAGAGAAGTTTCACCCGAGAAAGCAAAGCGGCGAGAGTGAAACTAGCCCTCTTAGGGGGTGATGGCTCGGGTGTCCAGAGGGGGAGAGCCTAGGGGACGTAGCCTCCTACTGCTTCCCCTCTGGTCGGGAGCTCGAGGGGTGAAACCCTCGTAATAATAGCCGTCACGCAGTGACACAATAACAATACTATACTTGATTAAATGGGCTTTTGACTACTTCCACGACGTGGATATTTTCAGGAGAGATAACGGCAAACTCTTCGTTTGCGAGTGTGAGTACCATATTTTCTCTATTTGCGATGGCTTGAGGCGGAAGTGCGCCAAAGGGGGCGACGTAGATTTTTTCACGTGGAATTATGTACCAGCCTGTTGTTTCTAGACTGCAATCGTAGAAATAGAGTTCATCGTCTGTAACTTTGATGAGAGTTGTCCAGTGGTCGACTATGGGGCCTACTTGATTTGGTAGAAATCGGCAGAAGCGTAGGACAACAGTGCTTTCGTGTTCTTTCGTGTGTTTTTTGAGTGTTTCCCATAGAAGGTCTTTATCCACTTCGGCTTTAAAGGCTTCTCTATTTTCTGTTATGGGTGATTTTGTTATGAATTTTTTGATAACAGAGCTTTTGGGAGTCGCTTTTGTATTTGTTGCTTGAGCGGCGAGAAATTCTTCAGGATTGAAGGGGCAGAATGTTTTATAGCCAAGGGTTTCCGTCCATAACTCGAGCATACGTTTTGCAAGGTCTTGATAATCTGTTTCGTGGTGTAGAATTTTGAGCCACTGGTCTGGATCTTTAGCTTCGTGGTAGAGCATTTCGTTGAGCAGTACACGTGATTGCATAACGGAGATTTTGCACACAAGCTTGATGGCGTTGAGTACTGCGTAGGCGGCACAGAAATTATCGATTTTTCCTTGATATAAAGCTTGCATATTCACCCCAATATATTTTTTCATATTAATGTTAGGTTTTGGCCTATTGCACTTGCATGGTGCGCTTGCATATTTATGGCAAAACCGTCTCCAGTCTTAGCGTGACTTTCGCTTTTTGACAAGAACAAAAAAAAAGGTAGCAACAAAACATATTTTGTTGCTACCCTAGCTTGATATTTACATACTGAGTTCTGTCATAGCTTCAGATAGGCGTGCAGCTTGGACTGGATCCATGTAGGAGAAGATTTCGCCTGAGAGTTTGCTTTTCATTCCGCCGAGTATGCGAATGGCAATATCTTCATCTAGGGTTGTAAGGGCTTGCGCTGCTTTCTTTGCTTTCATATTTGAATATGTAGCTATAAGATGTTTGAATTTTTCACTTTGTTCGGCATTGGCATTTTGTACCATGCTTCCGACACGGCCTTCTAGGGCATTGAGTTCTTGCATACGAGCGTTCATTTGTTGTTGTAGTGCAAGTAGTTCTTCTTCTTTGCGATTAAGTTCTGATTGTTTGTATTCTAATGTATCAGGTGATGCGTAAGGTGCAACGGTTGGAGCAGGAATAGCTACAGAGGTATTTTCATCAGGGCGAATATAGGGAGCGTCCACGGGAACTTCTTCTGCTGCGTGCGCTGTGCCTACAAAGCTAAAAAAGGAAGATGTTGTTTGGGTTGCTACTTGATCGCTTTGAACAGGAGCTGTTTGAGCCGTTGCGCTTTGGACTGGTGAGCCTTGTTTGTAATTTGACACTTGTGTTTCTACACCGCTCAAAGCATTTGGGTCTGCTTTGAAATCTTTGTGTAAAGCACTTTGCAGAAGCTTGGCACGCATTTGTGAGCGTGCTGTTTCAGCAGTGAGAGAGGAGGCTTTTGCAAGAACCATGTCGCTATTTATGACGTCGTGGCGTTCTTCAATTTGTGTGTTTTGCACGTTTTGCGCATTTTGGACATTTTGCGCATTTTTCGCAGGCGCATTTTCTTTATTCATTATTTGCGTGTTTTGATTATTGACAGGTTGTGTGCTTGCTACGATTTCTGTTTTTTGATTATTGTCACTTTTTTGACTCTTAGGTAAAAAAGAAATCTTTGAATTTGAGCGAACAACGGTATTGTCCATTTGCCCACGCACATTGGTGTTTTGTGCCACAAGGGTATTTTCTGTAGAAATTTGAGATTGGGTATCAACTTCAGGAGTTGATTCCTTTTGATTTGAAGAAAAAGCAGCCATTTGCGCATTTCTTTGTGCTTGTTCACGTGCAAGAATCATAGCTTTTGGGCTTTGTTCTTTTGCTTCTGATGTGAAGCTAAAGAGTTCACCACCAGCCATAATATACGCTGCAAAAACAAGTTTGATAAATGCAAGGCTAACAACTAGACAACAGATATTAGTAAGACGGCGCTTGGAAGCGTATTGATGCGATTTCATCGAATTCCCTCTGCTCTTTTTGTAGTTCTTCAAGTTTATAGGCCTTTTCATGCTTTTCTTTCAATTTTTCTAAAATCATTTTATCTTTGGAACAAACAGCCAATTTTGACCTTGCCGCTTGTAACATCATATCTAAGGTTTTCAGTCTCTTCTGACTTTGTGCCATATCGACACGCAGTGCCTTGATATAGCTTTCAATCAGCCACCTTTCCCCTAGTTTACTCACATCGAGATTGAACATTTGTTGTTCTTGTGCATACATTTCCGTGAGTAAATTCTCTTTGCGTTGTTGCTCTGTGAGCATGTCCGCTTGTATACGTCCTAGTTCGGCTTTTGCTTTTTCTTCCAGTTGCGTTCGATACACAAGAACTTGTTCAAGTGAAAAACGAAATATTGCCATAATGTTTCCTCCCACCTGTTATTTGTTTGCTCTGGTGTTTCTTTACATCGGGATGCGCTCTTGCCATGATTCTCTTATTGCGATAAGCATGCCAAGATATATACATACCATTATTACAACAGATTACACGTAAATCCAATATTTACTTGTCAAATTATCGAGCATTTTTAATGAGGAATGTTCATATTTTTGACTCTTTATTCTTCTTGAAAAATCCTAATATGTAAAAAAAGCAAACTAGAATGCCTTGCCTAAATACATTGACAATAGGTCTAAAAGAGAGGTAAATTCATCACTAGGCCGAAGGCGTATTATGTATCTATATTTTTTACATCGCCTCAAATTTCCTAGTATACTTCCAAAATGCACGCTAAATATTTCATAGTTCCCATAATATTTTCCTGTATCACTTCAAACTATTAGCTCCATGAAATAAACCTATATATCACTTCAAATCATTAGCTCCATGGAATAGACTCATACTACATGCAAAATAGAACAAATAAAAACCCCTATTCTCAAAAACCAAAGAAAACGCTGGCAGAAGCTCTTCGTCTTTTTTGGGCGAATTACCTTGAGGTATTTATTTTCTTTGTGTGCATGGCTATTATTTCCTATTGGATTTATGATCAGGCCGCTAGTCAATACCGTTGGCAATGGGGCAGAATATGGCGTTATGTTGGTATTTTCACCGATGCAGGTTTTAAGGCAGGCCCACTTTTAGAAGGGCTTTTCCTAACTCTTATCCTCACCCTTGAAGGGCTTTTCTTCGCCATTATTATTGGTCTTGCCCTTTGTTTTGCCCGTCTATCGCTTTCGCCGGTGGCTCAGGCATTTTCTCGCCACATAGTTTCCCTTATTCGAAACACCCCACTACTTATACAACTCTTTCTTTTTTATTATATTTTAGCGCCTATTTTTTCTTTTTCAAACTTCACTTCTGCCGTTTTCACTCTGGCTCTTTTTGAAGGGGCGTATTTATCTGAAATATTTCGGGCAGGCGTAACCTCACTCCCTAAAGCGCAATGGGAGGCCTCTTTTAGCCTTGGCATGAGCACCCCCATGACCTTGCGCTTAGTTATTTTACCCCAAGCCTTACGAAATGTTCTACCCTCTTTTTCAGGACAACTTATTTCCCTTATAAAAGACACTTCCCTCGTGAGTGCTATTGCCGTGGCGGATCTCACTCAAAAAGCAAGAGCCCTTATTTCTGAGACATTTTTATCCTTTGAAACATGGCTACTTGTTGCTTTCTTTTATTTTTTACTCACAGGACTTGTGAGTATTCCTGCCTTTATTTATGCAAGAAGACAGCCCAAAACGAGATAGCCCCTTAAAATAAAGAAAAAATTTATATGCTTCCGTTTCTACTCTACTTATGATAAAAATAAAACATATTGCCCCTATACGTGGGGGGTTGCCTACCCAAAGGGCGACACCGTCGTTTACGTTTGCGAGGCACGAGTAAATACGTAAATAGAGAGCTCAGTTGGGGAGTTCAACTCCCCCAAAAAAAAGAAGAAAAAATAAAATAAAAAAAATAAAAAAGGAATCAAATGAAAAACATAATAAAAGTATTAAGTGTCTTTTTGTGCCTTGCCATGCTTGTAAGCCTGCCTGCAAATAGCCAAGCACGTGAGCAAGAAACCATTGATAAGATTATAGAAAGAGGCGTGCTTCGAGTCGGTTTTTCTTCTTTTATCCCTTGGGCAATGCAGAATAAAGAAGGGGAATATATTGGATTTGAAATCGATGTAGCGAGACGCCTTGCTAAAGATTTAGGGGTTGAGTTGCAGCTTGTCCCTACCAATTGGGATGGCATTGTGCCTGCTCTTCTTTCTGGTAAATTTGATGTTGTTATCGGTGGTATGGGCGCAACCGTGCAAAGAGGGCTTAGTGTAAACTTCACAGTGCCTTACGACTATGTTCTTATGCAAGTTGTGACACATAAAGAAAAGGGCGCGCACATAAAAACTTTTGCAGATCTCAATTCTAAAGATTCTATTATCGCTCTACGCACTGGCTCATCAGCGGCTTTTCTTGCAAAAACACAAATACCTAACGCAAGCACTCGTTTTTTTAACGACGAAGCTCCAGCCGTGGAAGAAGTGCTTTCAGGGCGTGCACATGCGTTTATTTCTGCAAAGCCATTGCCTAGCCTAGTACTTGCCAAAAACCCAGACACACTATCTCAACCATTTGAAATCACAACCTACAGAGAACCTATTTCCTTCGCTGTGCGTAAAAATGAATGGAACACTCTCAATGTTTTTGACACGTGGATAAGACAAATGCACGGGCTTGGATGGCTTAAAGAACGCAGTGATTACTGGTTCTCAAACACAGAATGGCAAAAAGAACTTGAAACACAAAGTAAATAAATTTGTTTTTTGGGGATAACCCCTTGTTTTTTTGGGAGGCTCTGCCTCCCAAACCCTCCGCCAAAGGGATTGAATCCCTTTGGAAACCCCATAATTTATAAGTATTTATAGGGTGTGTTTCTAAATTAATAGAAAGTTAAGAATTAAAGTTTTTTGAAAGATAGGTATTTGAAAGGTCGTTTGTGTTTACAAGGCACGAGTGAATACACAAATAGAGATTATAGAGGGGGAAAAAGATTTCAAAAAAGTCCTCTTTCCCGCAACAAAAA
The DNA here is from genome assembly GCA_947038175.1 of uncultured Desulfovibrio sp. Taxonomy (GTDB): domain Bacteria; phylum Desulfobacterota; class Desulfovibrionia; order Desulfovibrionales; family Desulfovibrionaceae; genus Taurinivorans. The sequence continues at coordinate 5,749 of CAMQVJ010000104.1, forward strand.
TAAAAGCCTCAAAAACACATAATATGTGGGGGTCAGGGGGAGTTCAACTCCCCCTGAAAAAAAGAAAAAGAAAGAAAAAAGAAAAAGAAAAATATGCCGTATATTCCAGGAATAACAAAAGCCCGCTCATGGCGACGACTGAATCGAACAGATTATATTCTGCTCGCTCTTCTCACATCTATGACCTTTTTCATTTTGTATAAACTTCTCAAAACAAGTAATATTGGTTTGGATTTTTCTTCCATATTTCCCTATATTGTGTACCAAGATAGCACGGGTTCTTATGTGTCAGGCGTGCTTCTCAATGGTTTTTTCACAACCTTGCGCCTTGGGTTCTGGTCCATGGCTTTCGCTTTGATTTTTGGCTCTCTTGTGGGGGTAATTTCCGCCCATAAAAAAGGGCTCTGCTCACTGCCAACCCAGCTTTATATTCAAGTGGTGCGTAATACTCCGCCGCTTATATTGCTCTTTCTCGTTTTCTTTTTTGCGTCCTATATCTTTACAGAACCTCTTTTGCAATTCGAGTTTTATCTCAGCAAGACACCGCAATGGGTGCAAAGTATTTTCTTTAATTTGATAGCACCTAAGGGCAAGCTTGATATTATGTTCGCCGCAATTTTGACCCTTGGAATATATGAGGGCGCATATGTTGCCGAAATAGTGAGGGGCGGTATAGAAAGTATACCAAAGGCGCAATGGGAAGCCGCCCGTTCGCAAGGGCTTACCCTTTGGCAAACAAGACGGCTTATCATTATTCCGCAAACATTTCGACTTGCATTGCCACCGCTCATTGGGCAAAGCATAACGACATTTAAAGACAGCGCCTTAGCCTCTATTATCTCACTGCCAGAGCTTACGTTTCAAAGCACAGAAATAATGGCTGTCACGAATATCACACTTGAGCTATGGCTCGTAGTGGCACTGTTTTATTACATTATATCCTACACACTTGAGCAAATAGGACGAAGCTTAGAAAGTCGGTCAAAGGTATAATATCTAAAGCAAAGCGAAATATCACTAGCAAATATTATCAGGCTGTGAGGGCTGTGACGCATTTACAAAATCACACCATCACAAAATATTTATTTCACACCTGAATGCCCAAAGCCGCACAAAATATTTATTTTAGCCCTGAATGCCCAAAGCCACCAGCGCCCCGTTCACTTTCAGAAAGCGTTTCTACCTCATGGAAAGAAAGAGGATAATAGGCTTGGAATATAAGCTGCGCTATGCGGTCACCTTGCTCAACACGTAGGGTTTCTAAAGACGTATTAAGCAAATATATACGGATTTCACCACGATAATCAGGGTCAACTACGCCCACGCCCTGCGCAACGCAAAGCCCCTTCACTGCCCCAAGACCACTGCGTGAATAGATAAATCCTGCGATGCACGTAGCCCCGTTATTCGCACAATGAGACGCTTTATCTGTATTGCCTATACTATCGCAATTCGCAGTACTATC
>CAMQVJ010000105.1 GCA_947038175.1 uncultured Desulfovibrio sp.
ATTATTTGACTTTACTGGAAGAAGAACTTTGGGATAAATTAGAGGATAATGCATATCAGAAAATATCTGATTATATTGAGCAAACTCACCAAGCTTTCGGATTATCATTGTTACACTTCTCATTTGAAGAAATGAAGTATTACTTCGATGCGTCGGGAGCATTAGATGAATCATTCCAAAGTATGGATGTGGATGACGATCGAGAGTGGTCAAGAAATGATAACAGTTATAATTCAGATGAACTAAGAGTGATTTTCGAAAGATAATAAATACATACAGATAAACATCATTTATGTTTACAAAATTGAAAATCAACCTAAGATTTGTCTAATGGTTAAAATCTGAACTTCTAGTTATCCTAGCATTGGCTGCTGTGGAATGGGAAATATAAACAAAGCATATTAGCAATAATGCGTACATTATACAATATTGTTTATCAGTAATATGGTGCCAATATAAAAAAGAAAAAAAAGAAATAAATTCCGAAGTTAAACTAATGGATAAAGTGATAACAAAACAGAACTATGAAAATCTCTTAACCTTAATAAGCAATAATATAAGGCGAGAAAATATACATGGAGAAATAGAACGTTTTTTTTGAGATAAATACGAGTATTTACCAACTGATGAATTGATAAATCTAATTACAACAGCAACTGATAAATTAATCATATCTGTAACCCAAATTGATGAAAAAAGCAATTTTATACAAAACGTTAAAGATTTTAGAGAAGCGGTGTTTTTCCAGTTTCACAAGTGTGAAGCAAACGAGAAATATAATATATTATGTCTACAGGAAATTAAAAAATATTTGGGTAAACTTGATAAAGATTTTCATTTGCTCAAGATTTCGATGGATGATAATTAGCTTAGAATAAAGAAAATCAGAAGAATACTTAATTGGGCTTTATCTAAAATCAAAAAAAAGGAGGGGTTATATTGCTACCAGTGTTTAATAGTTTTTTTGGTATAACTGTAACAATATTGCAAATTACACGGAATAAAATTTACACTTGTAAAAAAGATTGCTGGCGAAAAAACGATTGTCCTTTAAAAAAAAGATGTTCAGTAACTGTCAAAAAAGGAGAATTATGTGGAACTGAAATAATTATCAATATTTTAAATGCAACTTTACAACCAATCCGTATGAGACCGCAACATTGGGAATTAGTTGACACAAATGGATATGCATTTGGCGCAACCTCTCTATGCGATGAACTGTATCCGCCTAGAACAGTAAATCCAGATAGTTGGGAAATTAGCACAAATACACAAGTTAAAGTTGTATATTTGTTTCCTGAACTTGATGGTGATGCAGATGTCGCAACTATATTATATTCAGAGCGCCCTTCATTTATGAAATTTGAAATCAGGCAATTTTCAGAGGCAGTTAAACCCTTTTTCAATAAACAAGATAAAGAAACGTTACAACAAGTTGCCGAACAGGACTTCAAATTCCAGAATATAAGAAGAGAACTGAATAGTTTGAAAAAAGATATTTTTGCACGATGTAACAACGTGCTCATTCCAAGAGAGAAAACAAACTTAGATAATCGAATTTCTAATTCTGAATTTTCGATTCGAGAGTTGATAAACCAGTGCGAAGAATGGAAAAGAGGGCTTATCGAAGAAGAATTTATAGAAATTTTAGCAAGCTACTATAAACGCCTTGAAAACGTAAGCGTCAACGGAACCACACCTAGCCAACACCCAACTCTCGTGTTAAAATCTCATAGAGGTGATGAACATGGGAAAGCAATATAGTATGAACCAATGCGAAGAAATACTTGCAAATTTTGCAGAAAGCGGGCTGACGCAGGCGGCGTTTGCCAAGCGGGAAGGCATCAGTGTTAGCGCGTTGGTTAGGTGGAAGCAGGACGCCGATGGCAAACCAAAATTCATAAAAATAGAGTTGCCAAAAGAATTGAAAACTGGCGCAATTAGGATAGAAGTGGGAGAATTTCGTATTTTTGCAGAGGAAAATACCAATGAAGCGTTGCTGTTTCAGATTCTTCGTGGGGTGAAATCCCTATGCTGAAATTTTCTCAAGGCACAGCAATTTACCTTGCTTGCGGAGCGACCGACATGCGGAAATCAATCAATGGACTCAGTGCCATGGTGGAATCCAAGTTTTTCCTAGATCCATTTCAAGATGCCTGTTTTGTTTTCTGCAATAGGCAGCGTAATCGTTTAAAAATTCTAACATGGGCAGAAAATGGATTTTGGATACACTTCAACAGGCTTGAAAAAGGACATTTCAAATGGCCAGAATCAGGAGAATCTCAAACATTAACGCTGAACTACGAAGAACTAAATTTACTGATAAAATCCCCGGGAGTAGAACAAAAAATAAAGAGGAAACAGTTGTTTTGTGACAGGTAAAAATAACCTAAAACATGTAGAAAATAGCGGTATTTTCTACATGAAAAACCTTCTAAACAGTACATATCACTGTACTTTTAGGAGTTTTTTTGGTATAATAGAGGTAGAGAAAACACTTGTGAAGGAAGGTCTAGAAATGCAAAATATAGAATCATTACGAAAAGAAAACGAAGCGTTAAAAACCGAACTTCAAGCAAGTGAAATTAGAGTAGTAGGGCTGACAAAATTAAATCAGTGGTACATAGAGCAACTGAAATTAAGTCGTCAAAAAAAGTTTGGTGCGTCATCTGAAAAATCAGAGCACGACAGTGAACAAATATCCTTTTTCAACGAAGCAGAGGCAACTGTAGCCGATGCTCCGTTTACTGCTGAACCTAGCGAAGAAACCATTGTTGCAAAGCCTAAAAATAAGCGTGGAGCTTCCTTTGATAAATTGGATGTGGAAACCATTGAATACAAATTGGATGCAATGGATGAAACCTGTAAGGAATGCGGAAATCCACTTCACATGATGAAAAAAGAAGTGAGAAAAGAGCTTAAATTTATCCCCGCACAGTTTAAAATTGTAGAGCATGTCACTTATGTGTATGCTTGTAGAAACTGTGAAGAAAAAGGCATAAAAGGCAATATTGTAACTGCCACAACTCTCAAGGCGTTGCTTCCAAAGAGCTTTGCTTCTGCCAGTGTAATATCACATGTTATGTACCAAAAATATGTAAACGCCATGCCATTGGATAGACAGGAAAAGGATTATAAGCGTTTGGGAGTGAGCATATCCAAACAAAATCTATCCAATTGGGTAATAAAAGGGGCGAAATTATTAGAACCTTTGCAGACAGAAATGAAAAAAGAACTTCTGAAAAACCAGAATTTACATGCCGATGAGACAGTGCTTGAAGTGCTGAATGAACCAGGGAGAGAGGCTACTTCTAACTCCTATATGTGGCTTTATAGAACGTCTGGCGATACCAACCGCCACGTTGTTTTGTATGACTACACCCAAGGGCGTTCTGGGTCATATGCCAACAAATATCTATCTGGATTCCATGGATATTTACATACAGATGGCTACGCTGGGTACCATCAGCTAGAGCCAGAACTGTGTTTGTGTGGGTGTTGGGCTCATGCAAGGCGAAAATTTGATGAGGCACTAAAAGTGATTTCAGCAGAGAAAAAATCCACCAGTTTAGAGGCTCGTGGATTACTGATTTTGGGTAAGCTTTTCAAGGTAGAGGAAACCATAAAAGACTTTACTGCCCTTGAGAAACACAAAATCAGAACAACTGAGTCACAACAAATCATTAAGGAATTTTATGATTATATAGAAGCTAACGATAACAGGGTTTTACCACAAAGTTTGTTGGGCAAAGCCTATACATACGCAAAAAATCAGAAGAAATACCTTCTTTCGTTCCTGAAAGACGGGCGTATTGAGCTGTCCAATAACAGAGCAGAGCGTTCTATTAAACCGTTTGTCATTGGCAGAAAAAATTGGCTTTTTTCCAACACCCCTAGTGGCGCCAAATCCTCGGCTATTATCTACAGCATTGTGCAAACTGCAATGGAAAATGGCTTGCAGCCACAGGCCTATTTACAATATGTATTTGAACAAATTCAGTTGGGATATGTGGATGATTTCCAAAAGCTGTTGCCTTGGGCAGATAATATTCCAGAGCTTTGTAAAATGAAATCAGAATAATCCGCTAAAATCCGCCATTCAAGCTTTGGAATGGCGGATTTTTTGTCAAGGTGCGGTTCAGTTGACGCTTACTTGAAAACGTATGTATTAACGAAGCAAAAGATAAATCAGTAGCTCAAAAAGCTGAACAATTGTATGAACTCACACCAAGAGAATTTGAAGAATGGACTGCCGATCTATTCTCTTGTATGGGCTATGAAAAAGTAACACTGACACCACAAAGCAACGACAAAGGAATAGATGTTCTTGCTGTAAAGAATGGATTGAAAATTGCTATACAGTGTAAAAAATTTAAGGGAGTTGTGGGTTCTCCAGATGTGCAAGCTTTTTTGGGAGCTATGCAAAATGCTGAAGTAGATAAAGGTTTTTTTATCACAACTGGCACATTTAGCATTGCAGCAGAAAAATCAACGATAAATATGCCAATAGAGTTATACGACAAAATATCTTTAAGTAACCTCATAAACATAGCGATGAACTTCTCTTAATCCTAAGTGAATTAAACGAAGTTAAGCACAAAAAAGCCCTAATCTGGTAGCCATACTTGGAAGCATAACTTTGTGCAATTTGGATAGAACAAAACCGCGGAATCAGTGGTAAAGACTATGGGGAAGTAAGCATCAACTCTAGCCACGTCAAAGGACAGTAAAGAATAAATCTTCACTGCCCTTATATTATTTCGGTATCCTACAAGTCGCAGGTGCATTTTGTGGAGGCAATGGCGCCACAAAATTTGTGGCGGTCTGATCCAAACTCGGTGCGGTTTTCAAAACGTGCGCCACATAACGGTACGGATCCAAGCCATTTTTCTTGCCGTTTCAATCAAGCTGAACATCACAGCACTTCCCTGCGCGCCCTCAGGCGTATTGGCAAACAAGAAATTCTTTCGTGTCAGCTAGTTTTTCTGTTTTTTTATGTTCTATTCCGTGTGCAATCTCGTGTGCAATTGCGTGTTATTTACACACTACATATAGAACATCCATCAGACAAATATAACGTTCAATTAGTCTGGAACCCATTGAAAACAAAGAAAAAAATAGCGAATCGTTGTGTTATCAACGATTCGCTATATGGCGGAGAAGAAGGGATTTGAACCCTTTTACTAATTCCTTAAAACCTAACAACATCAACGGTTTCAATCTTTCGTGTGCAATTCCGTGTGCAATGCAGATATAAAAAAGTCATCTACTATATCAGACACCTCTACTTGCTTTGAATCCATAGTATGTTGGTACACTGATTTTAACATATTGTTTGTTGCGTGTCCCATGCGCTCCATAGCATATTTATCTGGAACATTAAGAGCGAGCATGACTGAGGCGTTGGCGTGCCTTAGATCATGGAAGCGAAAATGCTGGATACCACCACTCTTACATAATCTTGTAAAACGCATGTACATAGCTTGCCCAGAAAGTTGGACAACAAAATTATTTACTCTAGGTTGTTTTTCTATAAGCGCTTGAATATATGCAGGAATTCGTATCACTCGATTGCCGCTATAAGTCTTTGTTCCTTTTAACGTAGCGCCATCCTTCCCTTCCACCACAGCTTGCCTTATGTGCAACAAATCACCGTTAATGCAATCCCAAGTAATCCCTCTTATTTCGGAGGCTCTTAGCCCAATCCATACAGCAAGCAAATACGGCAACTCCATTTCAGTGCCAGAAACAATGGACATAATCTTTTGCAGCTCTTCTATCGTTGGGATAGATGCAATATATCGTTGTTTTTGTGGTAGCGCTGTATGCAATATCATACCTGGGAGATATTCGGACAGCGTAGAGCTGAGTAGACCATGTGCATTACGGACAGATTTTGGTGAATGTGTCTTTGCCATGGAATTGATTGCTCGTTGGACTCTTTCCTGTGTTAATTTTGACAATTGTATATCCATAAGTTGTTGCAGCGTATTTTTTCGCATTCTAATATAGTTCGTTACTGTAGTTGGACTTAATATTGCATCCTTGCTTTCGATATATCGCTCAATAGCCTCCCCCACTGTCAAGTTGAGGGGTTTATTTTTTGCCTCTATTAGTTTTAAGCGCATGGATAAGGCCAAGGCATGAGCGACGGCTGGATCATCATCTATTACACTTTCTCGAATCCCATCCACAGTTACTTGGCATCGAAATTTTCCACTTGCTAGTTCTATCGGTTTGGGATTATTCAAATTGACGGCTTTGATGCGTCGTTTTTCAAGCAGACGTTTTGCTTCTTTTTCATGAGCTTTTACATCTAACATAAAGTCCTCCTTTTTACTGATAGCTCCAGTTTTAATTGGCGTGGATTGTTGACCACCCCTTCGTCTACAACAAATGACGAAGGGAGTGGTCTTTTTTTTACACATTCCTTTCTGATTATTGTTCTGATGTTTCATTATATGGGACGCCAACAATCCGACAAACTTCACGACCAGTCATGCCCACTTTCTTTGCTAGTGAGCTAAATCGTTGAAAAGACATGTTCCACGGGCCTTCTCTTCGATATGTAGAAATGACTGTTCTTGACGATTGTAGTGCATCAGAAATTTGGTAATCATCTAGTTGTTTGCTCGCCTTCCCTCTCGCAAAAGCTTCTCGAAACGCTACAGCTTGACGCTCGTGGGTTGTCATTTTAAGTGCTGGCATAAAATCACGCCCTTTCGGTTAATTTGGCATCAGTGGAGCCCAGTCCTCCATTGCGCACGCCATTTTCATTGTCCGAATATGTAATCCCAAATGGAATAAAAATTGCTTGCATAAAGCCATCTCCTGCCTCAAGAGAAACTGATTTCCCCTTGTTGCTGTCGTTTGTCACCTTAGCAAACACATGCCCCTGGTTGTCCGAATAGTAATAGTCACTGTCAATTACACCTATTGTATTATCAAGTTGGAGGCGATATCGAAAGCCAAGTCCACTGCGGGGTAGGCACCCTAGCCACCAACCTTCACTAAGTTTGACTCTTATCCCAGTTGGGATTTTAATGGTCTCACCAGGGTTTAAGGTAAAACCAAACGGTGCTTTAAAATCATACCCTGCACTTCCCGCCGTCGATCGTGATGGCAATAGAATGCTGTCATACATCTTTTGCATATCACTATCAAATTCATCTTTTATATCAGATGAATGATAAGCGCAACAGAACTGCTCA
>CAMQVJ010000106.1 GCA_947038175.1 uncultured Desulfovibrio sp.
CTGCGCCGAGCGACTTTAAGCGTTAACTTGCCCGTGTACGAAGAATGTTAAAAACCTGCGCCGAGCGACTTTAAGCGTTAACTTGCCCGTGTACGAAGAATGTTAAAAACCTGCGCCGAGCGGTTTTAAGCGTTAACTTGCCTGTGTACGAAGAATGTTAAAAACCGCGCAGCGCGAGCGCCTGACCCACGTGTCAGGCGTGAGAGCCTATCCCTCGTAGCGGAGCAGAGAGGGTAGGCGTTAGTATGTTGTCACGTCGGAGACACTCACGTCCCATAATCATAGCACGTAGTGCTATACAGCGCTTCTAATATTCCTCACCGTGTGGCGTATGCCACCCCCGAAAGCCCACGCCAAGCACGGAAGCTATCGCCAAGCACCAAATATACCGCAGTCCCCAAATCCCCAAAACCCAAAACCCAAATCCCCAAAACCCAAAACCCAAAACCCAAATCGCCAAAGCCCAAATCCCCAAAAGCCTAAAATCCAAAAAAGCCCGAAAGCTATTCCACCCCCGAAAGCCATCGCCAAGCGCTATGGTGGCACTTGCAAAGATATGGTTGCGTAAATTACAAAATAAAGGTATGATAAAGCTTACAGAGTGTTCTGATTGTTTTTTTCTAGAAAGAAGATTTTACCCGTATTCATAATTCTAAAGGTGTTTTATTTTTAGTTTAGCCGTGTGGAAATAATTGTTTTTTCCTAGCGGAAAATGATAGCAGAGGGAGTTTCTTATGCCAGACACAAAGTTAGAGTCCCACGAACCTCATGACGGCACCGATCAAGGTGTACGTGATTTACAATGCCAATCTCTTTACTTTAATCGTGAGCTTAGCTGGCTTGAGTTTAATGCAAGAGTTCTTGAGAATGCCTGTGATAACAATTTGCCCTTATTGGAGCAATTGAAATTTTTAGCTATTTTTCATAATAACCTTGATGAATTTTATATGGTGCGTGTTGCGAATATTTTTCGTCAATACTGCGTGGGGGCTACCACAACAGCGCCCGATAAAATGACGCCTGCCAAACAGTTGGCAGAAATCAGAAAAAGAGTCATGCAACTGCTTAATATTGCCCATACCCATTGGAGCAAATCTCTACAGCCTCACCTTGAGGATCGTGGCGTCTTTATTAAGGAATGTTGCAATTTATCCGATAAGCAGAAGAAATTCTTGCAAGGCTTTTTTCGTCATGAAATTTATCCGATTTTAACGCCGCAAGCTATTGACCCTAGCCGTCCTTTACCCATGATTTCCAATGTGAGTTTGAACTTTATTGTTCAGCTTGAAGGAGATGAGGACGGGGTTTATCGCTTTGCTCGTTTGCGTTGCCCTCATAATGTTTCACGCTTTATATTTGTTCCTCGTAATAAAGAGGCAAAAGATTATGCGTCTCTAGGCTTAGATGCTAATTTACGTGATACGGATATTGTTCTTTTAGAAAATCTTATTGAAGAGAATCTCGAAAGCCTTTTTCCTGGATTTAAAGTCTTGAGCTACGGGCTTTTCCGTCTTACACGTAATACGGATTTTGAAATAGAAGAAGACGAAGCCGATGACCTGCTTGATGCTGTGAAAGATTTAATCGATCAACGCCGCTTTGGTGACGTTGTGCGCTTGGAAACGACCCATGGCATGAGCGCAGATTTAACCGATTTTCTTATTAAAAAATTACACTTGAAGCCTGTGCAAGTCTATAAGACAAAAGGGCCTCTTGCGTTTGCGGATATGATTGGGCTTTACGGCATTGATAAAGCTGGACTTAAAGAAGAGCCTTTTCAAGGGCGTATGCACCCTGCATTTTTAGAAAATAATTTGTTCCATTATTTGCATTATCATGATGTTGTGCTCAATCATCCTTACGATAGTTTTACGCCTGTGGTAGAATTTATTCGCAAAGCCGCTGAAGATTCCAAAGTTGTTGCTATTAAACAAACCCTTTATAGGGTAGGGAATGATTCTCCTATAGTGAAAGCACTTATGGAAGCTAGGCGAGTAGGCAAGCAAGTGACGGCGGTTGTGGAGCTTAAGGCACGCTTTGACGAAGAGCGCAATATCACATGGGCTGAAGAGCTTGAAAAAGCGGGTGTGAATGTTGTTTATGGCTTGGTCGGTATGAAAATTCACTCGAAAATTTGCCTTGTGGTGAGGAAAGAACCGAGTGGTGTTACACGTTATGTGCATATAGGTACAGGGAATTATAATCCTTCTACTGCAAAATTATATACGGATATGAGCCTGCTCACTTCCAACGAAGAAATTTGCTCTGATGTGACGGATATTTTTAATGCCATTACAGGTTATGCTACTAATTATAAATACCGCCAGCTCATGGTTTCCCCTTCAAGTATGCGTACAGATGTTCTTGCGTGGATACAAAATGAAGTGGAACAACACCAAGAACATGGCAATGGTTATATTATTCTAAAGTGTAATCAACTTGTGGACAAATTTATTATTCGTGCGCTTTACCATGCGTCTATGGCTGGCGTGCGCATTGATTTGCTTATCCGTGGGATTTGTTGCCTTGTGCCAGGCGTGCCAAACGTGAGTGAGAATATTACGGTTAAATCAATAGTTGGACGCTTCTTGGAACATAGTAGGATTTATCATTTTCATAATAATGGGGATGTTAAAATTTACATAGGTAGCGCTGACCTTATGCCTCGAAATCTTGATCGTCGTGTTGAAGTTTGCACACCTATTTTACATAGCAAAGCTCAACAAAATATTCAAGAATACCTTGAATCACAAATTGCGGATAACCAACAAGCTTGGACGCTTACAGAGTCTGGTGAATATGTTCGAGTGAAAGCTCAAGGCGCAGAAAAGCTCATTAATTCTCAAGAATTGCTTATGGAAAAGAAGAGAGGGTAAACTATGCATAAAGAGGATCCCCCTGCTGAAAAAATGAAAGTTTCTAATGTCTTAGATAATAGTTTGACTACTCAGCATTCAGCAATCCATGTGCCAGAAGATATATCAAAAGTAGCATCAAAAGATGTACCAGAATATATTTCGTCTGAAAATCAGAATAAAGATGAAATTGTTGAAAGAAATGTGACTGGTGACAAAATTCTTCAAGCTGCTATTTTTGGAGCTAGAAAGAATGTGGGTGCTGGAGTAGAAAAAGAAAAATTTATGTTGGGGCTTGTCAATAGTATGTCTAAAGTCGATGAACAAAAAGATAAAAAAACTTTGAAAATATTGAAGAAAGAACAACTCAAGAAAGCACACCTTGAAGAGCTTGTGGACACTACGCTTGTGCCTTCTAACGATATACAGAAGATGAAGAACAAACAAAAGGCGGAAAAACCCCATAGCGCTGATGCCTTGTTTATTGCGCAGATTAGCCTTATAGCACAAAAGGAAAACCGTAAGAATAAGGAATTAAGGCTCGTTAATAAAAAAATGAAGAAGCTCGCCAAGCAGGAAAGTGAAACGAATTTCACAAGTCATGCGGCGATGAATGAAGCCTATCCTTTACATTCTTCTTCCCATTCTGCGCTTGAAGAGGGGGCGAATGTTCGATCAGGTTCTCTTCTTCCTACGCAAACACATGTGATTTATAAACATATAATGAGCCACGGGCTTAATGTTGCAAAGTACGCACGTACGATTTTTCTAGGGCTTGAACCTCTTCATTGCTTACCAGATATTTGGCTTGAGCGTTTAGTGTTGGCTGCACAATATCATGATGTGGGTGTTATTGACGGCGCAAAGTCTCATCATAAGCACAGTTATACTCGTATAAAAGCTGACCGTGGAATTAATATTCCTGACGAGGATAGGGACATAGTTGCGCTTTTAGCACGCTATCACCGCAGAGCGATGCCAAGCCCTAAGCATGAAGAATTTGCGGCGTTATCTATAGGCGATAAAGAAAAGTTTTGTAAAGTAGCCGCTATTTTACGCCTTGCAGATGCGCTTGATTACGGGCATCATGGTGCTGTACAAGACGTGGAAGTTCATATTAATAAATCAAGTGTGACGCTTCGTTGTCATAGTCAGGAAAGTATTTTGCAAGAAGCAATCAGAGTTCAGAAAAAAGGAGATCTTTTTAGACGTAGTTTTAAAAAGGAAATTGAATGCGAACAGATGTAATACATGGTCCCAATAAAAACATTGCTGTTATCGATCTTGGAAGCAACTCTGTTCGAATGATTATTGTGCGGATACTTGAAAACGGCGGAACTTCTTTGCTCAATCAAGTAAAGCATATGGTGCAATTAGGGCAAGGCGCTTTTGTGACTAATTGTCTACAAAAAGACGCTATGCAACGTACCTTGAATGTCCTTTTGTCTTTTTCTCAGGCCTGCAAGTCTTATAACGTGAGCGAGGTTTTAGCCATCGCAACTGCGGCCGTGCGTGATGCAGAAAATGGACAAGCGTTTTTAGAGGAAGTTTACGAAAAAACAGGTATTGAATTTACTTGTATTTCTGGCGAGGAAGAAGCACGTCTTATTTATAAAGGTGTTTCTGAGGAGTTTGAAAAGTCTTCTGTCTTACGCTTTTATCTCGATATTGGCGGCGGAAGTACGGAATTTGTCGTGGGTGATTCCTATTCGCACAGGGAACTTGAATCCGTTAAAATGGGCTGCGTTCGCCTTGCTAATATGTTTACACACGGAAAGACGGGAAAAATATCCGATAAACAATACGTGAGTATGCAAAATTATGTTCGTGGACTTGCTGGGCATACGTTTGGGCGTATGGCGGCGTATTTACCTCAAGAAATGATAGCAAGCTCAGGCACTGCGCAAAATTTGGCGCTTATGGCGATGCACCTTGAAGAAGCTTCTGCAAGAGAAGGCAATACGGAAAATATTCTCACCTATAAAGGTCTTGTCGCTATCGTGAAGCGCTTACGCTCCTGCACAGAAGAAGAACGAAAGGGAATTGTCGGCGTGAACCCAAGGCGTGTTGACGTGCTTATCCCTGGAGCGGCTATTTTACAAACGGTTATGGAAGAGCTTGGCTTTGACTATTTGCGAACAAGCACCGTTGGTTTGCGAGATGGTATTTTACGTGATTATCTTGAAAAAAATTATTCCGCTGTGGCTTTTGAAAATGTGAGTGTGCAAGAACGCAGTGTGCTAAAACTTGCAAGAACGTGTTATTTTGAAGAAATGCACGCTCGCCATGTGGCAAAACTTGCATTGAAATTATTTGATAGTGCGAAGATCTGCCACATGCATTCCATGAATAAATCCTATAGGGATTTGCTCTACTATGCCTCTTTATTACATGATATCGGTATTTTTATCTCGTTTTCTCAGCATGATATGCATGGAAAATACCTTATTACTCATCACGCTTTACTTGGATTTACCGATAAGGAAATAGCACTTATGGCAAGCCTTGTGGGGACGCATCGCATGAAAACAAATAAAAACCTTGTGGAATTTAACGCCTTTGATGATGACGTGCGCCAAAATGCAGAAAAATTATCTATTATGCTTAAGTTCGCAGAGGCTTTGGACAAAAGTCATGGTAAAAATATTGATCGTGCTGTTTTTGTGGAAGAGAAAGATAAAATAAAACTCGTGATTACCCACAATAGCCCTTGCCCCCTTGAAGTGGAAAAAATAGAGCAGTCTAAAAAAGTACTGAAAAGATTGACCCAAAAAGATGTTTCTTTGGAATGGGTAGAAGTGAAGAGAGAAAAAGGCTTTTGTATTTTATAGAAAATAAAATTTATATGATTGTACGTTAGCCACAAAAAATAAAATGAGTCTAAAAAATAAATAAGCATAACAGATAAATAACCATAGATAAATAACTGTAGATAAAAGCCATCGAAACATTTTGTTTTGGTGGCTTTTATTTACGGCAAACTGCTTTTCTAAAGGACTGCAATAAATAAACATATCCCCTTCTTCTAAAATTGAGTGAATAAAAAGTAACAAACAAGGGCTTTTTACTTATATTTGGAATTGACATTCAATTTCAAATATGAGAGATTAACAAAATCAGACAGGGCAGAACAAAAACAAAAAAGTAGTGTTGACAAAATACAGTATGTGAATCGAAAGAAAACGAAGGGGAGTACAGGCTATGAATAATTTTTTTTCCGTTGATTACAGAATGAGTAAAGGGAATATGCACGTTGATCTTGAGGGGTGTTTCGACACCAGTGCAGCAAAGCAATTTATTACCTTCTTGAGCTCATTCTACAGGGGAGAGGGGCGTGTTTTTGTGGACACAGCGAAACTAAGCCTTGTGACTGAACATGGAGCTGGGTACTTTAAGGAGTCATTCTCGCATGCTTCGGTATTTGCAGGGAATCTTTATCTCAAAGGACAACGAGGTTTTTCTTTACTTCCACAGGGTGGAAGGGTTATCCTCATGAAGAGTGAAGTGGCGAGTGAAAAAAAACATGTTTGCTCTGGTAATTGCAAAGAGTGTAAATGTGGTCATCGTAAAAAGACTTCATAGCTAAACAACGTCGTTTTTACAGTTTCACCGCAAGGTAAGACTCAAATGCTCCAAGGGAATGGATTCACATATTTAACAAACAAGAAACAGAATAAGGGAATTTATCATGGCTAAAATACGTATAGTTTATGCCTCAGTAACTGGAAATACAGAGTCAATTGCAGAAATGCTTCAAGAACATATGAGCGGAAAAGGGCATGATGTGGATTGCGCAAATGCCGAAAATGTTGAGGCAAAAGCCCTTGGAACTGGCTTCGATTGTGTACTTCTAGCGACCTCCGTATGGGGAACAGACACAATCGAATTACCAAACGATTTTGCCGCCTATGAAGATGCTTTTTCCGAAATGGATCTCACAGGTAAAAAATGCGCCGCCTTTGCATCAGGTGACAGTGGATTTGAATTATATTGCGCTGGCGTCGATTTCATCGAAGAACAATACAAAGCCGTAAATGCAGAAATTCTCCTCGATGGACTGCGCGTCGACGGCGCTGCACCCGAAAATAAAGACCAAATCATTGCATGGGCAGATGAACTTCTAAGTAAATTGTAAAAATAATATTTTTTTATTCGAGAGGCTTTGCCTCTCGAGCTCTCCACCAAAGGACATGATGTCCTTTGGA
>CAMQVJ010000107.1 GCA_947038175.1 uncultured Desulfovibrio sp.
TCTGTCGCCACCACGGTCACGGTCTCCGCCACCAAAACGAGGTCTGTCGCCACCAAAGCTTGGTCTGTCGCCGCCGCCAGAACGTGGTCTATCACCACCACGGTCATCAAAATTTCGTTTAAAACCGTCGGAACCGTTGTTTCCGTCACGGCTAGAATCATCACTCATATGTAGTCCTTCATTCAAAAACCGCCCATAGCAATATAATTCAAAAATTACAAAGCGGTGTCATTTAGGTCGCTTAGGCAAAACACCTTTTCTTGCGCGACGCACTCTGGCAAGCTCATTCCCTTCCACTCGCATCAATTGGCATTCAATTCATTAGGGGACAAAGATCAAAATAATAATTGCGTAGTTTATACTGAAAAATATCGATTGGCAATAGTCCAATGCTTGATTTTAAAAAGTTTTACTTATGTATACTTCGATGGGAATAAAAATAATCTCCCATTAAAACAAATGTGTGTGCTAAGGAGTTCAAATTCTTTTTTTCAAGCGGATATGTCATTGTATTTAATGGTTTTTATTTTTCTGCAAACGTTCATGGGCGATATGCTTTTATACTTCATCTATAATGTAAAACAAACGCAGTCGCTTTTACAGGAGAGTAAAAATTAAAATTGAGGATTTAAGCTTTGAGCAATTAAAGATTAAAACAAAAATAGCCCTTTATAATTATGTTTATAAGAGCTATTGTTATTTAAACAATTTTTCCAATGATACGTATATTTATCAAAAACTACATAGAAAGAATAAACATGATACAAATAAAAATAAATAGTTATGTTAAAAATACTATTATAAAAATATAAGGATTTCTACATGGGATTTTTAGAACTTTTTTTATTAGCTATAGCCTTGTCTATGGACGCTTTCGCCGTCTCCATATGCAAAGGTCTATCCCTTCCTCGGCTATCCATAAAACATTATATCATCGTGGGAGGGTATTTTGGTTTTTTCCAGGGACTTATGCCCTTAATAGGGTATGCCTTAGGTGCTTCCTTTGAAACGTATATTCAAAGCTTTGCCCCTTGGATAGCCTTTGGCTTATTGTCGTTTATTGGTCTTTGCATGATAATAGAGTCGCAAAAAAGGGATATGAGCGAAGACACACAAGTAAGAGAAGATTTTGACAAATCTTTTTCCTTTAAATGTATGCTTCCCCTCGCTCTCGCCACAAGCATCGACGCTCTCGCTGCAGGCATAAGCCTTGCTGTTTTACACGTTCAAATTATTTGGGCGGTCATTATTATAGGGGTTACGACTTTTCTATTCTCTGCTCTTGGCATTAAAATAGGGCATGCTTTTGGTTCAAAACACAAGAGCATTGCAGAGTTATTAGGAGGCATTATACTTATTATATTAGGAATAAAAATCCTATTCGGATATTAAAGCAATGAGCATATATTAAAGAAGTATCGAATATTAAAACATATGTGGCCACGCTCATACATACTAAAAACACAAAAAGATTATTCCTGAGAAGGTGCAAGTTTTTCCATTTCACTCTCAAGTTTATCTCTGTATACTTGTAAATTTTCTTCTGTCAGCTCTTCAGTTACAAAAAAACCAGGAGCAAAATGCGCCTCAACCCGACTAAAAGGCAGAGGAATTTGGAATCTATCCCAACTTGAAAAACGTATTGCATTATGCATGACAACACGCATAGGAACAATTCGAGCTTCCCCTTTTTTTGCTAATAGGAAAATACCGTCTTTGACTTTATGGCGAGGTCCCATAGGGCCATCAGGGGTGATGCATATATGCACGCCCTCTTGTTGCATCATGCGTGCGCCCATAAGTAAAGCCTTTAGTCCATCACGCCTGCTTGAGCCTTTAACAGTCCGCACTCCGCCACGATGCAAAAGATTTTCAAGAATCGCCCCGTCTTTACTAGGGCTCACAATACAGGCAAGGTCAAGCTCGCCCCGCACCTTCATGAGTGGAAAAATTTCATCATGCCAAACACAAAAAATAACAGGCTTTGATTCCCGTATTTCGCCGTTTTTTCTAGCAAGGGCTATCTCATCTTGTTCCTTGATATGTTCCCTATGTTCTGTGTAGCGCAAAGTTCCACAAATGAGACGATAGACACCGTACGCAAGGGATACACCCACACCTGAAGATTGTAAGAGATTTCTCATTTTACGACGTAGATTTCTGATATGTTGACTTATTTTCAAAAGGTAGACCTTGTTTTTTATCGGAATTATTTGTCTGGGCTTTTATATGATATCATTCTTGACGCAAAAAAGTATAGCGTAGATTATACGGTTCACCAAGGAGTTTTTCTGCTAGATTAAGCGGATTGAATTCAAAATAAAAGAAGCCTCATTAAAAGTATAAAAAGCAGGAAAAAATTCTTTGCTAAAAATGCTTTGAAAGAATACCTTTAATTTGATATAAACGCATAAAAGTCATTTTGACAATATTGTATAACAGACCATCCCATATAAAAAAGAAAGATACACACATGAGTAACACGGATTTTAGGCTTAATAAAGCCATAGCGGACGCAGGTATTTGTTCTCGTCGCAAAGCGGACGAACTTATTTTTAAGGGCAAAGTGAGCGTAAATGGCGTCATCGCAGACAGCCCAGGCAATCGCATCGATATAGCCATCGATAAAGTGGAATGCAATGGCAAGCCTGTTGTTTTTTCTCCCAGCAAAAAAGCTTGCTGGCTCTTATTACATAAGCCCGTTTCCGTCGTCAGTACTGTAAGCGATCCTGAAGGCAGAGAAACTGTGCTGGATTTCGTTCCCCCTGCTTGGAGTTCTCGACGCCTATACCCCGTGGGACGCTTAGATTTCTTTTCCGAAGGTCTTGTGCTTATCACCGATGATGGTGAACTTGCTCACAGATTAACGCACCCTCGCTGGCATTTACCTCGAATCTATGAAGTGCGTGTACGCCTCAATCATAATAATTTCGATTTGAATAAAGCCCTCGATACCATGGAGCAAGGAATGACTCTCGCCGAAGGGGAAACTCTTGCACCCGCAAAAATTCGCCTACTCAAAGATTTTAGGCAAGAAGAATTTTCTAAATACGACTACGACAGATATGATGATAGCTATCAAGGACAAGATAAAGACACTAGAGGTGTCTTGATTGAAATGACGTTATATCAAGGTCTTAACAGACAAATACGCCGTATGTGTAGAGACCTAGATATGACAGTTCTACGCCTCAAACGTGTTTCTCAAGGCCCAATACATCTTGGGAATTTACCCGTGGGTAAAGTGAGAGAGCTTGGCGAAGCAGAAGTAAGCGCCCTTCGTAAGGCTGTGGATTTATTACCTGAATAAAAAAATAGTGGATTTATTATCTGACTAAAAAAAATAATAGATAGAAAATAAATGTACACAGCATAATAAAATCACAAAAACCCAGTATATTCAAAATAGTTTAATGTTTCAAAAAATTAGGGTTTCCAAAGGGGATTATTCTCTTTGGTCGCCAAAGGCATTTCTTTAAATTTATTAATTTAGAAATACACTCTAAAACGACCGCACCATCATAGGAATGGAAGGAGAAAATCATGGAAATATTTTTTCAAGTACAAAGTAAATGGAAAGTAGATATAAACCTCGCATTTGCATGGGAAGATGAAGGCGTCGACGACGCATGCCACTTCTCACAGCACTGCGCACCTTGGCTCGCCATATCCCCAGCTTGGAGAGATTTTAAAGGTAAAAAAAGCGAAAGAGTTGTTCTCTATGGCCCGCCTGCCATGGAAATTTCACGTGCCATGGTTATCGGGCTTGGTAAAAATAAATTTCTTATTCCTTCAAAAACACCGCAATATAATGACTTCCTCGAAGTGCGTAACGCCTTCGCAAAAGCATTATGCGCCTGCCGTGATATGGGGCTTGAACACGTCGGAATAGACATCGTATCCCTTACTAGAGTAGCAAGTACACTAGGATACACAAAGGAAGAAGCCGCTCGAGAAATTAGCCTTGCAGCCCATCTCTGCCTTTATTCCTACACAAAATTCAAGCAAAAGCCTGAAAAAGAAGCTCCGCATATTCGCAAAATTTCCTTCCTACTCGATGATTCCTTTTGCAGCGATGAACTCAAAGACGCCGTGCGCTATGCAGAAGCAGAAGCCTGCGGAATTTGTCTCGCTCGCAATTTAGCAAACGCACCAGGAAACGAGCTCACACCACAGACCTTTGCAGATGAAGCGGAAAAAGTCGCAAGCGATCACTCCATAAAATGCACAGTTCTCAATGCTGAACAAATAAAAAGCGAAAATATGAACGCACTCTTTGCCGTAGGGCAAGGCTCTGCTTGTGAATCTCGCTTCGTTGTGCTTGAATACACACCAAAAAATGCCAAAGCCGACACTCGCCCCATTGCCCTCGTTGGTAAAGGCGTTACCTTCGATTCTGGTGGTATCAGTCTTAAGCCAGGCGCAAGCATGCACGAAATGAAAGGAGATATGAGCGGCGCAGCAGCCGTACTTGGCACCTTTGAAACACTTGGACAACTCGCAAAACTCGGCATCTTCCCCTCAAGGAAAATCGTAGGCATAATCCCTCTTGCTGAAAATATGCCCGACGGAAAAGCCATCAAGCCAGGGGATATCGTTTTTTCTAAAAAAGGCAAAAGCATCGAAATTATCAACACCGATGCCGAAGGCAGACTTCTACTTGCCGACGCCCTCGCCTATGCAGAAGAAAAATTCAACCCAGAATATATTCTCGATATTGCAACCCTCACAGGTGCTTGCGCCGTTGCTCTCGGAAATAACGCCGCAGGCGTCTTTGCCACAGACAACAGCATAGCCCAGCACATACAAAATATGGGCGACAAATTCTTTGAACGAGCATGGCAACTCCCTCTATGGAATCACCTACTCCCAGGCCTAAAAAGCAATGTGGCAGACCTTATGAACTGCGGCCCTCGTGAAGGCGGCGCACTCACAGCAGCCATATTCCTCAAACAATTTATGGACGAAGACAGAAACTGGGTACACATCGACATGGCAGCCGCAGATAATGCCGACGATGCCATCACACCAAAAGGTGCGACAGGCTACGGCGTTCGCTTACTCACCGATTTTGCTTTTGATAGCTTTATTAAATAGTAGGGTGTCACTGCGTGACGGGCAATAATGGTAATAATATTATTATTTAAGGGACTTTCAGCCCCTTATGAACCCCGACCAAAGGGGAAGCAGTAGGGGGATAAATCCCCCTAGGCTCTCCCCCTCTGGACACCCGAGCCATCACCCCCTAAGAGGGCTAGTTTCACTCTCGCCGCTTCGCTTGCTTGGGTGAAACTTCTCATTGTTTGCCATAGAGTGTGGGGGTGCGCCCCCGGCGCTGTAAGTTTTTTTGGAAAGGGATATAAACGGCGTAGGGTGTCCGGCGTTTTTTTGATAAGGCATGGATGCTTTGCTGTCTATTTGCGTAATGCTCCTTTGCCGCAAACGAAAACGGCTAACGCCGCCCGCTGGGTAGCTACCACGTCGGCACCTCAGACCTCCTCGCAATGGCATTTCTCGTTGTATGTAATTTGTGGGTAAATATCGTGTAATGTTATTAGACCATGTGATGTCATTCAATCTAAAATTCTTTTGTAAAAAAAACGCATCAAACCATAACCCCATATGGGGGGGTATGGGGGGAATCATTCCCCCCATAAAAAAAATAAATTAATAAAATAGGATTTATTTTGTCCAAGAAATTACAATATTCCCAAGAGCACTGTGTTCGTTCTGCTGGTAAGGCTATGCAAAACACGGGTATGCTTTTCCCTAATGCCAAGGTAGGCATAGCTGTTTCTGGCGGTGTGGATTCTTTTGTACTGCTGAAGGTTTTGCAGATTCGTCAAAAGATTCTCCCTTTCCCTTTTGAATTTATGGCGATTCATATCAATGCAGGCTTTGACCCTACCAACCATGCACCTCTTGAGGAATGGCTTAAGCGGGAAAATATCAAAGGGCATATGGAAGTGACTGACCATGGGCCACGAGCACACACGGACGAAAACCGCACAAACTCCCCTTGTTTTTTCTGCGCACGCTTGCGTAGGAAACGGCTTTTTGAAATTTGCGGAGAAAATGGTCTTACCCACCTTGCCTTTGGGCATAATGCGGATGACCTTGTTTCCACGTTTTTGCTCAACCTTGTGCAAGCAGGTCGAGTGGACGGCATGAGCATGAATGAATCTTTTTTTGGCGGAATCCTTAATGTTATTCGCCCCCTTATCATGGTGGAAAAACCCCATATTATTAAGGCGGCAAAACTTTGGGAACTCCCTATATTCTCGAATCCTTGCCCGTCAGCAGGGGGGACAAAACGCTCGGAACTGCTTGGCAAACTTGACCACCTATGCAAGGATAGCCAAACAGGAAGACGTAATGTTTATCAAGCGCTTATTAGATGGCAATACGAAAAACAAGCCCTCGACCCAAAAGATATTATTTCACCTAAAGAATATATAGAAGCTCTTAAGCAGAAAAAAGCAAATGAAGCGAATGAAGTAAATGGGATAATAGGCGAGAATAAAGAATAATTTTGAGTAGATATTTGTGGGAAAACGATTCGTCATCACTATAGTATGTGTTTTTTTCTAAACAACTAAGATAAAAGACATTAATATATGAGGTTTCCAAAGGACATCATGTCCTTTGGTGGAGAGTCTGAGAGGCAAAGCCTCTCAGGTTAGAGAAGAAGGCAAAAATAAAATGCAAGCAATAGACATTCAATATTTACGAGCCAGCAAAGTTCTTTACGGAGAGAAAGGGATTATCCCTGCCACTGCGCTTTCTGCTGGCATAGATTTACGGGCGTGCATGGAAGAGGCGTATGTTGATATTCCTGCTGGCGGACGTTTTGGCTTTCCAAGCGGTATCGCCATTGATATGAGTACTGCGAATTGTGATAGTACTGCGAATTGC
This sequence comes from uncultured Desulfovibrio sp., assembly GCA_947038175.1. Lineage (GTDB taxonomy): Bacteria > Desulfobacterota > Desulfovibrionia > Desulfovibrionales > Desulfovibrionaceae > Taurinivorans. Next base: position 6,916 of record CAMQVJ010000107.1, read on the forward strand.
GATAGTATAGGCAATACAGATAAAGCGTCTCATTGTG
>CAMQVJ010000108.1 GCA_947038175.1 uncultured Desulfovibrio sp.
ATCATTATTATAGGCACATACATGCAACAAAACACAAAACGAGTATAGTTTTTTTTGGGAATTTGTTTTTCTGGGGGAAACCCCATTTTATCTTTTATTTTTTTCTGGGGGAAACCCCATTTTTTTGAAAAAAATGAGGTCTCCCCCAGACCCCCTTCCTGAAAAAACATAGTACGGGGTGTGAGAATCAAGAGGGAAAGAGTTTAGGTAATATGAGAGCTAAGAAGTGGAGTTTTAGGCAGGAGTAGAGGGCATTCACATTTTTTGGAATGCCCAAGTAATACGACGTAGCTATTTAAAAATCTAATTATGGCTATATTCTACAATAGGAAAATCTTCGCCTACTTTATTGCGGATAGACCTCAGCATAAGGGCTTTATTTGGGCAAGGAAAACCAATGGGTGTGCCTTTTGTGATACATGACGCCATCATAATAACTTCCGCCCCACGCTTAATAAGTTCTTGGGCTCGCATAATAGAGCGTTTTCCAGGGCAACCTCCACAGCTAATAACGCCCACAACTTCACATGCACCAAGCCCAGCTGCTTCTAAAGAGCCTTGGCCTTCTTTCGCCGTAAGCAAACACTTTGTACTAGGGCAATAATCTTCTGTTTGTTGGCATCTGATAATTCCAATCTTTTTCATAATTTCCTCTTTTTAGATAAGACATGTTTTAGATAGGGTCTCTTTCTCAATTAATAAAGCCTCAAGAAATACCTCTAAAACCCTAACAATTTTTTATATAAAAGTTTTTTGAGAGATAGGGGGGCTTGGGGGGAAAGAGAACTTTTTTTCAAAAAAGTTTTCTTTCCCCCCCCCAAAAAAAACTCTTTCCCCCCAAAAAACTCTTTCCTTCCCCCACACAAAAAAAATCCAAATATCTCCGTTTCAAAATACCTTATTTTCACATGTTTGGGAAGCCGTGTTTTCTATTCAAATAAAATAAAAAAATATAGCTCTAAAGCTTTGACTTGTGTGCCTATTTTCGACTAAGATAGAAAAATTCTAGTCAACATCTTCCGCTTTATGCAAAGGGCTTACCATGTCATTGATATATAAGAATAACGCAACTCGTACTCTCATTTTGGAAGAGCGTGAAAAACCTCAGCTTTATAGAGACACTTTTCCTTATAGCCATGTTGGGCGTATTGAGTTTGATGACACTATTATAAACCCTCGTGTGGCAAACCCTTGTTTTATTACTGACACTACTTTTCGAGACGGGCAACAGGCTCGCCCTCCGTATACGGTTAAGCAAATTGCTAGAATGTTTGACTTGTTGCATAAACTCGGCGGAAAAAGCGGACTTATACAAGCCTCTGAATTTTTCATGTATTCACAAAAGGATAGAAAGGCTATTGAAACATGCCGTGCTCGTGGTTATAGATTCCCTCGTGTAACGGGCTGGATTCGTGCCCATATTGACGATCTTAAAATCGCACGTGACATGGAATTTGATGAAGTGGGCATGCTCACAAGTGTTTCTGATTATCATATTTATTTGAAATTGGGCAAGAATCGCACTCAGGCGATGGAAGATTATATTAAGATTGTCAGCCAAGCTCTTGAGTGGGGCATTGTTCCTCGTTGCCATTTTGAAGATATCACTCGTGCGGATATTTACGGGTTTTGTTTGCCGTTTGCTGCACGTCTTATGGAGCTTTCAAAACAAGCTTCTATGCCTATAAAAATTCGCCTTTGTGATACAATGGGCTTTGGTGTGCCTTACCCTGGAGCAACTTTGCCACGCTCTGTGCAGCGCATTGTGCGTGCCTTCATCGATGAAGCGGGCGTGCCTGGGCAATGGCTTGAATGGCATGGACATAACGATTTTCATAAAGTTCTTGTTAATGGTGTTACGGCATGGCTTTATGGTTGTGCGGCGGTTAACGGCGCTCTTCTTGGTTTTGGCGAGCGCACAGGAAATACCCCTGTTGAAGCTCTCGTTATGGAATATATTTCCTTAACGGGCGACGATGAAGCCGCAGACACCACTGTTATTTCTGAAATTGCTTCTTTCTTTGAAACTGACCTTGGCTATAATATTCCGCCTAACTATCCTTTTGTTGGCTCAGAATTTAACGCAACAAGCGCAGGTGTTCACGTTGACGGATTGGCGAAAAATGAAGAAATTTATAATATTTTCGACACAAACACTATTTTAGGGCGCTCCGTACCGATTATCATCACCGATAAATCTGGACGAGCAGGCGTTGCTTATTGGCTCAATCACCATTTCAAACTCACCGACGAGCAAAAAATAACAAAGCAACACCCTGCTATCGGGCAACTTTACGCTATTATTACGAAAAGTTACGAAGACGGGCGAAACACATCATATTCCACACAGGAAATGATAGGGCTTGCCAAACGCTTCTTGCCTGAACTTTTTGTTTCTGAGCTACAAAATATCAAAAAACTTGCTGGAACGTTGGCGTCTCACGTTGTGGAAAAACTCGCATCAGTCTGCCGAATTAATGAAGACCACACACCAACAAAAAATGCCATGCAACAATTTGTAAAAAATTATCCCTTTATCCAGTTTATCACCCTGACCAATAAAGACGGGGAGCTCATAGAAGCCATCGCCACAAACCCAGACGACCATGTAAAATACGGCAAGCTCCTAAATCCAGGTTACAATTACTCCGACAGAATGTGGTTTCAAGCGCCTTTTAAAGACGGTAGACTGCATATTACAGAGCTCTATCAATCACAATACACACAAAAACTTATCATAACCGTATCCCAAGCTGTCACCGATGATAACGACGAAATAACAGGTGTTATTGCCGCAGATATCCAATTGGAAGAAATTATCCAACGTGCACCTGCCCTTGAAGCGGAAGAAGGCGCAGAAAAAGAACTTGATAATAGCGAAGAATAAGATTGAGATTTTCTTTTTTAGGGGGAGTTGAACTCCCCCTAACCCCCACATTTAGTGTTTTGTGTAAACTTTGTTTACAAAAAACACTGAAACATGAGATTTTCAGCCACTCCTAAAAACAGAAAAAGGAATATTTTCACGATGAATAAGATAGTATCAATAAAGAACAAAGCCTTAATCCTATGCCTTACATTGACCATACTTCTAGCACACAGTCTAAGCTTTGTGAGCAATGCCCACGCAGCAAATGAAATCAGCGACAAAGAATTACGAGAAGCGATTATTAGAATCCTAAAAAATGAGCCCGAAATTCTCTTCAATGTTATGGAAGAAAATAGCGTTGAGCTTATCCAAACAATCACAAAAGCCTCCGAAATTATGCGCAGTGCAAAGCTAGAAGAAGCGTGGCAAAAAGATGTACAAAACCCGAAAAGCATGGATTTAAAAAACAGACCAATCCAAGGAAAAGCAAACGCAAAAAATATCATCGTAGGCTATTCTGACTTTTTATGTAGTTACTGCGCACAAGCAGCAAAGACAATGCACAGCCTCATGGCTAAAAGAAACGATATTAAATTCGTCTTCAAAGCGAACCCAAAAAATGAACAAGGTCGCAACGCAGCTCTTTGGTTTTACCACCTCAGCAAAAAAGATTCCAAAAAAGCATGGATTTTTCACGACAGCCTCTTTGCAAATCAAGCCACCTTCGCTAAAGACCCAACAGGCACCATAAAAACCATAGTCAACAAGCTTGGACTCGATGCCGACAAAATGGAAAAAGAAATCAATGCAGACAAAAAAAATCTAGAAGCACTCATCAATGCAGATATAAAAGAAGCCAAAGATATGCAATTATCAGGCACTCCATATTTCATAGTCAATGATGTCATTATTCGTGGCGCTCACCCCCTACAAACATTTGAAAAAGCTATCGAATTTACCAACAAGAAATAGAAAGTTTTGTTTTATTTTTTCTTTGGTTTTTGTTTTTTTTGTTTTTTTTGTGGGGGGGGAACCCCATTTTGTAGCACAAAATGAGGTTCCCCCCCCACGCCCCCCCCCTCCTGAAAAAGCATATGTTTACTCTAGCTATTGGGAGAGAGTATTTTTTATGCATGGGCATACCTTTTTATGCAGTTTTATTGTGCAAGAAAAAAGTGTCTTTGTGCAGGGTGATTTTTTAAGATACACGTTTGATTTTTAGTATACATAATTGATATTCAAGATACACGCTTGATATTGAAGATATGCGTTTGATATTTAAATAGCTTAGTCCTTGGAGGATTAATGTCCATAGATTCTAAAAAACCTTGTGTGCTCACCATTGGCAACTTTGACGGAGTGCATAAGGGGCATATGGCCCTTATAAACACGGCTGTTTCTTTTGCCCATGATAAAAAATATCAAAGTGAATTTTTAGCCAAACATAAAGAACTTGCACAATGTTTTTCCTCTTTATCTCTTGAGCCTCAAGAAATGGACGCTCGCATCATAACCTTTTCTCCGCATCCTCGTACCATCTTAGGTTCAAAAACTTTCGCTCCGCTCATGCACGACGATACTCGTCTTGCTGCTCTAAAAAATCTCTATGCAGATAATATTGATTTCATTCCTTTTAATGCCGATTTTGCAGAACAAAGCTGTGAAGATTTTTGCAAAGAAATGGTGCAAAAATACAATATGAAAATGCTCTTTATTGGGCATGATTTCCGCATGGGTTGTGACAAAGCAAAAGAAGATACTTTAAGGGAAATAGGCTCACGGCACGGTTTTTGTGTGCACGCACTAAAAGCTGTTACCCTTGAAAGCCATGAGCTTCCCCCACAAAATAAGGCAGAAATCCAAACGCCCCTTATAGTAAGTTCCACCTGCGTTCGAGGTGCATTACAAGAAGGACAAGTAGAGCTTGCAGCGACAATGCTTGGCAAACCTTTTTCCATAAGCGGTCTTGTGGAGCACGGTGCAAAACGAGGAGGCGACTTACTCGGCTTCCCTACGGCGAACTTGAAAGCGAATTTCACTGTTGTCCCAAGGGACGGCGTTTATGCCACCCTTTGCAAAATACTCACGCCAAAATATGAAGAACAAATTTTTCTTGGTGTCACTAATATCGGGCATAATCCCACCTTTGGCGGTTCGGTAAAAAGTATAGAAACCTATCTCTTAGATTTTAATGATAATTTATATGGGTTACCCATGGAAATTGCCTTTATAGAATTTATACGAAAAGAAGTTAAATTCAATTCCGTGCAAGAACTTATTACGCAAATCACCGCAGACACAAATGCATCACGCAAAATATTAGAAGAATTCCAAAAAGCTTAAAACACAGATAAGCACCTAAAAAAACATGGTAGACCGTTCCGTGAATATCTATATTTAAAAAAGTCCACACCCCTATATAACCACAAGAAAAGATGAGAAGTATAATGACTAGTCACGATGAAAAAAATGTAACGCCAATAAATAAAAGTAATTTGGAAGACGTTCAGAATGCAAAATCTGATTTTGCCGTTGATATTGACAGGGTAGGCATAAAAGACTTTTGTATGCCCTTAGCTGTTCGAGATATGGCAAATTCTTTTCAGCATACTATCGCCCATGTTGATATGGGAGTTGACTTACCAGCAGCCTTTAAAGGCACGCATATGAGTCGCTTTATCGAGGCACTGGAGGCCTTTAGAGAAAGCTCCAATGAAAAACTTGATTACCCATCTCTTAAGCGCTTATTGCAAAATGTTTGCACAAAACTTGATGCACAAAAAGCCTCTATTTGCTTTCGCTTCCCCTATTTTATGACGAAGCAAGCACCTGTATCAAAAGCAAGCGCACAAGTGGCTTATAATTGCGCTCTCACAGGTGAAATAGATAGAGACACCGAAAACCCTACCTTTCTTATTGAAATAGATGTTCCCGTTACCACAGTATGCCCTTGTTCAAAAGCCATAAGTAGAGCAGGCGCACACGGGCAACGTAGTCATATAATTATGAAAATACGGATCGACCGCTTCACGTGGCTTGAAGAATTTATCCACATAGCAGAAGCTTCTGGGTCTGCCCCTATCTACGCACTTCTCAAACGAGAAGATGAAAAAGCCGTGACAGAACTTGCCTACGATAATGCTTATTTTGTGGAAGATGTGGTGCGCAGTGTGGCGAATAAATTAAAAGAACACGAACACGTCACATGGTTTCGAGTGGAAGTGGAAAGCCATGAATCTATCCACGGACATAATGCCTTTGCTTGCATTGAAAGCAAATAAGCGCAAGAGGGCTAGTTTTTTCTGAATATTCTCTGGTATCTTCTGGGGGAGATTTGTTTTTTTTCTGGGGTTTTCTCAGTACACTTTTTAGGTAAATTAGGTGCAAGAAAACAAGACAAAAACAAGACAAAAACAAGACAAAAACAAGACAAAAACAAGGCAAAAAACAAGCAAAAAACAAGGCAAAAAGGGATAGTCTCTTTATCCTAATCCCTTGAAAACTTAATTGTTTGCATTATTTTTAAA
>CAMQVJ010000109.1 GCA_947038175.1 uncultured Desulfovibrio sp.
AGTTTTCCCCCTCCCTCTCCCCCTTCCTGAAAAAACAATTAATATGTTTTATACAAAAAGTAAGAGCCTATAACTTCTCTAATAATTTCTATTAAAAACAAAGACTGGGAATTGGTTTTTTTGCGAGAAGGAATCCCCGTTTTTTTCAGGAAGGGGAGGGTTTGGGAGGGGAAACCTCATTTTTATTAGATTATCTTAGTAAGTAACTTACTTAGATAATTTTATACTAACGCAGGCAAGTGCAAAATGGGGTTTCCCCTCCCAAAAAATCTTAACTTTATTCTTTCACGTCAGCGAGGATTTTACCTAGGCATTCAACGAATCTATCAAGGTCATATTCTTCGATTGTAAGGGCAGGGAGTAGGCGTAGAACTGTGCCTTGCGTGAGATTGAGAATAAAGCCTGCTTCAAGCAGTTCGTCCCAAACTTTTTTAGCTGATTCTGGTGAGCAGCTTAGTTCGATACCTACCATGAGTCCAAGTCCACGAGTTTCTTTAACCCAAGGGCTTTTGAGCGCAAGGGCTTTTGCTCTGACGTGGTCGCCCATTTGTTTTGCACGGTCTGCAAGTTTATCTCTTTGCATAATTTCGATAACTTTGGAGCCTACTTTGGTTACAAGAGCGCCACCACCAAAGGTAGTTGCATGGCTTCCTGGTTCAAAGGCTTTGCTTGCTTTTGCGGTGCATAGCATAGCGCCAAGAGGTAAGCCGTTGGCGAGTGCTTTTGCTGATGTGATGATATCTGGCTCAAGTGCATAATGTTGATACGCCCACCATTTACCTGTGCGACAAAGCCCACTTTGCACTTCATCCACAATAAAGAGAATATCTTTTTCACGGCAAAGGGATTGTAATTCTTTGCAATATTCTGGGCTAAGGGCGTGGATTCCGCCTTCACCTTGAATAACTTCCACAAGAATAGCGGCAGTTTTTGGAGTGATAGCGGCTTTGAGGGCTTGCATATCATTCCATGCAACTTGGATAAATCCTGGAGTTGTTGGAGCGAATCCATCGAGAAATTTTTCTTGCCCTGTGGCAGCGATTGCGGCGAGGGTCCTGCCGTGGAATGCGTGCTCAAGGGTGATTATTTCGTAAGCGTCATTGCCTTTCACTTTTTGTTGATAGCGACGAGCCATTTTAATGGCGGCTTCGTTGGCTTCTGCGCCTGAATTACAAAAAAAGACATTATCCATGTGACATGTTGCAAGAAGGGCTTCTGCAAATTCGAGTTGTTCTTCTTGATAGAAGAGATTGCTTACGTGGATAAGTTTTTGCGCTTGCTTTGATATCACTTCGGTGAGTTCTTCGTTGCAATGCCCAAGAGAAGTTACGGCGATGCCTGACAATAAATCAACAAATTCTTTGCCGTCAGCGTCCCACATGCGAGAACCTTTTGCGCCTGCAACACTCACAGGATAGCGACCATAAGTCCTGCATAGTAATTTTTCTTCTCTTTCTTTCCAAACATCATAACGTGACATAACAACTCCTGCTTTGATAGCTAACAGTTTCTGTGAAATTTAGGGATATGTCTTGAGGAGGAAAACCACATTCCCTACTCTCGGTAGTATAAAATTATCTAAGCAAGTTCCATGCTAAGATACATAATCAAACATCTATTTCTTATATATTTTAACTTATGACCATATAAAGCTTTTAGGAAAGATGGGGGGTATGGGGGGAAGAAAAGCCCTTTTCTCGAAAAGGGTTTTCTTCCCCCCATAAAATCACATATCAAACTAACATGCCAAACTAACATATTAAACTAACACATAAACTATTACTTGTTCAGTGTGCCTTTGAAAGCTTCAACCATTTTGGATACTTTTTGTTCAAGTAGCACTTCTGACTTGTTGACAATATCGAGTTCAGCGTCATTGTCTTTGCTTTCAGTAACGTGTCCAAGCTTGTAGAAGTCTGTTCCTTTGAGGGCATCTTCGAAGGCTTTTTCATTTTCTGTGTGTACGCTTACGAGTAGGCGACTTGCAGATTCACTGTAAAGGGTTTCAAAAGGTGTCAGTGGTTCAGGGGCTTCGATTTGGGCTATATCTATGATAGCACCGAGTCTGCCGCCTATGCACATTTCAGCGAGAGCCACAATGAGTCCACCATCGGAAAGGTCGTGACAAGCGGAGATAAGTCTTGCTTTCATGGCGGTGTGCACAGCACGATAGCGAGCAAGGGCAGATTGGGAATCCACGGTGGGAACACGTCCGCCTGTTATATCGAGTTCTGCAAAGGCTTCACTGCCTGCCATTTCTCTGCGAGTTGCACCGAGTAGATATATAGTATCGCCAGCACGTTTAAAGTCACTGGTAACGGCGTTATTCACATTTTCTATGGTAGAGATTACACTAAAAAGAGCGGTTGGTGGAATGGATATTTTTTTACCATTGCCGATATAATCGTTCTTCATGGAGTCTTTACCTGAGATACAAGGCACGCCAAAATCGATACAGAATTTACCAAGTGCTTGGCTTGCTCTCACGAGTTGGGCTAGTTTGAATTCGCCGTCAGGTGTTTTTTCTGATTGAACAGGATCACACCAACAGAAATTGTCGCAACCTGCCATGTGGTCAGGGTTTGCACCGACTGCCACAGCATTTCTTATGGCTTCATCAAGGGCATTTGCCATCATCCAGTAACAATCATAATCACTAAATTTAGGGCAAATTCCGTGTGAAAGCACAATGCCTTTTTCATCGGTGAGGACAGGGCGTAAAACCGCTGCATCTGATGGGCCATCTTGTTTGATACCTACGAGAGGTTTCACGACGCTACCGCCACGAACTTCGTGGTCGTATTGGCGAATGATGTATTCTTTACTGCATATATTGAGTCTGCCCAACATTTTGAGCAAGAAACCTGCTTTGTTGTTCTCATCGGGCATGGAAACAGAGTTTTCCATCTGCGCTGCTGGGGCTACCCATTTCGCATTGAGTTCCATTTGTGGCAAACCGTGATGCATAAAATCCATAGGGATAATAGCGACAGGCTTTTTGCCGTAACGCACGTGAAAAAGACCTGAGCTTGTGAATTTCCCAAGGGCATTTGCTTCCACATCCATATGTTTGGCAAGGGCTAAGAATTCACGAAGTTTCACTTGAGGCACAGCGAGAGTCATGCGTTCTTGGGCTTCTGAAAGAAGAATTTCCCATGGTTGCAATCCATCGTATTTGAGAGGGGCAAGGCTGAGGTCAAGCTCACAACCACCCGTTGCTTCTGACATTTCTCCTACGGAAGAGGAAAGTCCGCCTGCGCCGTTATCAGTAATTGAGCTATAAAGACCAAGGTCACGGGCACGAATGATGAAATCGTACATTTTGCGTTGCGTGATAGGATCACCGATTTGAACTGCGGTGGCTGGTGAGCCTTCGTGTAGTTCTTCTGATGAGAAAGTTGCACCGTGTATGCCGTCTTTACCTATGCGTCCGCCAGTCATAACAATGGCATCGCCTACGGCTGCATGCTTTTCATGCCCTGGGCTACCGTGAAGCATGCGAGGCATAAGCCCCACTGTTCCGCAATAAACGAGGGGTTTACCAAGATAGCGCTCATCAAAAACGAGAGAGCCGTTTACAGTTGGCACGCCAGATTTATTCCCACCGTCTTCCACACCTTTGCGAACACCTTCCATAACACGACGGGGGTGTAATAATCTTTGCGGAATTTCCCCTTCATGAAAAGGAGAAGCAAAGCAGAAAACATCGGTATTACAAATAAGTTCCGCGCCCATGCCAGTTCCCATAGGGTCACGGTTTACGCCAACAATACCAGTAAGCGCTCCGCCGTATGGGTCAAGAGCTGATGGGCTGTTATGGGTTTCTACCTTAATACAAATATCATAATCATCATTAAAGGACATAACGCCTGCGTTATCGCTAAAAACTGAGCGACAAAAATCCGCATCGCCAAGGCGTTTGCGAATAGTGGCAGTTGGTCGTTTAATATAGGTTTTGTAAATACTGTCAATAACTTCCGTTTCACCTGTTGTGGTGTCGGTGTAGTTTATTTTTGAAGCGAATATTTTATGCTTGCAGTGTTCTGACCATGTTTGAGCAAGAACTTCCACTTCGGCATCGGTGGGGTTTTGCGGTAAGCCGTACATTTTACGTTTTTCCGCATTTTCATCGCTTGCGTAATAATTCTTGATAACAAGCATTTCTTCTAGAGTAAGCGCAAGGGTGTTTTTACGGCTATAATCCATGAGTTCTGCATCGGTCATGGTAAGGATAGGAATGATATTCACCGTATCAAGAGCCTGCCCCGTTACTTTAGAAGCTTGAGCCTCAAAGCCTGCGTCTTTTCGCCATTCTTCTTTTGTTTTGATGCGCAGGCGTTCAATAAGTTCATTAGCAAGAAGGTCTTTACCTATGCGTTCTGCCTCGTCCTTGGAAATGGCTCCCCAAAGATGATATTGTTTCGCCGTGTAAACCGTCACCGATGAGCGATCTTTTTTGAGAACGATGCAAGCGGTATCACGTGCGGTATGCCCTTCATTATCAGTCACTCCAGGGCGATAGCTCACTTCAAGAATGAAGTCCGCATCGGAGGGGGAAGCCGCCAAAGATGCACTTTGTAAAACAGGATCATGAAGAGCCGCTTTTTTGAGTAAAACATCGGCTTCTTCAGCGTTAACGCCGTCGAGCGTGAGGATTTTCACCATGCGCACAGCGTCAATTTGATAGCCTAACGCCTCTTTAATTTCACCAGCAACACGATGCCCAACGGGGTCTTGTTGGTTGGCTTGCACGCTCATTTCTAATCGCAAAAGACTCATTTCTTATCCTGTTTATCCCCACTTTTGGGGGCTTATGCCCGAAGGCTATTTAGTACACAATTTCTATGCGTATTGATTCTTTTCTATTTGCATTAATGCTTTTTCTATTTGCGACGCTCCCGAACATATTGAAGCGCTTGCAATAAAATACCCTTGTAATGATTAGAAAAAGGAATAAGCGCTTGTTCGGCTTTTTCAAGATACGAATCCGCAAGGGCTTTCGTTTTTTCAGGGTATTTATTTTTTACTATTTCTTCGATTATGTGGGCAATTTCACTTTCTGTAAAGTTATTTTTACTATCGTCTTGATTTTTTATGCTTTCGGTTTGCGCAGAAGTGTGTGCTGAAATGTGCCCAGAAGTGTGTGCTGACGTGTGTCCTAACGTTTCAAAAACAGGGACAGGAACAGCAGCGAATTTTCTTTCAAAATCTTTGCGTTTTTCAGTATCCAAAGATTCTGCATACATAAGTATAGGCGGCGTGCATTTTCTTTCTCGTAAATCACCACCAATGGGTTTACCCGTCACGCTTTCGGGGGCAAAATCAAGGGCATCGTCTACTATTTGAAAAGCCATACCAAGGTTCAAGCCAAAGCTCGCCACTCTTTCCTTGTCTTCCTCTGAAACATCGCAAAGTTCACTCGCCATAAGAGCGCCCACTTCACAAGCAGAGCGCAAAATCCAAGCGGTTTTTCCTTCAATAACAGAAAGATAGTCGTCCATACAAGGGAGTATTTTACCCACAAGGGCAATTTCTTCAATCTCTCCAGTGGAGGTATGGAGAAGGGCCTGTGAGATAGTATGGATAAGTTCTGGTTTATTCATTTTTATAGCAAATTCAGCCATTTGACGATTTCCAGCAGCAAGGAGAGCGTCCCCAGCCAAAAGGCATGGGCGTATACCGTATGCCATGTGGGCAGAGGCTTTTCCACGCCGTGTATCCGCATTATCAAGAACATCATCGTGTAAAAGGCTTGCCACATGAAACATTTCAAGCACAATAGCAGCATCGTATATGGCAGGATTTTGCGAAGTTATTTCAGGCGAAAAAAGACGTGCGCAAAGCAAGGTCAACACAGGGCGCAAACGCTTGCCCCCTGAAAGCAACGAATAAGAAGCAATTTCCTGAACAGAGCGTGGCAAAGTTTGAATAACACGCTCAAGAGCACAAGAGACAGGGGCTTGCTCCGCCATAATTATTTCGGAAAATTCTTTCATTATCATTGCCTAATTATTACTTATTTTTCTGGTAATAGAGATAGCGCTTTGCGCCTACACCTCTAAAGCCCTCTTTTCCTGTAAAACACGATTAAATATAGGCATACATTTATCACAAAGCCTATTATCCCGCAAGTGAAACAAAATTCACAATCGGCTTTTTTAAGGAGAAGATTTTTTTTTGGGGGGGGGAAGATTTTTTTGGGGGAAAGAGAACTTTTTTGAAAAAAAGTCCTCTTTCCCCCAAACCCCCTATCTCTCAAAAAACTTTAATATGGGAAAAATTAAG
>CAMQVJ010000110.1 GCA_947038175.1 uncultured Desulfovibrio sp.
GGCTCTGCCTCCCAGTCCCTCCGCCAAAGGACATGATGTCCTTTGGAAACCTCATATCATGAGTGTTTTTGCCCCCTTATTTTGGAGGCGCATAGTTTAAGGCTTTGAGAGGGGAACGGCTTCTCTACCGACAGGGGCGTGTTTCATAATTGCCATTGCTTTCTCTTTGTTTCTCATCGTATTCCCAAACCCAAGAAACAGGACTTAACCATAAAAAGAATTCACACGCTTTTCTTCTTGTTTTTAGAAGGAAATATTGTTAGTTTTGCCCCAAGAAATACAGATTATTATTGGGAAAAATGGAGATAGAACGTGTTCAGCGATATAAAGCTCACAAAAGAAAATATTATACAAATTTGGGATTTTTTTTCGGAAGATGAAAAAGTATTTTTTTACAATCCGTTAGAATTTCAATATATTATAGGTGCTAAAAAAAGCAAGGAGAGAGCAGAAAAGCCCCTCTTTACCTTTTACCCTATGCATTTCTTTGACGGGTCACAACTTGCAAGCACCGCAACATGCACACAAAATCCCCATACTAAAAATACAGGCAAAAATACAAATACAGCCAAAGGCGAAATGTCAGGCAACAGTGCAGACACAAATCCCCTTACTTATATTAATGCTGACACCTATACCCAAAGAACCACCAATAATACCAAAGAAAATCCATGGTTTGATATAGACAAAGAAGGGATTTCTTTTGATTTTTGTCTACTCATAGAAAACGGTAACATAAAGTATTGTAATTTCACAAAAAGCCTTATTGAAGAAATAAAAGCAACAATACACAAAAGCGATACCCCTCCCACAAAACATTCCTTTATTCAAGAAGAGGAAGACCCGAAAAACTGGGAATCTCTTTTTCACGCTATTATGGATAATATAAACAAGAACGAAGTGGCAAAAGTGGTTGCCTCTCGCAAAGTAAAGCTTGTATGCGATGAACCCGTGCGCATAAACCACGTACTCACACGTTTACTTGAAAAGAATCAAAACTGCTTTGTTTTCGCCTACACAAAAGATAATAAAACTTTTCTAGGCGCCAGCCCTGAACTCCTTGTGGAGAAAAAAGGAATTAATATCCGTAGCTATGCCCTAGCAGGGACTATCAAAAAAGACGACACAAACGCTAACACGCAAGGTCAACTACTCCTAAACGACACAAAAAATCAATACGAACACTCCCTTGTGGTGGAAAATATAGCAGCCCTCATGGAATCCGCAAACGTCCCCTCTTTTCAAACAAACGATTCCCGTTCTTTTCAAACAAACGATTCCTGTTCTTTTCCCTCCCCTCTCCACAAAAGCGATTCCTGCGGACACTCTTCGCTCTCCTCTCGCTTGCCTTCTTCCCACTCCGATACATCAAAAAAACCTCCAGTACACATAGGTAAAACCGAGCTTATGGAATTGAAAAATCTTTTCCATTTACGCACGGATATATCTATAAAGAATGACACTCTCACCCTCGTGGAATGGGCAAAACGCCTACACCCTAGCCCTGCAATGGGTGGAAAACCAAGAGAAAAAGCCCTTGAGATAATCGCTCAAAACGAAACCCACGAACGAGGAATGTACGCAGCACCCCTTGGCTTTGTCTTTGAAAATGGCGATGGGCTCTTTGTCGTTGGGATTCGCTCCGCTCTTATTGATAAAAACATAGTACATGCCTACGTTGGCTGTGGAATTGTCAAAAACTCCAACTGCCAAGCAGAATTTGAAGAAACAAATAATAAACTACAAACACTTATAGAATGTTTATAGAAAAAGATTTTTCTGGGGGAAACCCCATTTTTCGGAGAAAGATTTTCTGGGGGAAACCCCCCTTCCTGAAAAAACGTTTAAGTGCTTCTATATTTTTGTATATAGGTATCGAAAAAGTCCATGTAGCGGCTCCCGTAGTAATCTCATTTAAGTTTTATTTATAAAAGCTGTTAATTATGGGGTTTCCAAAGGGATTCAATCCCTTTGGCGGAGGGTGTGGGAGGCAGCGCCTCCCACATAGAATAACGGTCTCATAAATTTAGGGGAGGCAGCGCCTCCCACATAAGATAAATAAAAAAATCAAAATAAAATTCCTCACCACTACAATATCCCCATTCTTAACTTGACAAGTATAGCCCCTGCCGTTATCGTTATTAATTCGCAACATAGCACTCCTTTTTTTATGTTGCGGACGAATTTGCTAACATCATTTGCATACTATGCAATGGAGGACATATGGCGCGTATTACAGTTGAAGATTGTCAACAACGCATTGATAACCGTTTCTTATTGGTACAAATGGCTATTAAGCGTGTGCACCAATTTCGCCAAGGCTATGAGCCTTTGGTACCTTCCAAGAACAAAGAAATTGTAACCGCTTTACGTGAAATCGCTGCTGGCAAGATTATGCCAGAAGACAAGCGTTTTTACACCCCTGTTCGTGAAGATGAAGATTTACAAAAGCATCTTATCGACGACTAATCACGCATTAATCCAGTAGAAATACTGGTGTACATAAAAAATTGCTTATCCCATGCCGACCGCGTTCACCTATGCGTGTCGGCATGTGAAGTGTTGGGGCTAAAGCTCTCAAAAAAATTTAGATTATAATGGTTAATAAAATATATGAGTCAAAAAGATTATTACGAAGTACTTGAGGTTTCACGAGAAGCAAGTGCTGACGAGCTAAAAAAGGCATACCGTAAGCTTGCCTTTGAAAATCACCCTGATAGAAATCCTGGAAACGCTGAAGCAGAGTCTAGATTTAAAGACGCTGCGGCTGCTTATGATGTTTTGCGTGACGAGCAAAAACGCGCGCATTATGATAGATACGGGCATAGCGATAATAATGGTGGTGGCTTTGGTGGTTTTTCAAACGAGGATATTTTTTCTCAGTTTGGCGATATTTTTGGCGATTTATTTGGTTTTGGTCGTCGTAGTTCAGGGCCTCGTGCGACACAGGGCGATGACTTACGCTACAATCTAGAGATTACTTTTAGACAAGCGGCAAAGGGCGATGACATTAAGCTCACTATTCCACGCAATGTAACTTGTCCGCTTTGTTCTGGCACAGGCGCAGCGGAAGGAAGTCAGCGAGAAGTTTGTGGTACTTGCGGTGGATCAGGGCAAGTTTATCGTCGTCAAGGGCCTTTCCAATTTGCTACTACTTGCCATGTGTGTTCAGGCAGAGGTCATGTTATTCCAAAGCCTTGCCCTAAATGTAAGGGTGATGGCTCCATAGAAGAATCTCGTGAACTCACTGTTCATATTCCTGCTGGTGTTTATGATAGTGCTCGTCTTCGCCTTCGAGGTGAAGGGGAAGCGGGTAAAAATGGTGGCCCAAGTGGCGACCTTTATGTTGTTTTGCGTGTGGGTGCGGATAAAGTTTTTGACCGTGAAGGGCAAGATTTGCTTTATGTTGCGGATATCACCTTCCCTAACGCTGCTTTAGGGTATCGTCTTTCTATTCCTACCTTAGATGATAATATTGAGTTTGACATTCCAAAGGGTACGCAAAGCGGTACGGTTTTCCGTGTTCAGGGGAAGGGCTTGCCTTATCCTGGAGAGAAACGCATGGGCGATATGCTTGTGGAAGTTATTGTTAAAACGCCTAAAGATTTAAGCGCAGAGCAAATTGAACTCCTTGAAGCTTTTGAACTTTTTGCACAAAAGAAAGACGCAAAATTGTCTTCTAAACTCAAGAAAGAAATGAAGAAGTTTGGCAAAGTAATTCTTGGTGAGTAGAGAGTTTTTGATAGAGAGTTTTAGGAAAGAGAGCTGTTTTTTGAAAATGTTCTCTTTCCCAAAAACAGCACTTTAGAAAAACACCCTCATAGATGCAGAGTTCTTTTCTTCTATTTTGCCTTTATTTTTAAATAAATCATAATTTAAAATATATTCTTTTGGTTAATTATGAACTTTATAACGTTGTCTTTTGCATTCTTCTTTCTTTTTGTGCTTGGCATGAGTGCCTTGTTTCGCAAAGGGACACTTACGTATAAGGTTTTTCTTTTAAGCTTTAATCTCTTATTTTATGCTTTTGCGGGTCTATCTTTTGTTCCGATGCTTATTTTTGTTGGGGCGATGAACTGGCTTAGTGCAAAGCTTAGCAACGGTCTCCCCCTCAGAAAAAAAAGTGTACGAAAAGGCATTATAAGCCTCAACGTGATTATTCATGTGCTTTTGCTTTCTTTCTATAAATACTATGAATTTTTCTTGCTCAATGTGGAAGCTGCTTTTAATACTTTTGGCATCAGCGTTCCTCTTTTTAGCCTCATCCCTACTACGGATTTACTTTTCCCTGTGGGCTTGTCTTTTTATATATTTCAAGGTCTTTCCTATTCTATTGACCAATATAGAAACCCTTCGCAAAAACCTGAAAGCCTTTTTAATGTGCTTCTTTTTGTTTCTTTTTTCCCCACTATTTTGGCAGGCCCTATTTTACGGGGGCATGATTTTTTTGCACAGCTAAAGGGAATCACTCAAACTGAAAAAGGCAAAAAAACAAACGGGGCGGACAGTAAAAGCGACATAAAGACAAGTGACAAAAGTACCGTAAAAGCAGATATAGCCATTGGTTTTAGTTTTATATTGAGCGGACTTTTTAAAAAAGTTGTGCTGGCGAGCTATCTTTCTGAGCATATTGTGCGTGATGTTTTTCTTGCCCCTGACTTTTATTCTTCCTTTACCTTGCTCATCGCTATTTATGCCTATGCTATGCAAATTTATTGTGATTTTTCAGGCTATTCTGATATCGCAGTTGGCATTGGTCGCCTCATGGGTTATACGTTACCGCAAAACTTTAATGCTCCTTATCTTGCTTATAGCTTGCAAGATTTTTGGCGCAGATGGCATATCACTTTATCCCTATGGCTTAGGGATTATCTTTATATTCCACTGGGTGGCAACAAGAAAGGGAATAAGGCTTTTAACCTTATTGTCACCATGACCCTTGGCGGTTTATGGCATGGCGCTCATTTGCGTTTTCTTATTTGGGGCTTTATGCATGGAGTGGGTTTGAGCGCTGTGTATTTTTGGCAATTATTTCTTGGTCTTATTAGCCTGAAAAAAGGTTTTACGCAGAAAGCCACGTCTGGCTCAAGTACTGCCGTCCCAAGCGCTTCTGGTACTTCCGCAAATGTTTCCGTACATCTATCTTCAGACGCTGAAAAGAAAAACGGGCATAGCAGAGGAAAAAGAGCAAAAGGCAAAGGCGCAAAAGGAAAAGCACACCAAAAAGATGTCCCTCTCAATTCTCAATATGATGCAGTGGAAAAAGATAAAGATAAAAACGGCGTAGAAAATGCCATGCAAGAGAATACTGCTACTCAAGATAATTCTTCTAATCAAAATAATTCAGCTCATTCATTAGACTCTCAAAATAAAAAACCACTAGCCCTCAATGAGAAAAGTTCCGCTTTACTCGTTTTAGAGCCACTGGGTAACAAAAGCGAATCCTTTATAAAACGTCTTTTTAGAAAATTCCGCCGTTTTATTTCTTGGTTTGTCACTTTCCATTTTGTATGTATTTTATGGGTCTTTTTCAGGGCAGAAGAAAGCGAAACGGCATTTCGTATGATTATACGGCTTTTTTCTTTCGACAATTCAGGGGACGGTTTTCCTGCGCTTGTCCTGCTTGCTATTGTGTTCACTATGCTTACGCAGATTATTGGGCCTTATCTTTTTCGTTTTGTGGTTTCATTTTTGCAGAAATTATGGTCGCCTGTGCAAATTGTGCTTATCGCCCTTGCCTGTGCCATTATTTTAAAATTAGGCCCTGATGGGGTTTTACCTTTTATTTATTTCCAGTTTTAGGGAACGATTATGAAAGCCGCAAATACTGCCCGCCAAAGTTTTATTTTTTATCTCAGTATTTTTTTATTGATGTTCTTATTTGAAGCGCAACGCTTTAATGTCTTTTTTGAAAGAAAAAGCACTGAAATACCTGAGCTAAGCCTTGTGGGCGATTATTTGGAAGATTTTAGCGACATAACAGGCATAAGCTTTGTTACGCAGACCTTTGGGCAAATTACAAAAGACTTTAGCAAAGAATATATTATAAGTAGCCAAGAGCCTATATACGATCAATTGAACCAGCT
>CAMQVJ010000111.1 GCA_947038175.1 uncultured Desulfovibrio sp.
TAGTATGTTGTCACGTCGGAGACACTCACGTCCCATAATCATAGCACGCAGTGCTGTACGGCACTTCTAATATTCCTCACCGTGTGGCGTATGCAACCCCCGAAAGCCCGCGCCAAGTATTGCAACCTACGGCAAGTACAAAATACATCATAGTCCAATAGGCAAAAAAAGCCCCGTGAATAAAAAGCTGTCCTCAATAAAAAGGAACGTAAAATCATTTGCAAAAACGACATAAAGCTACTACACTATATATACTTTACATTTGAATCAACATTACTCAAAACATTTGCTTCTTCGGTGTAAGTGAGAAGTAGTTTTGGGTGCAACACAAGATATAGTTAAACAAAAAGCCCTCTATTTTCGAGAATCTCGATAATAGAGGGCTTTTTTTGAACATAAATTTGGTAGCAAGGGGGAGATTTGAACTCTCGACAACTCGGGTATGAACCGAGTGCTCTAACCAACTGAGCTACCTTGCCACAACGTCTTCATTATTTCGTTGACGTGAGAGAATATTTATACGCTTTCAAAAAAAATTGCAAGTGTTTTTTTGAGGAAAAACTAAAAAAAGCGTATCCGCTGTTAGTTCACCATAAAATAGTACACAGGAACGGCTAAAAAGAGGCGATACCATGCGAAGGGGGCAAGCCCTGTTTTTGCTAAAAGTGCTATGAATCCTTTAATCGCAAAAAGTGCCGAAACGAAAGCAACCGCAGTGCCCACAGCAAAATAAGGGAGATGTTCTAAGCTAAGATAATCGATGGATTTCCACAAATCAAAAAAGGCCGCACCAATAATAAGAGGCACAGCAGCGATAAAGGAATATTCAGCCGCAGTTTCTCTTTTTATTCCAAGGAGCATACCCCCCATAATAGTTGAGGCAGAACGAGAGAATCCAGGCCACAAAGCTAAACACTGAAACAAGCCCACCCCAAGAGCGGCTTTTATACCAAGTTCATCAATATTTTCATATTTGATAGAGGGTTTTTTCTTTTCCACAAGCAACATAAATATCGCCCCAACAGCTAAAGCCAGCGCAACGCTTTTGGGTGAAAAGAGCATTTTTATATAAGGGTGTAATAATAAGCCCAAAGTTGCGCCTGGAAGCGTTGTCAAAACGAGAAGCCCAATGCCACGGAGTCCGCTAAAATGGGACTGCCCATCTAAATTCTTTTTAGGAAACAAAAGTCCCCAAAAGCGTGAGAAATAACAGAGTATCACCGCAAGCATGGCGCCAAACTGAATGAATACTTCAAATGTGTCGCTAATAACCCCTGATTGCCCCAAAAGCTCACCGACTAATATCAAGTGCCCTGTAGAGGATACAGGTAAAAATTCCGTCAAACCTTCTACTATTCCAAGAATAATAGCATTGCTATATGAATCCATTCAATAACCGCCTTCAAAATAAATCTAGTCTATGAAGATTTTTATATTCCAATATCTATTTTCTAGCAAGATTTTTCAGATATCAATAAAAAATATGTACGACTAGAAATGAATATTACACACCTCAAATAGAGAAGTAATTTTGGTTTTTATTCTTTCTAATAAACACTTTGCAAAAACAAAATCAAACATATCAAATCGATAATAGTAATTATTAGGGTTTAAAATTAAAAAAGATTGATTCAATATAAAAACGGAGAAAATCTTGACCGAACCCTGTAAACACTGTATGCTAACCTGATAATCTATTATCGTTTTTGATTTTAGATTCTATTGATTCTCTAATGCTAGAACCCTTTTAAAAGAGAGGATTTATGAAACGCAGAGACTTTATGAAAATGTCCTGTGGTGTAGCCGCTGGCTTAACGCTTTCAGGATTAGGTTTAGATTTAAGTTCAGTTGAGGCGTTTGCTGCTGGACTTGATAAAGCTCAAAAAATAAAGACCGCTGTACAATCAACTACTATTTGTTGTTACTGTGCCGTTGGTTGTGGTCTTATTTGCAGTACTGAAAAGAAAAGCGGTAAAATAATTAATATTGAAGGCGATCCAGAACATCCAATTAACGAAGGTTCATTATGCGCAAAGGGAGCTGGTATTTATCAGACTACCATGGCGAATGAACAACGTTTGACAAAAGTTCTTTATCGCGCACCTTATACAGATTCTTGGGTTGAAAAAGATTGGGATTTTGCCATTGATCGTATCGCGAAAAATCTTAAAAAAGAACGTGATGCCTCTTTCATAGAAACCAATGATAAAAATCAAACTGTAAACCGCGTAGAAACCCTTGCTCACTTAGGCAGTTCAAATGTCGATAGTGAAGAATGCTGGGCAACTACAATGTTTGCACGCTCCCTTGGCTTGGTGTATGTCGATCACCAAGCACGGGTCTGACACGGTCCAACTGTACCGGCTCTGGCAGAGTCGTTCGGACGTGGTGCGATGACGAACCACTGGATTGATATCCAACACAGTGACTGTATTTTGATTCAAGGTAGTAATGCGGCAGAAAATCACCCTATATCATTCAAATGGGTTTTACGTGCAAAAGAAAAAGGGGCAACAGTTATTCACGTTGACCCACGTTTCACACGTACTTCTTCACGTGCAAACATCTATGCCCCGCTTCGTTCTGGGACAGATATTGCATTCCTTGGTGGTATGATTAAGTATATTATTGATAATGAACTTTATTTTAAAGAATACGTCATCAATTATACTAACGCTGCAAGTATTATCTCTAAAGACTTTAAGTTTGAAGATGGTCTCTTCTCTGGCTATGATGAAGAAACCCGCACATACGACAAGTCTTCTTGGAAGTTAGAACTTGACGCAAATGGCGTACCAAAGAAAGATATTACGCTTAAAGATCCACAATGTGTATTTCAACAATTGAAAAAACACTATAAGCGTTATAATCTTGATAAAGTATCTGATATTACTGGCACACCAAAAGAAGATATTCTTAAGGTTTATAAAGCATTTGCCGCAACTGGTAAGGCAGACAAAGCGGGTACAATTATGTACGCACTTGGTCAATGTCAACATAGTGTTGCTGTGCAAAACATACGCTCTATGGCTATGGTACAGCTTTTGCTTGGTAATATTGGTATCTCTGGTGGTGGTATTAATGCTCTTCGTGGTGAACCGAACGTTCAAGGTTCAACCGACCACGCGCTTCTCTACCATTATCTTCCAGGTTATCTTTCTGCTCCAAGAGCTTCACAAAACAGCCTTGAAGCGTATATTAAAAAAATTACCCCGATCTCTGAAAATGAGCAGTCCCTTAACTGGTTAGGTAATTTAGATAAATACGCTGTCAGCCTTTTCCGTGCTATGTATCCTGAAGGAACAGACGCTTCTAATGGTTTTGGTTATGATTTCTTGCCAAAACTTGACGACAATCAAGACTGTTCTGTTATGAATATGATAGATGAAATGTATAAAGGAAAAATCAAAGGCTTTACCTGTATTGGTCAAAACCCTTGCTGTTCCTTGCCAAATAGTAATAAAGTGCGTGCTGCTATGCACAATCTTGACTTCATGGTTCATGTCAATATTTTTGACAACGAATCAGCATCATTCTGGAAAGGCCCAGGGGTTGATACTTCTAAGCAAAAAACAGAATGTTTCCTTCTGCCTGCCGCAGCTTCCGTAGAAAAAGAAGGCAGCCAAGCAAACTCTGGTCGTTGGATGCAGTGGAAATACGCTGCCACTGATGCCCCTGGTGATGCTATATCCGTAGGTGATATCGTATGGCGCATTATGACAAAGCTCAAAACTCTCTATAAAAAAGAGGGCGGAGCTTTCAAAGAATCCATACTCAATATCAACACTGATTATGTCAACAACAAAAATCAGTTTGAAGCGGAACGTGTTGCAAAATACATCAATGGTTACTTTGTAGAAGACGTCACTATTAATGGCGTAAAATACAAAAAGGGCGATTGTGTTCCTGGTTTTGCTCTCTTGCAAGCTGATGGTTCAACCTCTAGTGGTAACTGGATTTGTTCTGGTTCATTCACTAAAGATGGTGAAAACCTCATGGTACGCCGTGGTACAGATGACCCAACGGGTCTTGGTCTTTACCCTAATTGGTCATACGCTTGGCCGATGAACCGTCGTATCATTTACAACCGTGCATCTGTTGACCCTCAAGGAAAGCCTTGGAATCCAAAACGCAATCTTCTCGAATGGAAAGATGGCAAATGGGTTGGAGACGTTCCTGATGGTGGTTCAGCTCCTCTTGCGGATAAGGGTGGTAAATTACCATTTATTATGAAGCCTGAAGGTGTTGGTTCTCTCTTTGGTCCTGGACCAGCAGAAGGCCCATTCCCTGAACATTATGAGCCTCTTGAAAGTCCATTTGAAACTAATATGATGTCTAAGCAGCGTATCAACCCTGCTATGAAATTATTCTCTGGTGAAATGGATAAAGTGGCGAATGCGTCTAAAGAATTCCCTATCGTTATGACTACCTATTCAAGCACAGAGCACTGGTGTACAGGTGGGTTTACCCGCTTCCAACCATGGCTTTTAGAAGCAATGCCTGGTTCTTATGTTGAACTAAGTGAAGAGCTTGCTAAAGAAAAGGGTATCGCAAATGGCGATCGTATTCGTGTGAAGTCTGCTCGTGGTGCGGTGGAAGCCGTTGCTATGGTGACTGTACGTTTACAACCATTTGATTGCGGTGGAAAAACTGTACACCTCGTGGGTATGACGTACAACTACGGTTGGCGCTTCCCTGAAAGTACTAAAGACGATTCTGCCAATCTACTCACACCTAATGCGGGTGATGCAAACAGCCAAACGCCAGAATACAAAGCGTTCATGGTTAACATTGAAAAATTAGCTTAGGAGGCGTACCATGTCGAACGGAAAGTCTATTCTCATTGACGTGTCTCGCTGCACAGGCTGCCGCGGGTGTCAAGTTGCATGTAAACAGTGGAATGAACTTCCAGCAACTCATACTGTACAATCAGGTTCCTATCAAAATCCCCCTAATATGAATGGGGATACATACAAAACTGTTCGCTTCTACGAAGGAAGAACAGAAGAAGGTAAACCATATTGGAACTTTGCTTCCGATATGTGCCGTCACTGTATGGATGCGCCTTGTGCGGTTGCAGCTGATGAAGGTGTCGTGACTATCGTGCCTGAAACAGGTGCGGTTGTCTTTACAGATAAAACTACTCTTGATAGTTATGATCAAGTATACGGCGCATGCCCTTACGAGATTCCACAACAAAATGAGAAGAAAGGTCTTGTCACTAAATGTACCATGTGCTCAGACAGAATCGCAGAAGGTCAAATTCCTGCTTGCGTTCTTTCTTGCCCAACTGGTGCTATGCAATTTGGTGATAGAGACGATATTCTCAAGAAAATAGAAAAACGTGTGGTAGAACTCAAAAAAGAGTTCCCTAATGCGCACGCATTACACGCAGACACCACTCGTGTTATCTACATCCTAACAGATGCAGACGACAAGTTTGGATTCTTATCAGGTTATTAAACACAAACAACAGACAAGTATTTCTTTTAGGGAATGCTTGTCTGTATATAATATTCAATTAGGGAGGCTCTGCCTCCCTATCCCACCGGCAAAGGAGC
>CAMQVJ010000112.1 GCA_947038175.1 uncultured Desulfovibrio sp.
AAAAATCAAAACACGCTATTTATTTGACGAATGAGTATCACTTACGTATAGTCATACCTTGCGTTATTTTAAAAATGTTCTTAAGGACTTTAGTATATGAAAAAATTAGTCATCTTTATGTGTGCCCTTTCTCTTCTTTTTCAAAGTGAGGCGAAGGCCATCACCGCAGTTGATATTTATGGCCCTGGTCAAAATATCGTAAATTTTGCGGTTGCTACTCCACTTGTTGCCCCCTCCACCCCCGTTGGAACTATGGGGACAGAGCTCAACAAAAAAATAATGGAAAATCTTTTTTTCCTCCCTTTTATGCGTATGATTCCCGACAAAGCGGTGTTAGGCGGTAGTTTACTCTCCGCTTGGGCAGGCCCAGGAATTGATTTTAAACGCTTTCAAATCGCTGGTGCAGACTTGCTCATGACCTCCTATTGGCCACAGGGCGATAAGAATAATGCCACTATTGAAATTCGTGTTTTTGAAACATTTTCAGGTAAATTCATTTTCGGAAATGCCTACAGCAACATAAAAAAACAAGACCTCGACGCAGTGGCTAACCGCTTTTCTGCCGATCTCATGGAGTCACTCACAGGCAGTGGAGACTTTTTCCGCTCCACCCTCGCTTTTGCCAAAGACCTTGGCAAAGAAAATAAAAATATTTGGATAGTCTCACCCACAGGCAAAAACCTACGCCAAATAACTTCACTCAAAGGCATCACCATGTCTCCTGCATGGTCGCCCGATGGTCGCTACGTCGTCTTTAGCCATATTGATGATTCATCACACGCCCTCGGCGTTTGGCAAACTCAAAGCGGACAAGTCAAACGAATCCGCTTCCCAGGAAACACCGTTATCGGACCAAGCTTTATGCCCGATAATAAAGTAGCCGTCAGCCTCTCAACAGGCTCACAACCTGATATTTTTCTCCTCAATCATAAATTTCAAAAAGAAAAAGCCCTCGAGACAAACCCATCAATAGAAGTGTCACCCTCCTTTGATTCCACAGGGACTAAAATGGTTTTCACCTCAAGCCGTCTCGGTGGCCCTCAAATATTCCTCAAAGACTTCTCCGCAGGAACAACAAGAAGAGTTAGCAAAACAGGCTCCTACAACACAGAACCTAGCATCAGCCCCGACGGAACTATAGTAGCCTACACAAAACAAACCGACAGCGGGCACCGCATCTTTGTACACGACCTCGTCACAGGCATCGAAAGACAAGTTTCCTTCGGCCCAGGCAGAGATGAACACCCATCCTTTGCTCCCGACAGCTATTTCCTCGCCTACACTTCAAACAAAGAAGGCAAAAAACAAATATACCTCACCACCAGACACGGTGGCGATGCCAAACGTGTGCCAACTGGCAGTGGCGCCGTCTCCTTCCCTCGTTGGGGCAAAATGCCAAGTAATTAGCGGTAGTTTTTTGTGGGAGGAGTTTTTTGTGGGAGTGTTTTATGTGGGGGAAACCCCATTTTGTGGCACAAAATGAGGTTGCTTTGCTCTCTATTTCCGTAATTGCTCCTATGTCGCAAACGGAAACGACTATGTCGCCCGTTGGATAGGTCCCCCACGCCCCCTTCCTGAAAAAGCAAATAATAAATATCTACTGAAAACATTATTTATACATTTTATGTACATTTTCGAAAAACATCGTTTACATATTCCACGTAAAAAGCCGTATTGAAAAAAATCAATACGGCTTTTATTTATCTCAAGAAGAATAAATATATAAGCACTCACACCTTTTTCAAACGAAGTTTGAAAAAGCAATGGGGGGTAAGGGGGCATCATGCCCCCTGAAAGAAGAAATAGGATGAACTAAACGATAAAGTGTATAGGCGGAGAAAGAGCTGAAGATACTTTGCTTTGCTGTTCTGCCTTAGACGAGCTTTGGGCTAGTATGGCATTAGTATCTGCTGTGACATCTGAAATTCTCGCACTATTTATAACTTGTTCTTTTTCTGCCGTCGTGACTTTTTCTATTACAATTGCCTTTTCAGTAAAAGAAGCGTCTTTTGATTCCAATATTTCCCCTGTACTTGGTAATGAACTACCAGGAACATTGGGTGATACATTATTTCCAACATCTTCCATATCTATAGCAGGAAGCTTATTTTCTTTGTCAGGGGTAGTTTCAGAGTCGCTACCTTCAGAATCGGTATTTTCAGAATTAGCATCTTCAAGAGTAGTATCGGACGTGGGCTTAGAAGAATCTTTTGATTCTTCGGGATCTAAAGCCTCCTCAACACCCTCGTCTATATCTTCTTTTATCTCTTCTAAAACTTCTTCTGATTCTTCTAAAACTTCTTCATCTTTGTCATGCCTTACTGCTCTATCAACTTCGTATTTATGCAATGGATCTGGTTCCTCAGGGCCGCCAAGCTTAATGCCACCAAATTGATCTAGCGCAGCAAACATATTGTTCTGCTGTTGTATCTTCATCTGTTTAGCGCTTTCAAAGGAGTCTAGTCTTGCCATAATATAGCGTGACTCTTCACTTCGTCCCTGCGCAAAATTTCTAGACATCATATTGGGTGAGCTTGAGAGATTCGGAATAAAAGGAAGCTCGCTTGTTGTTGAACTTTCAGAGGAAACCACAGCAGGAGCAGCATTGTCCTCAGGGGCTGATGCTTCAGCTTTTGCTTCTTGAGGGGAAGGCATAGTCATTTGAAACATGCTTCTTCCACTAGGGGGGATTCCACTAATCATAAAAACTCCCAACTTTAGAGAATTCTAGTTGAACGAATTAACTCAATACGGCTTTTATTTGATTAAAACGACACTGTTACATCGAGAGACAGCGAAATGCTCAGATATTTTATTTTTACTTTAGCCCTACACCGTTATATCAAGCGATGGAGCAGAAGGTCTTCTTGGTCTCTTTGAGCTTGTAACTTCCACATTTTCGGTGCCAGCAGAGCCAGAAGAATCTATTGTTGATGAATCTGTCGTTATGGTCACTTCACCGCCATCAGAACTTCCGCCACCTGTCGTAATCACTGCTTCAGTGTCACTTGAACTTCCGCCACCTGTAGTGATCACTGCTTCAGTGTCACTTGAACTTCCGCCACCTGTCGTAATAACAGGGTCTGCGTCACTAGCAGAGCCACCCGTCGTGATTACAGGGTCTGCGTCAGTACTGGAAGACGAGCTAGAGTCTGCACTTGGAGCTTCAGAAGAACCTTGTTGGCTAGAAGAGCTTTCTTGCTGAATTCCAGTATCTCTAGAAGGTGTATTCTTCGCATTTTCAAGCGTTTGTCTAATCACACTCTCGTCTTTTAGTTTGTTAGTAGCTTCGGCAAGAGCTTCTTGGGCTTCTTCTTTCGTCATATCTCTTAGCTCAGCAAATAATTCCTCATGCGCTTCCATTCCTGTGTCTAGTTTCTTCATATTCTGTAAACCAGGGGAAACCTTTCCACTAGGAAAAGCATACTTACTTTCCTCAGCAACATCCGCCATAACACCCTGAGGTTGTGCCGCCGCTTTTTCAGCTTGCATGCTATCAAGAGTTTTCATGGAAAAGTTTTGCGTTTCTTCTTGCCCCATTCCTAAAGCTTCTTCAGAAATTGAAACAACATCTTGAGGTGACATAAGCCCCTTAGAAATCGCTTGTGAAATGGCAGATTCGATAGCCGCTAAGCCTTCTTCTTCTGATACTTTGCCTGATGCAAAGTCTTGAATAGAATTTGTAATATTTTGCGCCATTTCTGACGGGCTACCATTTGAATTTGTAATTTTCATAGTTGTTCCTCGCTCAAACGCTGAGAATCGTAATATTTATCTGAATATATAAACTAAAAAATTATATCTAATAAGTACATCGAACACTTCTAATAAAAACTTTAGGCTTCACTCAATATTTAACGCGACTATCAACTACAGTCAACTACAGCCAACTACAATATAAATAAAAGATAATCAAATTAAAATTACATAATTAACTTATTGATTAAAATACGTATCGGAAGTATTGAAAAACACTTAAGGGCTAAAAACATTTCTTTTCAAAAAAAGTCCTCCTATGTTTCAAAAGGGCGCTAACCAATATGTCCTTGAAAACATCGATTACATATTCCACGTAAAAAGCCGTATTGAGAAATTCAATACGGCTTTTATTTATCGCAAGAAGAATAAATCTATAAGTACTCACATCTTTTTCAAACGAAGTTTGGAAAAGCGATGGGGGGTCTGGGGGCATCATGCCCCCTGAAAAAAATGAAATAAAAATGAAATAAAAATAAAATAAAAATCTTATCTTATCTAATCTTATCTAAACATCAGCTTATTAGTAACTCTCACAAGATCTTGTTCCACAAGGCTTTCTGCAATTTGCACAGCATTTAGTGCAGCGCCTTTGCGCACATTGTCAGAAACAATCCACATATTCAGGCCATTGGCTATGGTTTCATCTTCACGGATTCTGCCTACAAAAACGGCGTTTTCGCTGGTTGCATCAATGGCGAGTGGGTAAATATTTTCTTTAGGATTATCGAGAACAACAACACCAGGGGCTTGAGTAAGAATAGCACGTGCATCTTTTGCGCTGATTTTCTTTTCAGTTTCGATGTTCACGGATTCGCTGTGGCTGTAGAAAACAGGGACACGCACACAGGTGGCGCTCACTTTGATATTTTCATCTTCCATGATTTTATTTGTTTCTTTCACCATTTTCATTTCTTCTTTGGTGTAGTCATTATCAAGGAACGTATCGATATGTGGAAGGCAGTTAAAAGCTATGCGATGTGGGTAAACATTAACATCGGGTTCCATGCCATTGAAAAGCTGTCTTACTTGGGTTTCAAGCTCTTCGATGCCTTTTTGCCCTGTTCCGCTCACGGCTTGATAGGTAGAAACGATAACACGCTCGATAGGGGAAACATCATGGAGAGGTTTCAACGCAACAAGCATTTGTATAGTTGAGCAGTTTGGATTCGCAATAATACCATTATGATTTTTTAGGGCGTGGGCGTTCACTTCAGGAATAACGAGTGGGCAACGCTCATCCATGCGCCATGCGCTTGAATTATCGATAACGACACAGCCAGAAGACACCGCATAGGGCGCAAATTCTGTAGAGGTAGAACCGCCAGCGGAAAATAAAGCTATATCAACACCCTCAAATGATTTTGCTGTCAATTCTTCCACACGAATTTCATCATCTCCATAGGCAACTTTTGTTCCCGCAGAGCGAGAAGAAGCAAAAGCCTTTATTGTATATCCTGAAAAATCACGAGCATAAAGAGTGTTCAACATTTCTCTACCAACTGCCCCTGTAGCTCCCACAACCGCAATAACTAAATTCGCTTTCATTATTTCTCTTCCTTATTTATGTAATATGTATTCCTAAGTGATATTCACTAATATGTTAGACTTAATTCTCACTTACTTGCCCACGTGTCAAGTTATAGAGGGAGGAAACGATTTTTTTTTATGGATTCTTTCTTGGTTGGGGGGGGGGGCAAGATGATATTTTATTTTAATTTAGTTTCTATCTCCCCCCC
>CAMQVJ010000113.1 GCA_947038175.1 uncultured Desulfovibrio sp.
TGAGCACCCAAGCCCACTGGCAAGCGGAAGATATTACGCCTATTTATTTAAAAGAGTGTGACGCCCTCCAAAACCTTGATGGCATTGCGAAGCAACAAGGCCGTAAGCCCGAAGAAGCACATAAAGAACTAGAACGCCTCATGCACTTGCCGACAAGCTCGTAGACGAACAATAAAATAACATTTTTGTTATTTTCACTTCACCTCATTCACCAATCCTCTTTTTTATCATGAGGACACGCATGGCGCACGTATATTTTTTTAAAATACTTTCTCATTCCATTTACTTTCCTGTATAATTCACTTTTTTTTGAGAGGCTTTGCCTCTCGCTCTGCTCTCTATTTCAGTATTTGTTCGTACCTCACAAACTGAAACGGCCTATGGTCGCCCGTTGGGTAGGATACTCTCCACAAAAGGACATGATGTCCTTTTGAAACCTCATATTTATGTGTTTTTTGTAAACTTTGTTTGGAAAAGCACATATGTGGGAGTTTGCCTACCAGAAGCGACCAAAGGTCGTTTGCGTTTACGAAGAATGAATAAATACGCAAATAGAGAGCCAAGGCGGGGAGTTCAACTCCCCCAAAAAAATAAATTAAAACTACATATTTCCCATATAACTCTGCGCCTGTGATACTTGACATAAATGTAATTCCATATTATAAGAAAATCAGACAACCCCCAATTTTGGTTTTTCTTTTATCTTAAAGGAACATAATCATGGCAGACGATAAAATCAAATCCCTCCTCAGCGAAGACCGTCACTATGCACCACCTAGACACGGGAAAGACATTGCAAGAATACGAAGCCGTCATGAGTATGATGCGCTGTGTGAATTAGCAAGAACAGATAATGATTCTTTCTGGGCAGAACGAGCCCGTGGATTATTGCATTGGTTTAAACCTTGGGAAAAAGTTCAAAACTGTGATTTTAATGTACCAAGAGTGGAATGGTTCACAGGTGCACACCTCAACGCCTCCTATAACTGTGTAGACCGTCATATTATTACAGACAGAAGAAATAAGGCAGCGCTTATCTGGCAAGGCGAACGAGAAATGGAAGTTCGCTGTTACACCTATCAAATGCTGTATACTGATGTATGCCGTGTTGCCGCAGCGCTTAACGCCTTGCAAATAAAGAAGGGTGATAGAGTCGCTCTTTATATGCCTATGGTTCCTGAGCTTGCTGTTGCCATGCTTGCTTGTGCTCGCATTGGTGCTGTCCATATGAATATTTTCACAGGTTATGCCGATGGCGGCGTTCTTAGCCGTATTCAAGATTCTGGCGCTCGTGTTGTTATCACTGCCGACGCTGTTATGCGTGGGGGTGAGCCAAAGCCACTCAAAGCAAATCTTGATCGTATTTTAGGTCAATGCCCTAGCGTTGAAAAAGTGCTTGTGGTTAACCGTGCCAATATTGAAGTTAACATGCTTAAGGGTCGTGATATTTGGTGGCAAGACCTTCTAGACGATTTTACCCTTGATGCAGATTTTCCTTGTGTTTCCATGGAAGCTAATGATCCACTTTTCATACTACATACAAGCGGAAGTACGGGTCGCCCTACGGGTGTTGTTCACTCGACTGGTGGTTATCTCACCTACGCCGCCCACACAACGCAATGGGTTTTTGACGTCAAAGATACCGATGTGCACTGGTGTACTGCTGACTGTGGTTGGATTACAGGGCATACCTATATGATTTATGGGCCTCTCAGCTTAGGCGCAACAACTATTATGTTTGAAGGCACGCCTACATGGCCACGCCCTGACCGTTTTTGGCGCATAGTTGAAAAGTTCCGTGTCAATATGCTCTATACAGCGCCCACCGTTGTGCGTAGCCTTATGCGTCAAGGCGTTGAATGGACCAATCACTACGATTTATCTTCTCTACGTATTTTAGGTTCTGTTGGTGAACCCATGAACCCTGAAGCGTGGATGTGGTACCATACCTATATTGGTAAGGGTCAGCTTCCTATTGTGGATACTTGGTGGCAAACAGAAACAGGGGGCGTTATGCTTTCCCCGTTACCTTATGCCAGCCATATTACCCCAGGTTCTGTTACAAAACCATTGCCAGGAATTGAAGCTTGTATTATGAATACAGACGGCAAGGAAGAAGAAGCAGAAAGTGGCGGTAACCTTGTTATCAAAAAACCTTGGCCTGGTCTTATGAAGGGCGTTCATAATAACCCAGAGAAATTCAAAAGTTATTTCAGTACCTTTAAAAATTGCTACCTCAGTGGCGATGGTGCTAAAGTAGACGATAAAGGAAATTTTTGGATTTTAGGTCGAATGGATGATGCCATTAACGTCTCAGGGCACAGAATCAGCACAGCGGAAATTGAATCTGTTCTTGTTTCTCACCCTGCTGTTGGTGAAGCTGGCGTTGTGCCTATCCCCCACGAAATCAAAGGGGAAGCCATTTATGCCTATGTTGCCTTGCAAGACAATATCGAATGGACAGAAGACTTACGTAAAGAATTACGTAATCATGTGCGCAGTCAAATCGGTGCGCTTGCAAGCCCTGAACAAATCCAATTTGTAGATGAACTCCCTAAAACCCTTTCAGGAAAAATTCTCCGCAGATTACTTCGTAAAATTGCATCAGGAGACTTACTTGAAAATCTTGGGGATATTACAACCCTAGCGCGCCCTGATGTTTTGCCTGTTATCATTACAGATAGATCAAGACTTGCAGCAGGGCAACCTGAAAAACTTATACCAAAAACATAAAGGAAAAGAAAATGGAACATCAAGACGCTATTATCGAAGCAATGAAAAAAGCAGGCGAACCCCTTAATAACGGTAAAATTGCAGACCTCACAGGCATTGATAAAAAAGATGTGGAAAAAGCAATGAAAAAACTAAAAGAAGAAGAAAAGATAGTTTCCCCAAAAAGATGTTATTGGGAACCTAAATAACTCAAATAGAATATTCAATAAAATAAGCCCCTTGTTTCAAAAACAAGGGGCTTATTTTATTTTCTATTATTTAAATATGGATTTTCTATAGTAATATTAATGGCATGCTCGCTATAAAAAGTTATTCGATTACCTTATTTATGAATTACTTTTATACTCTAAAAACCAATGTTTTTGATTCGTTTCTTTCCTTGCGCCAGTTTCTTCTGTAAGCATAAAATCTGATTGAAGAATATTGGCTTTTGGCAAATACTGAGCAATAAGCTCTTCATACTCTTTAGGAGTGCGATAGATGGCGTTATATTCTGTTTCCAGTTCTTCAGACGGAAAATCTTTGAGTGTGAGTCTTTTATCAATAACAGAAATAGACTCTCTCAAATAAATATGAGACTGTGGCGCTAAAAGATCATTTAAATCGGTAAAAAGTTTGATAAGGTCATTATCATTCAAATAGATACAAAGCCCCGTTATAATAATGAGGTCATATTTTTTATCAAGAATACTTTTATCAAGTTCAGAAGCCGACATTTGATAAAACTCTATCGCATCCTCATTTTTATAAAGTTCTTTAGCTGCTTCAATATACGATACCGCAAAATCAATACCTGTGTAGGATTGAATATTGTTTTTTAGGTGACCAGCAAAACGCCCACTAGCAGAGCCAATGTCGAGTATAGTATATTTTTTTTGTGCATCAATCAGAGAATGCAGAAGCGTATTTTCCTTCCCATCTCTAAGATGTGCAATATTTGCTGATTGAGCATTTCGCAACATAACCGATGCCAAAATATCATCCTTATTGAATCGACTTTCAAAAAAATTCTGTACTTGACTTGAAGATATTTCTATATTTTGCTCATAAATTCTATTCATGGAAAACTCATTTTAATATATATTTATAAAAACTTAAACACACGTTCTTATTTGTTATAAACATGTTTTTTTATACAAATAAGGTTTAGTTAATAAACAAACACCTTCCTTATATTCCAGAAGAAAGAAGCAGATAGCTTTCAAACATACAGAACATTTTAACGTAGCTCCTTTGTTTATTATCCTTCACTCCATGATTCTATAAATTTTGTTGCCCTTACATAATCATCATAGGTATCAATATCTTGTGCTCTAATTTTAATGCCCTGCATAGGCAAATACTCTTCTAGCATACCGTATACATGATTAGAAGTATAAGAAAGCTTTTTTCTTTGAATACAAGCGGGACCTGTCCATTCAAAATCTCCGTATTCACGAGAGAATGCAGTCACATCTCCCTTATCATCGGTACGAACATACACAGCCTCATCTGAAGAAATATCACTATATGCAATAAATTCATGGTCTAAAGAAAGAAGCATTTTTACGTCATCAGGGTGTACTAAAAGATCGCCGTCCCATTCAAGAACGTATTCATTGGCATGGCGTGAACCAAGATAAAAGCTCGTTCCTGTTTTTGTATTAAAATAATCGTGATTATAAACAAAAACAACATCTTTTCTGTGCTTCAATACTTCGTATATAACAGCATTGGCTTGATACCCAATCACAATACGTAAATCTTCGACGTCTTTAAAAAGTTCAAGTTGCCATTCCATAAGAGATTTGCCACAAATATTAACTAAAACCTTCGTTTGCCCAAGCCCTAGGCGTGAGCCAACTCCAGCACAGCTTAAGACAACTGATCGAGCAATTGGTGTAATAGACGACATAGTGCCTCCTCTGTGAAAACAGCATAATCAGCAATAGAAAGAATACTTTTTGCAGGATAATGTAATAAGCCAGAAGCAATGGAAATATCCGCTTTTCGCATAGCTTCCATATCATTATTACCATCACCTATAAAAATAACAGTACACCCACTTGCGTGGTAATGAGAGACCACATTTTCTTTCTTTATTATTTCTTTAATCTTGATAACTTTATTGTTTTCCACAAAGGCACTGGATGAATAGGTTTCACAGCCGACTTTTTCACAAAGCTTATCAACCCAACAAGACAAATTTCCCGTGGCAATGGCACAATTTTCTTTATTTGTTTCTATAAATCTATGCAATTGCGGGAAAAGCTCCACAGTCGCCAAAAGAT
>CAMQVJ010000114.1 GCA_947038175.1 uncultured Desulfovibrio sp.
CTTGACCTACATTATACATATTCCCAAGATTAACTTGTGCATCTGCAAGACCTTGCTTAGCTGCTAGCTCAAACCACTTCACTGCCTCTTTATAATCCTGTAGCACACCTTGACCACTATCATACATCATCCCGAGATTAAATTGTGCATTTGCATTACCTTGCTTGGCGGCTAACTCAAACCACTTTGCCCCCTCTTTATAATCCTGCGTTACTCCTTCACCTGAACTATATATTGCCCCAAGAAGAAGTTGTGCCTCTGCGTTACCCTGCTCTGCAGATTTCTTAAAC
This sequence comes from uncultured Desulfovibrio sp., assembly GCA_947038175.1. Taxonomy (GTDB): domain Bacteria; phylum Desulfobacterota; class Desulfovibrionia; order Desulfovibrionales; family Desulfovibrionaceae; genus Taurinivorans. The sequence continues at coordinate 291 of CAMQVJ010000114.1, forward strand.
CACTTTGCAGACTCTTTATAATCTTGTAGCACTCCTTGACCCAAATAATACCTTCTTCCTAGTTCTAATTGCGCAACTGCATCACCCGCTTGGGCTTTTTGCTTGGTCTCGGCAAAGTTAACTTCTTTTGAGGCAAAAGCTGTTTGCACTGTTTGTGTTGAAAAGGCTACCAAAAGTAAACTCAATAAAAATATTATTGTATAAAAATTTCTTAGACTCATCATTATTACTTTCCCTTTCTGATTACTCACTCATTTAATTATTATTTGCTTGATTAGTTACTTTTTATTTATATTTATTCATTTGTGCAAATAATTCTCTCGATAATTTTTGCGCCGCTAACAACTCTGCTGTGGATAATTTCTGGGCTGCTATATCTCTTGCTTCTAGAATTTTTTTGTTGTTTGAATTAGTATATGCTAGAGAAAATAACACATAAGCCTGCTTATAATCCTGTTTTACTCCTCGTCCATTTGCATACATAAGCCCAAGATTAAATTGTGCACCTGTAAAACCTTGCTTGGCTGATAAGCCATACCATTTTACTGCCTTTTTATAATCCTGCACCGTTCCTTGCCCATTTGCATACATTAACCCTAGATTATTTTGTGTCTCTGCAACACCTTGCTCGGCTGCTTTTTCAAACCAACTCATTGCCTCCTTATAATCCTGTTCTACACCTTCACCTGTGTAATACATATTCCCAAGATTATGCTGTGCAGTTGTTTCACCTTGCTCGGCAGATAGCCTAAACCACCTCACTGCCTCGGCATTATTTTTTTCCACTCCTTTTCCTTTAAAATACATTAGCCCTATATTAAATTGTGCATCAGCATCACCCGCTTGGGCTTTTTGCTTAGTCTCGGCAAAGCTAGCTTGTTCTGTGGTAGAAGTGGCAAAAGCTGTTTGCACTGTTTGTGCTGAAAAGCCTACTGAAAACAAACTCAATAAAAATAATATTGTATAAAAATTTCTTAGGCTCATCAGTATTACTTCCCTTTCTGATTATTTACTCAATTAATTACTATTTGCTTGATTAATTAATTTTTATTCATCTTTTTATCTATTTCTACGAATAATTCTCTTGCTAATTTTTGAGCCGATAACAACTCTTCTGTAGATAATTTTTGTGCCATTTTATCTCGTACAGCTACTACTTTTTCATCATTGTCAGAGCTTACACATGCTAAAGAAAACCACACGTATGCTTTTGTATAATCTTTTACTACTCCTAAACCCTCCTCATACATTGCCCCTAGAAACACTTGTGCCGCAGTATGATCTTGTTTAGCAGATAATTCATACCATTTCATTGCATCTTTATAATCCTGTGGTACCCCGTATCCCTTTAAATATAAAATCCCGAGAAGAGCTTGCGACCTTGCATTACCTTGCTCTGCCGATAATTTTCCCCACTTTACTGCCTCAAAATAATCCTGCATTACTACTTTGCCCTCATAATACAGTTGCGCAAGGTTACATTGTGACTCTACATATCCTTGGCTCGCTGATAGTTCATACCATTTCACAGCCTCAGTATCATTCTGTTCCACTCCTTCTCCTTTTTCATAAATTTGTCCAAGAAAATATTGTCCAACTGCATGACCTTGCTTGGCGGCTAACTCAAACCACTTTGCCCCCTCTTTATAATCCTGCGTTACTCCTTCACCTGAACTATATATTGCCCCAAGAAGAAGTTGTGCCTCTGCGTTACCCTGCTCTGCAGATTTCTTAAACCACTTTACTGATTCCTTATAATCCTTTTGTATTCCTTCACCTTTGAGATACATTACCCCAAAATTATATTGCGCAATTGCATCACCCGCTTGGGCCTTTTGCTTAGTCTCGGCAAAGTTAACTTGCTCTGTGGTAGAAGTGGCAAAAGCTGTTTGCACTGTTTGTGCTGAAAACCCTACTGAAAACAAACTCAATAAAAATAATATTGTATAAAAATTTCTTAGACTCATCATTATTACTTTCCCTTTCTGATTACTCACTCATTTAATTATTATTTGCTTGATTAGTTACTTTTTATTTATATTTATTCATTTGTGCAGATAATTCTTTTGCTAATTTTTGCGCTTCTGCTAGTTGTTCTGCTGATAATTTTTGAGCCATTATATCTCTTCCTTCTAGAAGTTTCTTCTCATTAACTAATAATTTTTGAGCTATCAAACCTCTTGCTTCTACACGTTTATTCTCATTATTAGAACTAACACATGCTAAAGAAACCCACGCATAAGCTTGTATATAATCCTGTCGCACTCCGAAACCCTCATAATACATTGCCCCAAGACTACATTGTGCTACTATTGAACCTTGCTTGGCAGATAATTCAAACAATTTCACAGCCTCTATATGATCCCGCGCTACTCCTTTTCCCTCAACAACTAAAAGTCCAAGAAGAGCTTGTGCCTGTGCATTGCCTTGCTTGGCTGATAACTCATACCATTTCACGGCTTCTTTATAGTCCTGTAGCACTCCGAAACCCTTAGCATACATGTATCCGAGATTACATTGTGCATCAGCATGACCTTGGTCTGCGGATAATTTAAAGAATTTCACAGCCTCTTTATAATCCTGTAACACTCCTTGACCTGCATAATACATATTTCCAAGATTATATTGCGCAACTGCATCGCCTGCTTGGGCTTGTTGCTTGGTCTCTACAAAATACGCTTCTTCTGTGGCAAAAGAGGCAAAAGCTGCTTGCACTGTTTGTGCTAAAAAGGCTACTAGAAACAAACTCAATAAAAATAATATTGTATAAAAATTTCTTAGGCTCATCATTATTATTCTCTTTCTGATTAGTACTCATTTAATTATTATTTGCTTGATTAGCTACTTGTTTATTTCTATTTATTTATTTGTGCTTCTAGCTTTCTAGCAATTTCTTTCGCTTCTACTACTTGTTCTGCAGATAAATTTTTAGCAACTATATCTCTTACCATCACATATTCTTCTTTATTATTAGAATTTAAACAAGCTAAAGAAACCCACGCATAAGCCTGTACATAATCCTGTGACACCTCTTGACCAACATAATGCATTACCCCAAATAAAAATTGTGCATCTACGTCGCCTTGATTTGCAGATGATTCTATCCACTTCACTGCCTCTTTATAATCCTGCGCCACTCCTTGCCCTTTTATATACATATTTCCAAGCTCTAATTGTGCCTTTGCATCACCCGCTTGGGCTTTTTGCTTGGTCTCTGTAAAACTCGCTTGCTCTGTGGCAAAAGAGGCAAAAGCTGCTTGTGTTGAAAAGGATACTGAAAATAAACTTAATAAAAATAATATTGTATAAAAATTTCTTAGACTCATCATTATTAGTACGCCCACTCTGATTATTTATTTTTCTCGATTTTTGCAGTTAATTCTCTCGATAATTTTTGGGCTTCTATTAATTGTTCTATAGATAACTTTTTAGCTATGTCTTCTCTTGTGTCTATAGCTTTTTTCTCATTATTAGAACTAAGACATGCTAAAGAAAACCATGCATAAGCCTGTACATAGTCTTGCGGTACACCTTGGCTCTCAGAATATACTAGCCCGAGAGTATATTGTGCATATGTACTCCCCTGTTCCGCTGCTTTTTTACACCATTTCACTGCCTCTTTATAATCCTGCGCCACTCCTTGCCCATTAGTATGCATGAACCCAAAATGGGCTTGTGCTTCCATATTTCCCTGCTCCGCAGATAGTTTGAACCACTTCGCGGCTTCAGTATAATCTTGTGGCACTCCTTCACCATTATTATACATATACCCAATATTATATTGTGCTACTGCATCCCCTTGCTTAGCGGATAATTCAAACCACTTTGCTGCCTCAACATAATCCTGTGACACTCCCTCACTCATATAATACCTTACCCCGAGAGCGTATTGTGCCTCTTCATGCCCCTGTTCAGCTGCTTTCTTATACCATTTTACTGCCTCAGCATAATCTTGTGGTACACCTTGCCCCTCATCATACATATATCCGATACTATATTGTGAGTCCACATGCCCTTGCTCAGCTGCTTTTTTATACCATTTCACTGCTTCGGTATAATCTTGTGGCACGCCTTGACCCTCATCATACATATACCCAAGATTATTTTGTGCACCTGCCTGACCTTGCTCGGCTGCTTTCTTATACCATTTCACTGCTTCAACATAATCCTGTGGCACTCCTTGACCTTTAGCATACATGAACCCGAGACCAGCTTGGGCATTGTCATCACCTTGCGCGGCGGCTTTTTTATACCAGTTTAATGCCTCTTTATAATCTTGTGGCACTCCTTCACCTTTTCTATACATCCCTGCAAGAAAATACTGGCCAGTGCTATTACCTTGCTCCGCTGCTTTTTTATACCATTTGAATGCCTCGGCATAATCCTGTGGCACTCCTTCACCTTTTCTATACATCCCTGCAATAACATACTGGCTAGCGCTACCACCTTGCTCTGCGGCTTTTTTATACCATTTCATTGCTTCGGCATAATCCTGCTCTACTCCTTCTCCAACATTATACATGTACCCGAGTGTAAATTGTGCATTTTCATGACCTTGCTCGGCGGATTTCCTATACCACTTCACTGCTTCAACATCATCCTGTGGCACTCCTTCACCATTATCATATCTACATCCAAGAGAAAATTGAGCCT
>CAMQVJ010000115.1 GCA_947038175.1 uncultured Desulfovibrio sp.
TCTTTTGAAGCTTTACCTGATAGAGAAGAAGACTAAGATACAATTCCATAAAAAGTTCGTACTGCAAAATCATATAAAAAAGACAGTGTTTCATGAAACACTGTCTTTTTTTGTAAGTTAAATAAATATTACTAATTATATATTATATGTGTGTGGGGGGCAACTCCCCTAAAAAAGAAATTTTCCAAAAAAAAACTCTTCGCAGAGAAGAGTTCTGTAATAGCGAGAATATTAGATGTGAGGGCTTGCCTACCCCAAGGGCGACACCGTCGTTTACGTTTACGAGGCACGAGTAAATACGTAAATAGAGAGCTCAGATGGGGAGTTCAACTCCCCCAAGAAAACTCCCCCAAAAAATAAACCCCAAAAAAAATCCCAATAACTATTATAAAGTCAGCGCACGTTCAAGACGAGCAAGGGCTTCTGGTTTGCCAAGAGCGTATATGATAGCGTGTACGGATGGACCGCCTGCGATGCCAATGAGGGCAGAGCGTAGAGGTGTTCCCACTAATTTGAATTTAACACCACTGGACTCAACGTAGCTATGTATGCATTGCTCGATGTTTTCGAGGGTGAATTCAGCTTCTTGTAGAAGTGGCAAAATGTTTTTGATTTGTTCTTTTCCTTGATCGTCCAAGGATTTTAGGGCTTTTTCGTCCATTTCTAGACTGCTTGCGTCTTTGAAATAGGGGAGTATTTGTTGCGCTAAATCATTGAGATTCGAGGCTCTTTCTTGATATATCGGGAGAACGAGTGCTAGTTTTTCTGTTTGAGGAGTGATACCCAATTTTTGCATGAATGGGGCGATAAGTTGAATCGCATCATTGAGTGGGGTGTTTTTGAGATAATAACTGTTGAGCCATTGGAGTTTGTCTGTGTCAAAAGCTGCAGGTGAAGAGTTGAGGCTTGAGCCGTCAAAAGCTTTCACAAGTTCTTGTAGGGAGAAAATTTCTTGATCACCGTGTGACCAGCCAAGGCGCACAAGATAGTTTACGAGAGCTTGAGGTAATAAGCCATCTTCTTCGTATTCAATAACAGCACGAGCGCCATGACGTTTTGAAAGTTTTTGTCTGTCTGGCCCAAGAATCATGGGAACATGACCAAAGGTTGGGAGTTCAATTCCAAGAGCTTGATAAATGAGGATTTGTTTTGGTGTGTTTGAGACGTGATCGTCGCCACGCACAACGTGGGTTACGCCCATTTCGTGGTCATCGACTACCACTGCCATATTATAGGTAGGCATACCATCGGCACGGCGTAGCACCATGTCATCAAGTTCGTTCACATCAACGGCGATATGACCTTTCACCATGTCATTGAAAATGATTTTACCTTCTGTTGGTATTTTAAGACGTACAACTCGTCCTTCGCCATCGTCAAGATTGCGTTCTCTGCAACGGCCGTTATAGCGAGGTTTTTCACCTTTTGCTCTAGCAACTTCACGCATGGCTTCCACTTCTTCCACTGTGCATTCACAGTAGTAGGCGTGTCCTGTTTCGATAAGTTTTTCTACGTAGCTGTTGTAGATATCTTCACGTTGACTTTGGTAAATGAGTTCATCATCCCAGTCGAGTCCAAGCCATTTCATAGAGGCTAGAATGGAGTCTGTATATTCTTGTTTAGAGCGTTCTGTATCCGTATCTTCAATACGTAAGCGAAATTCGCCTCCAAAGTGACGGGCTAAAAGCCAGCAAAAAATAGCGGTACGACCACCGCCAATATGGAGATGACCTGTCGGGCTTGGAGCAAAGCGAGTAATAACTTTCATATTGAGTTCCTATTTAAACTTTTATTTTTAGATTATGTTACCTTGAAAAGTTCTTTGCAAGGTAATGAAAAAAGTGTTTGGAATTTTTTCCGTAGTAGTAATCCGTAAAATCTGTAAAAGCAGCAATAAAGCCATTTATATCTTGATTGGTTCCAGTGAGAACTCGTGATACGAGGGCACAAAAGCACCGAATCAGCAAGACTATACGTATTTTATAGAGTAAACACAAGCGTGCTTTTTTTCAAATAATCAACAGGTAGATAGGATTCTTTTGCTTTACGCAGGCCTTCTTCGTCCATGTCTTGTTCTCTATTGATAAAGGAATAATTTTGCCCGTGATGATTAACAATGGAATGGTTAATCGCTTGGTAGGCACCACGATAATCTGTTTGTGCTTTTTCAAAGTGTATCACGAGGGAGTCATCGGAGAGCTCTTCAGCGATAGCAAAAGCAACCATTTTATCTTCAGCGTATAAAGAGCCACCAATAAGGTTGCCAAGGCGTCCCCAGTTTCCAGCTACTCTAAAAACAACGTCATTTTCGGCACGCAGAGAATCACTTGTGGCACAATCGTGCCATTGGCACCATTCTTCTTGAAGAAGTAGTACTTCTTCAATGCTTCCTTTTTGTTGTGGATCTGCTTGGAATTCGTAATAATTATTGCCGTAATTTTTATAAAAGCTGTTCACATGGTTTTTCTTTTTATGAAAACGATTACCCGAAAGATTGGCTAAATCATTTTTATCATAAATATATTCCCATTGTCCTCGGGTTTCTTTCTTGACGACGCTTTCACCAAAAGTTTTTTGAGCCATTTCGGCAAACTCTTCTGGAACACGGTGCATACAAATAATATTATCAGCAGAGGATTGCCCGCAAGGTGCAGGAATTTCATTGGATTGATAAAATGTACGTTCAGGTTGAATGCGTTTAAGGAAGTCATTTCTTTTAGGCAGTTCTTTAATGATATTCAAATCAAAATCGTTCCATTTTCCTATGGGTGCCCAATAGCAATGATAGGGATATTCTTGGTGAATAATGGCGACAGAATCGATAAAGGCGACTGAAAGCCCGTAATAATCTGCCCAGCCCCACAGATTAGTAAAAGTATAATCTGCTGACATGATAGGCGTGTTTTTGCGAATGGTTTCGTATTCACTGCGTATATCCAGTGTGATTGGTATAAACTCAAAAGGCATGATAGCTCCAATATATTTAGGCTTTTACAGCCGTTTTGTTTCTTTTCTTCATGGCGTGTTTCGGCCAGTCTTGTGTTAGGAAAATACCGAACATGGCAGTGGCTTGAATTGCCATAGAACCAAGCATAGCGACATAAACGCCAACAGGCCCGTATCCTAAATAATGCGCTAAAAACCACGCAAAAGGGAGACGAATACCCCAAATACAAAAAGGGTTGATGAAAAGGGCGTAAATAGTTGCCCCTGCTCCTGTTAATATTCCGCTCACAATGAGACCGCCAACCGTGAAAGGGGTTGAGAGAATATTAATGGTCAGGTAAATAACAATATTCCATTTTGTATCAGGTTCATCGGTGAATAGACCAGCAAGAATATCAATGAAAGGCCACATAATCGCTCCTACCAATGACATAAGTAGTGAACCAAAAACAATAATGGCTAAACCTATACGCTTTGCTTCTTCTATTTTTCCTGCTCCAAGTGCGTTCCCTACCATCATTGAGGCGGTGACGTTGAAGGCTATGGCGGGCATGAATAATATGCTTTCAAGACGCATGCCAGTCGTCATACCTGCAAGGGCAGTCACGCTATTTGGTAAAGATGCCATGACAGTAAATAAAGTTAAATAGCCAATTTGCCATAATGCTTGCATGGTGATTGCAGGGATAGAAACTTTAAGAAGATAGGGGATGGCGTTCTTCATCCATTTCATTGGAGGCACAATGTATCGTATGAATAGATTGCTTTTGTACATACAAATCATGGCAATAATAGCGCCAATATTCACAGATAAAAAAGTGGCGAAGGCGATGCCGTGGCCACCATAAGCAGTGAACCCAAAATAACCTAAACCGAAAGCAAGATCACCAAAAATATTGATACTTGCGGTAATGCTCACAATAAGCAGAGGTGTCATGACATTTCGGTTTGCTCTAAAAAGCGTAGCACTTACATTCATTATATATTGCGCAGGCATAGCACATAAAATAAAGGTGAAAAAGACAATGGAAGTCTCAACAATATGCGCTGGAACTTGTAGTGTCGCCATAATAGGGTAGCGGAATAAATAACCGAGGCCTGCAAGAATAAATGCCATTATGATGGCAAACACAATAACAAGACCAGTGTAGCGCTTTGCTCGTTCGTATTGTTTTGCGCCGACAGATTGGCTGACAGCTGCCATAGCTCCTGAACCAAGAGATGTACCCACGACCATAAAAAAGGCGTGGAGCTGCGCAGAGATACCAATGGAAGCTTGGATGTCAGGATTAATTTGCCCTGCTGCCCAAATGTCGGTGAGAGAAATAAAAATGGTGCAGAGCATCATGATTGTTTGTGGCCAGACAAGTTCCCAAATAGATTGATATGGTATTTCTAGCAAGAATTTTTTTACGTCAAACTTCATGGCAAGTATCCAGTCTTATATAATAAGATTTCTGCACAAGTTAAGTAAATAAAAGTTTTTGAATTTTTATTAGCTTGAGGGTTAAAAGTTGTTTTATAACAAATTATTCTTATTCGAGAGGCTTTGCCTCTCAAGCTCTCTACCAAAGGACATGATGTCCTTTGGAAACCTCTTATATTAGTATTTCTCGTAAACTTTGGTCACAATAAATAGATATTGTGGGGGTTAGGGGGAGTTCAACTCCCCCTAAAAAAGAAAAAGTATCTCGTATATCGTATCATTCTCATTCGAGAGGCTTTGCCTCTCGAGCTCTCCACCAAAGGACATGATGTCCTTTGGAAACCTCTTATTTCAGTATTTCTCGTAAACTTTGGTCACAATAAATAGATATTGTGGGGGTTAGGGGGA
>CAMQVJ010000116.1 GCA_947038175.1 uncultured Desulfovibrio sp.
TCTCACGCCTGACACGTGGGTCAGGCGCTCGCGCTGCGCGGCTTTTATATCTTCGCACTAAATACGTCACGGCTACTAAGACCGCTCGGCGCAGGCCGTCACATTCTTCGTACACAGGCAATTTAACTACTAAGACCGCTCGGCGCAGGCCGTCACATTCTTCGTACACAGGCAGGTTAACTACTAAGAGCGCTCGTATAATGCAGCCCGTCACGCAGTGCACACACCATACCCCTATGTTTGGTTTGCTATACTTGTGCTATTTTCTAATACATGCAATTCTTGCCGAAGCTCAAGAGCTTGCGCTTCAAGCCCCGATAAGGTAGCGAGTTCATCTTCAAGCCCTGCATCCACATCAAGAGATTTTATTTTATTATCAGCTCTTTTGACTTCAATGCTTCTTGTAGGGCGTACGGATTTTGTATCAATATTACTAAGTTCGCTCTGTATTTCTTGAATACGAGTTTCTTTAATTTCTTCTTCAGTTTTAGGCGGAGGGCTAAGGCTTACATTTTCAGGAAGCGAACCGTATTCCTTCCACTCTTTTTCCTTTGGCTCTTTACCTTCGTCCTTTTCCCAAACCGTTTTTCCCTTATGGTTTTCTGCTTGCGTCCATTCTGTCCCGTTCCAATGAGGAATAAAACCCTCTTCAAATTCGGGAGGAGCTTCATAAACAGAATTATTTGGCAAACCCGTTCCATAATCGAAATCTTCGCCAACAAAGTAGCCCTTTTTATCAAATAAATATACTTTTTGCATAACTATCTCTCTTATTTATACGTTTGCTGTCGGTGTGGTAGCCTTGCCAATATATACACAGGCAAGCATATATATTGTTGCAGGGTGGTTTCGGGTGTCAGTAGGGACAACACGGGAGGCGTCAAGCGATAAGCCACCAAAACCATTTACAGATGAAGTACCGTTAGCATTGCTACCCCAAGAGCCCGAATTTAAACCTACAAAAGCCCCATTAGTAGAATCACCTCTTCCAGCCCAACCGATTGAATAACCACCACCTACGTCGTACACACCGATAATATTCCTAATAGCATCCCCATCACTCTCACCAACAACTTTAGCATTCCAACCTGCACCCGCCATATAATCACCCCGAATATCGGGCAAACGAATGGTATTTGCTTCCACATCTAAAACAAAGGCATTAGCTCCGCCCACACCATCTTCATGAATAAGGGCTTGGTATTCTACTTCCGTTTTTAGTCGCCATGCATTTTCGGGTTTCTGCAACTCGCTCAAAAGGAATGGGTACGCTATATCGATATTTGCCAAAAGAGCGCCATTACCCACTGCATAGCCTTCTGGTGGAGTTTGTCGGTTGAAAAAGTCGATGTCACCAATAAGCCTCGTGGCAAAAGAATCAAGCCTTGAAAACTGATTGCGATGCGCCTGTGTATCGGCATTATGACTTGACATCAAAGGAGCATGTGCGTCCTCTCTTTCGTTGTGAACCGACATCAAAGGAGCGTGCGCATCCTCTCTTTCGTTATGATTATCAACACCATAAGAAAAGCTCTTCGGAGTCACAGCCTTATCGGGGACAATGCCACTTAAAACTTCTTTGTTAGTGGCTAATTGTATTTTCCCTTTAAGGATTTCCGTAGCGTCTACTATTCCACTCCCAGCTTGCAATGCCCAATATTTGGAACTTCCTTCGGTATTTTCAAAGAGCTCTGCCACTGCCCAAAATTTCGCACTTATGGCTGATTCTATGGCAGCGTTTGCACTTGTAAGGCTCTCGCTTGCAGACGTTGCACTATTAGCCGCACTTGCCGCCGCTACCGTTGCGCTCGCTTGCGCCGATTGCGACGATAAATCGCTTGCATCAGCAGACTCTAAACTTTCACATGATTTTTCTATGCTCACTCTTGCCCCCTCTTTACTTTCAAGTGCTGATTCCATAGAGCTATTTGCATACTCCATACTTTCACACGCTGATTTTGTCGACGCCGTAGCAGATAAAGCAGAAGCCCCTGCGCTTGCTTGACTCGCAAGAGCAGAATTAAACGAAAGATCTGCCTTTGTTTCTGCTATATTTGCCCATATTTTTGAATTATTACTCGATTTCTCCGAGTTTTTTGCAGATTCATCTGCCTTGCCCTCACTTACGAGCGACTCCATTGCAGAAGTTGCAGAAGCCTGTGCGCTCATATCGGCATCGGCCGCCTTTTGAATGGCAACTTCTTTTGCATCAAAAATAGACAAAAGAAGGTCCGAAGGACTTTCCTCTGCATTAATATCAACCTTAATACTGCGAGAACTTTCCTCTGCAATCTGCTGCACTTGCATAACAATTCTATCAAAACCATCATGCTCTAGGACTTTGGGGTGAAATGCCCCTGCGTTTTCTAAGTCCACAACCTGAGTAAGAGGCACTTTTCGATAAATCGTGAGCTCCTCAGAAATGCTGAGGATTTCCCCACTAAGAGGGTATTCCACGGTTTTATTTTCTAAATTCACCCCAAAATTATTCACAATAGGACGGCTTCCGTTTGCGTCTTTTACAATAAGAAAAATATGCGACGCTTCTGCCACAAAAAAAGGAATAGGAAAATGCCGAGTTATTCCATTACCCATATATATTTTTTTATTGAGAGTGCTTTCTACTGTCATAAGATTCCTTTAAAAGTAGCTTGGGCCACGGTTTTTACTTGGACTATTTTTTTTGCCAAATGTCGAAGTGTTATTTTGCATAGAAGCAGACGAATATCCCGCCGAAAAAGGCGAAGAAGAAGTATTTTTTGCTAAACCACTAGGGGCGGCACTCTTGACAGTATTCACGGAAGGACTTGCCTTAGAAAACATATCTTGAAGTCCGCCTCCAACTGACCCCACTCCGCCAATCAAAGTACTTCCCAGATTTGCGCCAAGGTTTGCCGAAGCGTTTTTACCTTCCTCGTTCGTAATAAAAGCTTGATTGCGTGCGTCTGCCGCTGATCGTAAATAATCCTGCGATTTTCTCTGCGCATTCGCACCAATATCAAGAGCGCCTAATTCCCCAACCTCCACAGTGTCTTCCAATAAATCAAGGGCTGAACCTGAACTAAGAGCCACATTCCCTGCCCCAAAATTTGCCGCCATTTGCCCCGCTTTTGCCTTATATTCTAGCCGAGCTTGCTCTTGATCTTTTTGCCCCTGAGCAATAGTGTCTGCTGCTTGCATTTCCGCAAGGTCTGCATTTCTGCTCTGTATAGCACTATTATATTGCGCCGTTTTTTGAGCATTATCCGATGCCTGCATTTGAGCACGCATTTTATTTGATGTACTTAGCACCGTGCCTAAAAGCCCGATACCTGCCATCACAGCTCCTGATACACACATATTTCCTCCTTATTTAAGAAATTTTAACCGAACGTGTTTTTACCTTTCGCTTTTCTTACAACTAGCCATATTCATTTTTCACATGATTCCAAAAGCGATGGGTGGCGTGTATAAAAGGCTTCTTTTGTCATATAAAACCTATGAAAAAGGGCTTGATTAAGCCCCATATATTCCGATTTTTTTTCCACACAAAAACCTAAATAATGTAGCCAGCGAATACCTCGCTTATTCCACACGCCAATAACATTAATAAGCACAGGACATTTTTCAAAAAACATACGTAGTATCTCTTTTGTGTGACGGATAAGAAAACGGGCGTGTTCGTCCATATCTGCTCCCATAAACCAAAGCTCTCCCACAGTTCCTCTTCCCCCAACAAGAGGATTTAAACCACCCATCCCTATGATTTGTTTCTCATATTCATTTTCCCTGTAAATAGAATACACAGGACTTTGCCCAGAATATTCAATACTTTTTCGCAAAGCATCTTCCACAGGCATTCTAAATAGATGCCACAACTCCAAAACCTCATCAGCGCTCACCACAGCACAAAGTTCTTCAATTTCCTCAAGACGAGAAAGAGAAACGCTATATTCATAACCATTATAACGAGTATGAGATCGCCATATTTTCCCCTCTGATTCTCTCTTTTCTTCATGAATATTATTTTCTATTATCATGTATTTTCCTCCTGTCAGTTTCTTATTACATCACTATTTCAATGTGTTATATTGGACTTACAGATAGTTCTGGTATAACTGCAAGCACTGTGCAAGGCAAAGGTGTGTTTGATTCTATACAAGCGTAAGTTTGATTGAGATAGCCACCATTTGTATAAATCCACGCGTCTTCCGTATGCATAGAAATACCCTCTCCTGGTTTTTCAGAAAGTCGCCATTTGACTTCATCCATGCAGTTTTCTTTGTCAAAATCTGTGCCTATACGTGCGCTATTGGTATCTTTAAAATAAACACCTATACGATTCACGTACTTTTTACGACCAACGGAAGTACCACCTCCCAAATCAGCCTCCAGTGCCATGCTTTGAAGCCTTGCCCTGTAAGGCAAACCAACCACAATCTTTCTTGCGCTAAAAGGAATTTCTAAACCAATGGAAGAGCCTGAAACAATATCTTCCCCAAAATCTCTCACCAACTGATGAGCGCAAACCGCACCATCTGCCACAATACACACCTCTTCACCTAATAAATGGTCGAG
>CAMQVJ010000117.1 GCA_947038175.1 uncultured Desulfovibrio sp.
TGTCTCCATATAATGTGATTACTTTAGACCGTGAAATGTCATTGCGAGGAAGCCCGAAGGGGTGACGTGGCAATCCATGCCTTTTATAAAGATTTTATGAAAACATACTATTTATATATTTTAGCAAGCAAACCCAATGGCACGCTTTATGTTGGTATGACGAACAATCTACAGCGACGGTCTGCGCCGAGTGGTTTTAGTCGTTAACTTGCCTGTATATGAAGAATGTTAAAAGCCATCACCAAGCACCAAATATACCGCAGTCCTCACCACCCTAAACACCAAAACTCCCCTCCCCAAAACTCCCCCTAGTCTCTTTGATTGACAGCTTGTTTTCGAATATGTTATATTATATGCAAGCATGTATATATTAGATGTTTCCCTTGTTTTTCAATATAATCACGATATTATAATTTCATTATAGTATAGATAGCTTTTCTTTGAACGTGTTAGTACATGCTATTTATAGGAGAACTTATGGCTGAACAGAAAAAAGATGGCGTCAATCGCCGAGATGTGCTTAAAGGTGGCTCCATGGCGCTTGCCTCTATGGTTGCTCCCTTTTCTTTTGAAATCCTAAACCCTAGTAATGCAAACGCAGAGCTCGCCCAAGGAATGCCAAAAACTGGCACCCAAACAGGTGAAGAGACACGTCATTGGAATTCATGTAATGTCAACTGCGGAAGCAGATGTGCCTTGCATGTGACTGTGCGTGACGGCGTGATTACCCGAGTCGAAACAGACGACACAGGTGATGACAGTTACGGTCAGCAACAATTGCGAGCTTGCCCACGTGGTAGAAGTATGCGTCAGCGTTTATACGCAAAAGAGCGCATCATGAAACCTCTTAAGCGTGTTGGAGAGCGTGGCGAAGGCAAATTTGAAGAAATTAGCTGGGAACAAGCCAATAAAGAAATTGCCGAACGTCTCAAAACAACTATCGACAAATACACCCCTGAATCCGTTTACTTAAGTTACGGCACAGGCGCTCTTGGTTCTGTTATGGGTAGAAGCTGGCCTCCTGCTCAAACTCCCGTTGCTCGTCTTATGAATACTTTAGGTGGTTATCTCAATCACTATTCTGACTATTCTACTTGTCAAATTACCGTTGGTATGCCTTACCTTTTTGGTGGTGGCTGGGTAGATGGCAATGTGCTTGGTGACATGGAAAATAGCGAACTTGCCGTTTTCTTTGGTAATAACCCAGCGGAAACAAGAGCCAGCGGAACAAAGAACAAAACCCTACGCCACGCACGTCATACCAATAACACAAGAATTATTGTTATTGACCCTCGTTATACTGATACCGTTGTTTCTTCTGGTGATCAGTGGATTCCGATTCGCCCAGGAACAGACATGGCGCTTTGTTGTGCCCTCGCTTACGTGATGATTACAGAAAACCTTGTGGATAAAGAGTTTATTGATAAATACACCATGGGTTATGATGAAGACACAATTCCTGCCGATGCTCCTGTGCATTCCTCTTACAAGTCCTACATTCTTGGGCTTGGAAAGGACGGAACCGCTAAAACAGCGAAATGGGCAACCAAGATAACGGGTATTCCTGCTCCAAGGATTGAAAAACTTGCTCGTGAAATGGCAGCAGCTAGAACCTGTTCTATTTGGCAAGGTTGGGGGCCTCAACGCTCCACAAATGGTGAAAACCAATCCCGTGCTATCGGCATGCTCGCTGTCCTTACAGGCAATGTGGGTATTCATGGCGGTAACACAGGCGCAAGAGAACACGCTGGACGCACTGTCCCTATGGCGATTTTCCCAACTCTTACCAACCCCGTCAAGACAAGCGTATCCTGTTTCAACTGGTTTGAAGCCATCGACGAATACGAAAACATGACGGAAACCACCGCTGGTGTGCGTGGTCGTGAAAAGCTTATCGCTCCTATCAAATTCATGTGGAGCTATGCAGGTAACGCCATCACTAACCAACACGGTGGCATAAACCAAATGCATCCGATTTTAGCTGATGTGAACAAATGTGAAACCATTGTTGTTATTGATACCACGCTTTCTGTTTCTGCTCGCTATGCCGATTATGTTCTCCCTAGCTGTTCAAATCTAGAAGAACACGACTGGACAATCGATGGCGACAGCAATATGGCGTATATTATTTTTGATGACAAATGTATAGAACCCCTTGGAGAAAGCCACAGTATCTACGATATTTGTGCGGATCTTGCCGAAGAATTGGGCGTGCGTGAAAAGTTCACAGAAGGGCGCACTCAATACGAGTGGCTTGAACACTTATATGAAATTTCTCGTAAAGCAATTCCCGATTTGCCTGCAACACTAGAAGAAGCATATAAACAAGGTCTCTATAAAAAATACTTCCCTGAAAATCATGTTGCCTACAAGGCTTTCCGTGATGATCCTGTGGCAAATCCACTCGATACCCCATCAGGACTTATTGAAATATATTCCCCTCGTCTTGCAGAAATTGCTAAAACATGGACGCTCGACAAAGGGCAATCTATTACCCCGCTCGCAGAATACATCGAAGACACAGAAGGACATCTTAGCCCTGAAGCTAAAACCTTCCCTCTACAACTTATCGGACACCACTACAAGCAAAGAACACACTCCACCTATGGTAACTGTTCTTGGCTTCAAGAAGTTGCACCGCAAGAATTATGGATTAACCCCATCGATGCGAAAAAACGTGGAATCAAGCACATGGATAAGGTGAGGATTTTCAATGATAGAGGTATCACTTTTATTGAAGCAAAAGTAACGCCTCGTATTATCCCTGGTGTTGTATCCTTGCCTGAAGGCGCATGGCACACCCCTAACGCAAAAGGCGAAGATGAAAACGGTTGCATCAACGTGCTCACCCGTTTACAACCTACAGCCCTCGCAAAAGGGAATCCGCACCATTCAAACCTTGTTCAAGTTGAACTCGCATAACGAGGAAGTATATGTTAAAAAATCCTGCATTTTATTTTAATTCTGACGTATGCGTCGGCTGTAAAGCCTGTATGATTGCGTGTAAAGATAAACACAATAGCCCCGATGGTATTTCGTGGCGACGTGTGGCAGAATACTCTGGTGGGGAATGGATTGAAAAAGACGGCGGTTATGAGCAAAATGTTTTTGCTTATTACATATCCCTCTCTTGCAATCACTGCGAAGACCCTATTTGTGTACATAACTGCCCAACAAAAGCACAACATAAAGACGAAAATGGTATCGTTTCTATTGATGCTGACCGCTGTGTTGGCTGTCATTATTGCGAATGGAGCTGTCCTTACGGTGCGCCGCAATTCGACGAAGCAAGAAAAGTTATGACGAAATGTGATTTCTGTCGTGACTACCTAGAGCAAGGCAAAGCACCCGCTTGTGTTGCCTCTTGCCCATGCCGAGCCCTCGATTTTGGCGAGTTTGAAGAACTCAAAGAAAAATACGGCGAACATGGTACAATCGCGCCTCTACCAAAACCAGACAGAACAAAACCTCATCTTATTGTTGAACCCAATCGCCATGCGAAACCCCAAGGCAGTGATATGGGTATCCGCGGTTCTCGTGTCAGCAACCCTGAAGAAATATAGGAGTTATTATGGAAGGATATTTGACACTAACCGTTTTCACCATCCTAGCGCAAACCGCTGCTGGAATGGCTATTCTCAAAGGCATCTGCCCGAGAGCTCAAGATTCTAAATTTTCACCATGGACAATTCTTGCCATTATTCTTTTGGCATGCGGCACCGTTGCATCTATGTTTCACCTCAATTTCCCCCTCAGAGGCTATTTGGCTTTGTCAAATCCCTTCGAGTCTTGGTTGAGTCTTGAAATTTACAGCGTGCTCGGTTTTGGTATTACTCTCCTTCTTTGCTTCTTCTCAAGTGCGTATATTCTACGCCTTATAAGCGGCATTGCAGGTGGCTTTCTCGTATTCGTTATGGGCGAAGTTTACAGAAATACCAGCGCTGTCTCATGGGAAACTTGGAACACACCCGTAAACTTCTTTACAAGCGCACTCCTGCTTGGTGCGGTGGCGCTTTTTTGCACCTCGCTCCTTTGTAAAAAAGACAAGGTGGCAAGCCTCACAGGCCCACTACCAAAACTCATAGGCTTCTTTGTTATTTGTCGCATGGTGGCTCTTGCCCTTCTTGTGCAACGCTCAGAAGTCAAACCAGAAATCATGCTCATGGATGCGCATATCACTCTCACAGTCTTTGGCTCTGTTGTGATACTCGTTGGTATTATGCAACGCATGCTCAAATACCTAGCCGATCCTATTGATAAAAAAACACCCTGCCTCTCTTGTTGTGGCATTCTTATGCTACTCTTCGTTATCGCAGGGGAACTATCTGGACGACTCATGTTTTACATGCTCTACTCCAACACAGGTTTATAAAATCGTTTATTAGTTTATAAGTTATAAGTTTTATTGGTTTATTGGTTTTTACTAGTAGGTTTCACCTCCCAGACCCACCACCCAAGGGCATGATGCCCTTGGGGAACCCCATAT
>CAMQVJ010000118.1 GCA_947038175.1 uncultured Desulfovibrio sp.
TTAGAAAGGAGAAACCGCGTCAATCAACCTAATAAGCCAGCCTGGTTTTTGCTTTGCAGTCAAAACGCCTTGTCCATAATACTCAATCTTAGCATTGGCAATTTTAGTAGAGGTAATAGTATTTCCCGTACTAATATCACGTGTACGAATTATACCCGTAACCACCATGAACTGTGTTTCACTATTAACTTTTATTTCACGAACCGCTTCAATTTCCATATTGCCATCAGCAAGAACATTAATAACTCGTGCCGCTAGGCTTGCAGAAACTGAGTTATCACGTGTTGTCTCTCCTGCACCTGTGAAGCTATTCTTACTTTCTATTGCTATCTTTGCATCCGTAATGGGGATTTTATTAAAAAGAGAGCTAAATCCTAACAGTGATGTGATTCCGCCATTCAAACTTGAATCTCTGCTATTTGTTGTATCCACAGTTTGCGATGCGCTTGATTCTTCTATAACTTGAATCGTCACAATATCACCCACTCGGCGAGCACGCCCATCTTCGTATAAAGAGCGATAGGAATTGCCACTATAAATGCTACCAGGGTTAGCATACTGCGGAGCAGGTTCTCTATAATTCATAGGCTGAACAACAGGCTGCGTTATTTGAGGGGACTGAGAACTAGCAGTACAGCCCGTTAGCGCTCCCACAAGAAGAAGCATCACGCCCAAAGGACGCATACGTATAGAGCTTGAAATATTTTTTAGAATCTTCATAGTTTTTCCCCCACTACTTTGATATAACCGTTTGCTGGTCTTTTACCATGCCGTAAATTTGTTTCTTTGTTTCTAAATTCTTCAAAAGAATAAGGTCTCCAAGCCCACCATCTTCCATGGCTTCCACAACAACACTCAAGCGGATATTTCCTTTTTCGTATCGTAAAACCACTTTGTCACCCTTATGAATGGCGGCTAAAGCTTGCAAATCGGCGGAGGCTATGGGCTGCAACGCTCCAAGAGAACGTACCAATTGCCAAGGCCCTCCACGTCCGTCCCACAGTTCACCATTTTCATAGGCCAAATTAACCGACCTATACGTGATATCCGCAGGATTGAGCGCATCGCCTTTTGACAAGGGGCGGACTAAAGCTGGCGCGTCCACCCACAAGTTAAGGAATATAGTCCCACTAAAACGACGAACAATAGAGCCGTCAATTTCCTGTATCCCAAAGCGCACACTAACACGCCCTGGCTTAACTTCCGTTTGCTCAAGTATCAATTGCTGTGATGCGTGTGCTACAAAAATATAGGACGGTAAACGGTAATCTGTTATATCGCTATGTCCGCCAAGTGCATTGATTTGAGGGGATAAACGCTGAATAACAAGCCTGCGTAAATCCTCTTCTCGTATCACAGCGCCACCCTTTTGAATAGCCAAAGAATTGGGCAAAATACAAGAATCTGCATACATACCAATATATTGGCGAAGCGCACCTAATAATCTTTGTTTATTTATCTGAAAAGGTCTGCCCACTTGATTCGGCGCAGCCCAAAGCTCTTTTTGTGCTAGGGTTTGCCACTGCTGATCAGAAATATCACCAAGAGGCTCTGCAATTTCACCAAGTAAAACCGTATCCCCTTTCACAATCGCCGCATCAAAAATACGTAAACGCCAAACACCTTTTTGCTGATCTTGAGAATACGTACCACTATTAATACTAGGGTCAATGCTCACAGGATTATTAGCATGTGCTATTTCTGCAAAACTAAAAATACTAGTAACACAAAGAAAGCAAGTAAATGTAGCGACTCTCACAAAGTCAGAAAATGGACGCATGCAAGAATATTTATGAAGGCTATACGCAAATACTCCCATAAAAGTACCCTTGGCGCATGAAGCTTCACCCTTGTCAAAATTATGACAATCACTAGCAAAGTTCTTGTTTTTCAATCCTTTGTAAATAGAACAAAAGAGGAAAAAAGGTATTATTAAGAAAAATATTTGCATATAGGCCTCCACTAGGAACTAGCTTCGTTTCACGTTTATAGCGGTTTGCAACATGGTATCTGATGTTTGAATACTCTTTGAGTTCATTTCATAAGCACGTTGACCTACAATCATATTAACCATTTCTTCTACAACATCAACGTTTGACATTTCAAGAAAACCTTGTGCCAAGGAGCCAACATTATCTTCACCAGGTATACCCTGAACAGCGTCTCCAGATGCCTGCGTTGGCATATAAAGGCTACGACCTCTTGCATCAAGTCCTGCATCGTTCACAAAGGTATACACAGGAATATCGGCCTCGGCTATCACATTAGATTGAGCATCAAGAGCAACAATGTTTCCATTTTCTGAAATACCAAGCTGTCTTGTTTCAGGCGGAACAGCAAACTCTGGTTGTAAGACATAGCTGTTCGCATTTACAATAACTCCATCAGAGTTTAATTTGAACGCTCCAGCCCTTGTATACATGAGCTCATCACCCACCTGCACTTGGAAAAAGCCATTGCCTTCAATCGCAATATCAAGATGGTTATCCGTATTTTGAAAGTCACCTTGAGAAAATATTTTATGCACAGACACGTTCCGCACACCCATACCAACTTGAATACCTACAGGAACTTGACTGTCTCCAGCCCCTTGAGAACCCGCAATCTTCATGGTTTGATACATGAGATCTTCAAATTCTGCACGGCTTTTCTTAAAACCAGACGTATTTACGTTTGCCAAGTTATTTGAAACAACGTCAATATTAAGCTGTTGTGCCTGCATACCTGTCGCAGCCGACCATAATGAACGCATCATAAAAATATCCTCACATATTAAAGGCCTAAGCCATTATATTTCTAACGGTGTTTCCACTCAAAATGTATTATCCGAAAATACCACTCTAAAAATCTCAACCAAAATGTATATCTATATAATAATCTGTCAAAAATCTGAATTATCATTATTCTAAAAATAATCTCTATTTATCGAGGTTTTGCAATTTGGCTCGTCACAGTTTTATCAACCTGATCCGCCGTCGTCATAACCTTTTGTTGTGCCTCAAAGAAACGCTGAACTTCAATCATATTAACCATCTCATACACAACATTAACATTGGAAGCTTCCGTATACCCTTGGCTCACCTTCGTTGTGCCTGCAGCCCGTGGATCTGTAAATTCCGTCCCCTCAGGAGCTGCGTATAAATTGTTACCAACTTTATCTAAATCTTGAGGGTTTTCTAAACCAACAATCGCAAGCTGGCCAACATTCGCACCATCTGCAAAAATATTACCGTCGCCCGCCACATGGATATTCTTAGCCGCAGGAGGCAATACTATATTTCCGCCCTGACCCTGAACAGGATAACCCTGCTGTGTCATTAAAGTGCCATCAGAACCTTTAGTAAAAGCACTCATGCGAGTCAAATAATCCCCATGAGGTGTATTTACACGGTAAAAACCTTCGCCAACTATCGCAATATCAAGCTTATTTCCCGTGTATTGCATGCTACCCTGAGAAAAATCCGTCTCTTTTGTCGCTATACGTGTTCGAGAACGTAAACTTGCTTCAGGAAAAAGTGGCTCGGAACGTAAATTCTCTAAAGGCTCACGTATGAAATCATGGGCGAAGTGAATCATGGTATCTTTAAACGCTAACGTGTCAGGCTTATACCCACCAGTGTTCACATTCGCTAAATTATTACTAATCATAGCCATCTTGTGTTCAGTTGTTAAAGAGGCGAATACCCCTGTAAACATTGCGTTTTGCATGATAACTCCTTACCAAAATATAAATTAAGTCAGAAAATGTATATTAAACGAAACTATAATATTAAGTCAGAATTCTGACGTTTTTTATCGCTATTTCAGCTATTAGTCTCTACATTGCAATGACCATGCCAAAGTGTGTTTATAGGGGGTATTTTTTTGGGGGGGGAGGTATTGTGTCACTGCGTGACGGGCTATTATTATTTAAGGGAGCTTCGCCCCCTTATGAACCCCGACCAAAGTGGGAAGCTACAAGGAACTACGTTCCTTAGCTCTTCCCCTTTGGAATCCCGAGCATAACCTCCTAAGAATCGCTCTACCTTGCCCTTCGGGCTTGCGAGTCTCGCTCGCATACAAAGCTTTCTTGTTGGCGCAATTGTTTTGCTCTCATTTTTTAATAAAAGTTTACGGCTTCACTCTCGCCGCTTCGCTTGCTCGGGTGGAGCTACTCATTGCTTGGCGAAGGATTTTGTGGTGTGCCTCCGACACTGGCGGTTTTTGGGAGCTATACAAACTACGATGTTCATTCTATGAGCTAAGTTCACGTTGGCGCTTAATGCCTGTAGAGGGGGTGACGGTCTGCGCCGAGCGGTCTTAGTAGTTAACTTGTTTGTGTACGGAGAATGTTAAAAGCCTGCGCCGAACGGTTTTAAGCGTTAACTTGCCTGTGTACGAAGATATAAAAGCCGCGCAGCGCGAGCGCCTGACCCACGTATCAGGCGTGAGAGCCTATCCCTCGTAGCGGAGCGTTTCCTCTGCCTTAGCGAGGT
>CAMQVJ010000119.1 GCA_947038175.1 uncultured Desulfovibrio sp.
GCTTCGAGCTTTTCTGCTTCGAGCTTTTCTGCTTCGAGCTTTTCTGCTTCGAGCTTTTCGGCTTCGAGCTTTTCGGCTTCGAGCGTTTCCGCTTCGAGCTTTTCCGCTTCGAGCTTTTCTGCTTCAAGCTTTTCTGCTTCGAACTTTTCAGCTTCGAGCGTTTCCGCTTCCACATTTTGAGACACGACTTGGGTAGAAACGTGCACAGAGTCACTTTTTGCCATTTCGGTTTTCAAAACTGTAGTTTTCGGTTCTAGCCCTTGTACTTCAGAAACTTTCCTTGCTTTTGCTTTTTGCGTTTTTACAACTTTTTTCTTCGTTGTCGGAACAGTAGGCGGAACAGAGTCCGTCCTTAGCTCTTCAGTCTTAACTCCATTAGCAGAGGCTTTAACCTGAGAATTCAAGGAGGAAGGGCGCACAATAGCAGCCAGTTCAGATTTCGCAGCTCTTAGTTTTGCCACGTAATCTTTTTCTTTGTCATTACTAAATAAACCAAGGCTTTTGGTTTTTCCTGGCTTCTTTAAAGACTTTTTCTCTGTATCATTATTTTCTGAATCCCCATCATCCATATCAAAAAGAGAAGAACGTATTACAGGCGCTCCTTCTTCAGACACATCATCATCTAAAGAAGCAGTCTTCGTAGGCAAATCAAGATTATTCGTTAAACTTCTATTTAGATAATCGTCCCTTTCGGAAGATTCTTCACGATTGATTATACCTTCTATGCTGTCGAAAGAGGGAGTCATAGTTTCCAATTTCTCGTCGTCATTAGTCCCGAGTTGGTTTAGGCTATCAAAACTATCACCGAATTGACTCAATAAGGAAGAGCGCAAATCAAAATTATCTTGTGAAAGAATATTTTCAGGCGATTCCCCATCGTCTTTGGCTACTGTATCAAGAGAAGACGGCCCCGCAGTATGGAGAGCGGATTCAGGCACTTTAGTGTCACCAGTACTATCTTCAGTCGTACCAACAGTAGTGTCACCAGTAGTGTCACCAGTACTATCTTCGGTCGTACCAACAGTAGTGTCACCAGTACTATCTTCGGTCGTACCATCAGTACTCTCACTATGCATACCAGATGCAAGAGTCCCTCTATCGTTTTCGAAAGTATTGGTATTTAGGCTAGTAGGTAATTTCGTTGAAGATATCTTCAATGCATCAAGCTGAGGAGCACCCTCTATCTCACCAAGAACATCACCTGATGGTGACTTTGGGTCAAAATAAGACACGCGAGCAGGTTGTTCCCTTTTCTCTCCCGTTTTCTTCCTACGACCTTCATTAACAAGCTTTTTCTGACTCATTTTAAACACCTTATTCATACTTCATATTCAATTGCAAAAACACTATGATGGCAGTTTTATCTTATCTAGGATGACACCTTTTGGTCCGTCAGCAATAATATATCCATCTTTTAGAACAATAACTCGGTCAACAAGTTGCATTAAACTCATGCGATGCATATTAATAATAAGGGTTTTCTTCCTTATATGCGGTCTTAATCGTTGAATAATAGCGGCCTCTGTGCTGCCGTCCATATTACTTGTAGGTTCATCAAGAATCAAAATATCGGGGTCAATAAGCAAAGCTCTTGCAAGAGTAATTGCCTGCCTCTGTCCACCCGAGAGGTTTGCTCCCCGTTCAATAACAGGCATGCTATATCCAGATGGGTTACTCTGAATAAAATCATTCACTCCTGCCAACCACGCAGCACGAAGCAAAAGTTTATCATTAACAAAAGGCATACCAAGGCAAATATTATCACGCACCGTTCCATGAAAAAGCATAGATTCCTGTGGAACATAACCCATACGAGAACGCATTTCTTTTTTATCAAGTTGGCGCATATCTACACCACCAAATTTCACCATACCACTATCAGGCTCCAAAAGCCCCATAATAGCACGAGCAAGCGTACTCTTTCCTGAACCCATATTACCAATAACACCTATTTTTTCACCAGGTGCTATTTTCAAATTAATATCAGCAAGGGAAGGCAAAGGCGCACCCTTGAAACTAAACTCAACTTGCACTAACTCCAAACTATGCGGCAAATGCCCAAAATCTACTGTGCTCGTTGAAAGCTCGTCAGGCAAGCTCATCAAATTATTAAGGTCTTTCAATGCGCTCTTTGTCCCCTGCCACCTAGGAAGAAGCCCACCCATTTGGACAATAAAAGACATAGCTCTCGCTGTCAGCATATTGGAAGCAATAAGCCCACCCATAGTAAGCGATTGATCACTTATAAGATAGACACCCCAAATGATAATAGCCACACTCACAAGATGTGTTAAAAGCAAAGAAAAACTACTTGTTGCCGAATTAAGACGCTTATTTATTTCATTTTGGTCAGCGGTATAACTGGATATTTTTTCCCACGTCCGCATCATGCGAGGTTCAGCAGAAGCAGTCTTGATAATCTCCGCCCCCGTGATCATCTCCACAAGTAAATTGCTCTTTTCCCGCTCCCCTTCTTGTTGAACACTCGCCTGTGTAAACAACTTCTTTTGCACACTTAGAATCCAAATCAATAAGATTGCAATGGCAAGGCAGGGAATGAGAATAATCTTTCCACCAATAAACAAGAGAATAAAAAGAAAAAAGAGAAGGAAAGGAAAATCCACAAGTGCAAGTATCGTGCTGGCACTAAAAAATTCACGTATGGAGTCAAGCTCTCGAAAAGCTTGCATAAGTCCACCAGACGTATAGGTATTTTTTGTAACATCAAGGCCTAAAACCTTCTCCATTACACGAGAAGAAAGCACGACATCCATATTCCGACTTACTCTATCTGTGAAAGACGCACGCAAAAGACGCAAGACCCATTCAAATAAATAGCCGACCATAACACCAATCCCAAGCACCCACAAAGTTTCAAGCGCCACGTTCGGTATAACACGGTCATAAACATTCATCATGAAAAGAGGGCCCATGAGGGCAAGCATATTTAGAAAGAAACTCGCAATAAAAACAGAACGATACATAGGTACATATTGTTTCAAAACATCAAAGAACCAGTGTTTTGTGTAAACACGGGTGATGCGCTCTAACTTATCATCTTTTTCTGGAGCGATAATTGAAAAAATAGCATAGCCGCTGTATTCTTGTTCAAGGTCCACACGGGCAATCTTCGTTTGTTCATGCCCATGTTCTGGGAAAATAACAGTCGCCTCCGTATCACCATAACTCGTCAGAACGAGGGATGCTTGATTTTGCATAAGCAAAACACACGGAAGCACCATAGGGGATATATCGGAGATTTGTTCACGATTCACAATCTTACAGTCTAAGCCTAGTGCCTTCACCGCTCGAACGCAAGGTGCTGGCGCTGGCGCACTACCAGCAAGAGCAGAAAGCAGGTGAGCGCCTGAAACCTGTTTACCACGCAATCGAAATAAACTACTAAAACTTTGTAGTAATGGCGGAATCATATCCGCTTCTGCAGGAGCTAATCCTAGTTCCTGCTTTTCAAAGTTCTCTAACTTCACCATACAAGTATCCCAATTTTATATAAAAATTCATCATATGCCGTAAAACGTATAAAAAATACACCAAGATAAGCAAAGAAACCCCTTATCCTAAGCACATTGTGGCAAATAAGAATAGATTTTACCCACGTATCACATGAGCGATATTTCACCTAGAAGCCAATCAAACAAGCTTCACAACAAAAATTAAACGGAGTAGCAACTCCTATTAAAGCAATCTACACTAAAACTCTTTTAATTTCAATGAAATAACGCAAAATCATCACTATCAAGTTAATAGCGTATCCTACTGTACTTTCAGCCTTAAACACATACCTCATTATTTTTCTTCTAAAACAATAGATTAATACCCTAAAGCTTTCTCTTTTTTTGCCGATGTAATATGTATAGACTCGACATTCTCTAGAGAAAGTCATGAGATTTCAAGGGGAGAAGGATAAAATCCCCTTAGAGCAACTTGCACGTTTCCATGCCTTTTATGTTTCAAAATGAAGACCATATCAGCTTAAAAAACTCGAATAAAACAAAATAAACCGTTTTCTCCTCCAGCGAAGAGATAAACGTATGGCGTAATTTTATTTATTTCAAATTTATAAATCAATTCGGACATTTTATGACAAACGACATAAACAAAAAAGCGATGGATTGCACTGTGAATGCTAAAAGAATAACAGCAAATACTCCTGCATGCGCCAAACAAATCGCATTACGACTCTTTGAAAAACAGATAACAGAAACAGAAAACATAGATTACCACAAACAGACAAGCCAACTACTCTCAAAAAATATGCCTAAAAACCCCGAAGAAAAGAAAAACTTTATTCTAAAAAGAGTCGCCCAAAAGCTAT
>CAMQVJ010000120.1 GCA_947038175.1 uncultured Desulfovibrio sp.
ACCCCATTTTGTAGTACAAAATGAGTTTCCCCCCGTACCCCCCTCCTGAAAAAACATTCAAGGGGTTATATTTTTTACATTATGATTCTAAAAGTTGTTGTGCGGTCGTTATTCCGCTATTTGTGAGATGTTTATATGGGGGAAATTTCTCGGTGGATATGTGTTAATTTCCGAAACGGGGTTCAACTCCGACCTCTGCGGTGGGTAAACCATTAGGCGTTGGAACTGTAAGGGCAGGGATATCGGGGTTTTGTGTTTCGTTTGCAACAAATGGGGCATTGCCTGTGTTATTTGTTGTATTTGTATTATTTGTATCGTTGTTGAAATTCATATCCCTTGAATCTGGGGCTTGACCGCTTGGGTTTGGAGCATTGATATTTGGGGTATTAAGGTTTGGATTAGTGATGCTTGGATTGTTGGCGTTTTGGGTACTGGCACCTTGATTATTGACAACATCATCATTTATGTTCACAGGAGTTGTGTTTGCTGTGTTTTGTGTGTTGCCTGAGTTTGGTGTGTCAGCTGTGTTGTTGCCTGAGTTGTTACCTGTGTTATTGGGTGCAGGATTTGGTGTTGTCTTCTCGTCATCAGCCCACACGGTGACGTGTGCACCTGGTTGGATAAGAACGTGGCTTCCTGATTCAAGCTTGAGTTTATCCTGTGCTGACACGCTTGTTTCTGTCGTCTTTTGAGTTGTGTTTGGCTTTGTGTTGGTTGTCTTTCCCCTTGAAGCAACGCCTCTGCCTGATCGTGGTTTTTGCATCTTTCGGGCAGGGTCTTCGTAAATTTGTCTGCGTGGAACAAGGGTATCCCAAACAGAATTGAGATAGATGTTCCGCTCAAGGCTTGGGGCGCATGTAATACCGTATGTGGAGCGTGGCAAAAGCCCTGCTTTTTGTTGTGGTGCTACTTGTGTTTGTGTATTTATGGGGACATTCACGGTTTGCGTGTTTGGCATGTTTACCGTTTGCGTTTGAGGGGCAACAAGAGTTTGTGGATTATTTATGGTAGTAGAAACGGTCATGGTGATGGGGGCTTGTCCGTTTTGAGCCGTTTGTGCGCTCTGTGTTTGTTGTACTGTATTTTTTTGTGGTGATTGAGCGGTGGGATTTGCAGATGTTGGAGCAGGCGTTTGGGCTGCGTTCACATTCACGTGCGTTGTTGGGGTGACTGTTTGCTGTGCCTTTGCATGGGGTGCATGGGCGAGCAAGACGTAAGAGCCCAAGAATAAAGTCAATACGCAAGTAATACTCATAAATGATTTTGAATGCATAAGGGAAATAGGAGAAGAGAGCTTGTTCTTTGTGAAAAAGCTCTTTGCCCATGTATATTTTAAAGAAGAGTTCATATGTCCCACCTTGTCTTTGAAATGAATACTCTTTAACTTTATCGGATGGAGGAGATTTTTTCTTTAGGGGGAAAATGCATTAAAGAGAAAGAAAAGGAGAAAATAAATAAAAGCAAGTATGTGTGATGGTAATTTTCAGATAATATGTATTGATATCCTGGTTGTTTAGAGATTTTTGCAGGGTGTTCCCGTGAGACGTTGTGAGGATATATTGCAATAAAAGGCTATGGGATTTTTTAATGATTCTAATAAAATATTTAGAATAGTGCCTTATTATACAATAATATTGAGTGAAAACTGCGTTGCTCTTTTAGTTGTTGGCTTTTGGGAAGTAAGGGTTGACCCTTCGGATGACGTAGTTTGAGTTGGTTCGCTCGGTTGAGCAATAGAAACATCACCCGTTCCAGAACTTACATTGCCAGTGGAGATACTCATGTCGGGGGCAGTACTGTCATCACTGACAGTAATCTGAGGTTCTTCATTGCTACTACCAGAACCTGTTGTTAGCTTGCCTTCTTCGGTTTCTGAACCATCGCTTTCAGGGTTTGTGCCTTCTTCAATAAGTTCTTCTATTCCTTCCGCTTCCTTTAAGAGCTTTTCTAGTTCTTCAAGAATCCGTTCTTTCATTGCTTTTAAGTATGTTTCGTCTGCTGTTTCCTGTACTTCTTTTTCTCCATGAAGATTTAAGTTTTCCTCTGCCCATGCTTGCGCCTTTCTTTGTTCGCCAGCGTTGTCTGCCGCCTGGTACATGCTTTTAGCTGTTTCCATGATGTTATTAATTTGCTTGGCAGATTCATTTTTAAATTGCTGCATTTCTTGAAATCCATCAATGATGGCTGAAATATATCGAGAAGGCTTCTCTTCATTCGACGCAAAATTACGTGACATCATACTTGAAGAGCTCGTCTTTGATTCGGAGACATTAATCATAGGATTATTTACGTCGTTGATTTTTTTATCTTCATGATTGGATGTAGTTGTAATAGTATCTGAAGGTATAGTGTTTTCAGAAACAGCACGAGGAGAAGTGTTTTGTGTTGTATTGAGAGGTTTGTCATTGGCTGAGACCTCTTGCTTCTTCGTGTTTGCTGAATCATACTTATTAGGAGTATAGGAGGGATTTCCCCATGCTATACTTTTTGTGTTTGTGATAATCATATTTTAGCCCGCCCCTCTTATTTTTTGGAGTTTAGTCACTAATCTATTTAATTATCATCGGTTGATTCATGAACATCTGTAGGCGTATTATGTGGAATAATAAAAATTTAAAATGAATGTACCTAACAAGCTATTACCAATATAGGGCGGTAGTAAAAAGAAGTTTGCCAACAGAAAAAGCTCTTTGAATAAAAATTCAAAGAGCTTTTTGGAAGCCAAAATAATTGGCGTCCCCAAGGGGATTTGAACCCCTGTTGACGACGTGAAAGGCCGCTGTCCTGGGCCGGCTAGACGATGGGGACGTGCCGAAAGTGAAACCTATGTGATATTTAGATGTTCGTCAAGTGTTTTTTTTGATTTTAGCGTTTTTTTTTGATTGATAATCGTTGATGTCTTTTATTTTGTTTTATTCTAGTAGGTTAGTGATGATTCATTTCTTCGTGATATTTATAGACTAAAAAAGGAGGAGCAAGGGGAAGGTGGGTAAAAAAGACCAAATGTCATAAAGCATTAAATGTGGGGGTTGGGGGGAGTTCAACTCCCCCCAGAAAAACAAAACAAAACAAAATAAGCCAAACCAAAAGAAAAAACAAAAACAAAAAATGTAAATGATATTTATATAAAAAATAGTCGTAATTACAAAGGTAGTTACGACTATTTTCTTATAGATTAAGGATTGGTAGAAAGAGGGGGTTGACCTGTTTCGGTTATTCCTTTTTGAAATTATTCTTTTTTGAAACTAGTTTCTGTTGCCTAAAAGTCTAAGTAACATAAGGAACAAGTTTACAAAATCAAGATAAAGGGTGAGTGCGCCCAAGATAGCACCACGACGAATAGCAAGGCTATCTTCGATAGGAGCGTTCTCAGCCATTTCACGAATCTTTTGAGTATCGTAAGCTGTAAGGCCAGTGAAAACGATAACGCCAACTACGCTGATGATAAAACTCATCATGCTGCTCTGGAAGAATATATTCACAAGGCTAGCAAGGATAATGCCCCAAAGTCCCATGATTAAAAAAGAGCCCATGCCTGAGAGGTCACGTTTTGTCACTGCGCCGTAAAGGCTCATGCCACCAAACATACCAGCGGTAACGATGAAAGTTTGGGTGATAGAAGAGGCTGTATATACAACGAAAATAGGGGCAAGCATAAGACCCATAAGTCCAGCATAAAGCATGAAAAAGCCTGTTGCGGCGCTGGCACTTAAAGTTTGTATGCGTGCGCTAAGGAAGAATACTAAGCCAAAAACAGCAATAATAAGCACGATTTGCATAACTGTGCTCATGAGCATAGCGAGTAGGCTAGGAGTGTTAGCAACATAAAAAGCTGCAACCGCTGTAACTGCAAGCGCAGCTGTCATCCAAAGGTAAACTTGTTGCATGAAGATAGATACACGTGATTGCGCATATCCTTGCCCTTGGGTTTGGTCGTGTAAATCTTTCATTTTTCCTCCAATGGAATAATGTATGTTTTTCTATTACTTAGACTCTGTGCGGGGGAAAATTTCTTTTGCCCCCGTAAACACAGAGAATATTTAAAGCGTATCTGTTTCTATAAGAATACAGATATTGTGTCGACTCACATTATATATAAGTACTTTTTGTGAAACAAGCAAGGGGAAATATGGAGAAAGCTTAGGCTTGTTTTAGGATTTAATGCGTTTGTGTCACTGCGTGACGCTAATATTTAAGGGAGCTTCACTCCCTTATGAACCCTGACCAAAGGGGAAGCTAAAAGAAACTACGTTTCTCGTTGAAGAAGTAAGCAT
>CAMQVJ010000121.1 GCA_947038175.1 uncultured Desulfovibrio sp.
ATGAGTTCGCCATTGACTTTAAAGAGTTTAATTTTCACTGTATAGTCCACTTTTCTTTGCCCATCAGAGGAGCTATGTGAGCCACTTGTGATTTCTGTATGCATGATATAATCGAAGGAGTTCGCTGATCTATCAAGCACACGCACTTGACCTGAATTGAGGAGAACTTCTTGCAATCTGTCATGCAAGTCAATAACACGCAAGTTTTCGTCGTGAGTATTGTTGGTGATTTTGCCAACCACTATACGAGGGCTTTGTGTTGCGCCAGCAAAAACTCTATGTTGTAGCATTTTGTTAGTAAGGTTTTCTGACATAGCGATGATGTCTGATAGGCCATAATCTGTATCAAGTTTCGCTCTATCTGCGGAGTCTACAATTTCCACTGAAGAGACACGGTGTGTGTTTTGAGCACAAGCGCCAAGAAAAAGGGCAAGAGTCAAAGTGAGTAAAATTTTAGCTGTGTTTTTCATAAAAGCTCCTAATAAAGGTTTTGATAGTCGATTTCTGTTTTTGGAGAATCTTTATCTTTTTGAGGGAGTGGGACAAGAATTTTAATATCATCTGCACCACGAACAATAACTTGAGCAGAATACCCTTCTGGCATTTTTGCCAAGCTCATAATATGTTTTTCGGCATTTTCTGGCAGGTTGAAGCGTATCCATGCAGGTGTCGAAACTGGTAGCGGAAAGCCTTGGTTATCAAGCCATGTGACTTGATATTCAATAGGCAAAGAGCTTTGGGTTCTATTTTCTATGGTGAGGGCAAATTTAGCAAGCTTACCTGACATGCCCATGTGAACATTTTTTAGGTTAATCCACTTATAAATATTTTTGCTACCATAAATAAGCTGAACTCTGCCGTAGCTATTATCGGTATAATATTCTTTTGCCATCTTCGGTCTTGGGTCTTTTTCTTCCTTCACTATTCGAGGCGCTCCGCTTTCGGCGCAACCTATAAGGGTGAAACAAAGCATAAGGGAAAGTAATAATTTCATTTTATATCCTTTTTATTTTTTACGATACGGGGATTATTGTCCTGCTATCCATGTAGACTCGTTCGCAATCGCTTGCAAATTTTTTCCATAGTTCACTGCATAAATAACGGAAGGGCCTTTTTCGGCAAGGGCAATTTCTGTTTCACCCATCTTCATTTTTCCTGCATCGTAGGTTTCAATAGTGATAGTTTTTGCGTCGTTAGGCACATAAAAACGAGCCACCATAATTTTATTTGGGAGTGAAAGCCAGGTTCTTGTGTCTGGGCGTTGTACGTTTGCCAGCACAGTACTCACGAGTCTACCAAGACTGCCAAGGCCTGTTTCATTAAGTATAAGCTCTGTCCCGCCTGTGCGAAGAAGAGCAAGAGCTATCATGAATGTTCTAAACGGTTTACGGTCTAAATCATCACGAAGAATAATCGCTTCCATTTCACTGAGTGAGCTCATAGGATAAGAGCTTTTACCATACTTCACTTTTGCACCTGCAAGGTCAGATTTATGAGGGCTTGCTTCGGCATAATTTGCAGTCGCAAGCGCGCCGCCAATGAAAAATTGCATAGTCTTTTCAACACGTTCAGGAGAAAATCCATCAGCTAAAAGCACGTGCACTAGCTTTTTATTGCGAGGGGGAGCTTTCTTCATATCTTTGATTGCTTGCTGTGCAGCGAGGCAATTTTCGTTATTATCTAAAACTTTATTGTAAGCGATGCGAGCGTTATCTCGTACGGATCTTTCTTCGTAGCTGTCAATCTCCAAAATCATGGCGTTCATATAATCGCCAAAAGGATTAACATAGGCGTTTGGTAGAAGTTCCGCTTGTTTTTTTGTATATTCTGTTCGCCCATCTTCTTGAGAGACAGCCTTATTTGTTTCGTCACTTTTTTCTTTGTTTTCCACTGTGGAACGACGGTTTTCATTTTCTTTCTCAAGATCTGAAAGGAGTTCTTGAAAAAGCTCCCATTCTTCTTGCTGTTTATCAATGGCTTTACGAGTCACGTTATAAGCTTTTCGCTCACCAAGCAACATATAGCAAAGGGCTTTATAATTATAAATCATCACTTTTTCATAACCACGCACAGGATAATCTTTTGATTCTTCTATGCCAGATAGAGTTGCGAATGTGCCTTGCTTTGCTTTGTTTGTTTTTCTATCTCTTTTTGAAACGGCGTCTGTCGCTTCCATTTTGAGCTCTGCGGCATCAAAATAAAGAAGAGCTCGTTTATAATCCCCAGAGTTCAGCGTAAGGAGACCTCTTTCCATCATGGAAAGTTCGCTGTTTTGAGCCACAAGCTGATGCTTGAGTTCCTCGTCTGTAAGAATAACCCCTTCTTTATTAGTAGGATTTAACCCCATAATAGTTTGCAAGGAAGCAAAATCTCCATTACGAAGAGCGGTTCGAGCAGGTGCATAGCGTGCCGCATAGGTTGCGCCGCTTCCGCCAAGACCAATATCATCTCTTTCTTGCGTGCCACAAGCGCTTAATCCTAATGCACAGAAGAAAAAAACTGCGGTGATACTACGTTTTAGATATACTCTCATTTTGGCTTTTATCCTTTTATGGGAACAATATGACAGTCACACATGTGCTGGAGAAATTTTTCTCCACTCAATGGCGTGCCTTGTAAAATCAAAATTTTAGAACACTAAAACAAATTTTACCAAGCTGGAGTTTGTGTTTCTTGCTGTTTTGCTTCTTTTGCTTTTAAATCATTGCTTAATTGATTCTTATATTCAGCACTCAAAGGGCGCATAATATATTGATTTTCCTTCAAAGTACTGAGTTCAGTTTCAGTAAGAGAACTTTTTACGATTTCCGCATAGGAAATTTTAGGGGCGACTTGGATTATTTTCACAGTACCCACTCCAAGCTCTTCTCTACCCACAGCCTCTTTTGTATAAGGATCAAAAATCATATCACCTTGTTGTATAAGCGTATATTCTTGCCCCGTTTGAACGGTTTCACCGCCTTGAGGAATAGTAAGACGTCCATTTTTATAGGCAATAGGCATAAGAGGATAAACAAAATCCATGATTTCACGTGCTATTCTTTCACCCATTACAGCAGCTGGTATACGCAACCACTTATCTTGGCCTAAATCGTCCTTGGAATTGGCAGAGCCTTTACCTGAACGGCTTTCAAAATCTGTCGTATCAGAAAGAATAACTTGACCCGTAGCAACTTCAATAAGTCTCCATGAAAGGCTTGAGCTTATGGTAGTAGATTCGGTCACTCGATTGGTATAAGGAACTTCCTTAACTTCTGTCTTTTTATTGATAGAAATCACTGTGCCTGTAAGAATATAATCAGTTCCAAGGGTATTGGCTAGGCGTGCTTTTTCTTCAACCTTAACATTGTCTTGCGCTATAAAATCAAATTCCGTTTCTTTTTCTGCAAGATAATCTCTATCTAAAATAGCAAAGCGCTGTGTTTGTGTAAGAAAATTAGTCACCTCTGTACCCAAAAATTCAACAAATTCAAACTCGACTGCGGAATCTTGGCTCACTCTAAAAGGCAATGTGGCTATTCTTTTACGCTTCGCAATGGCAGATTCTTTATACTCTGCCACCCGTACAGAAAGAACTATTTCAACACCATCAGAGGAGCTTTCTTCAGAAATAACATCATAGCCTTGCACCATGCCTGCCGTCGATGTAAAAAGTATTTGTCTTGACTTTTCTACATCGCCAGAACTCGCTTCTTCACCTTGACCTAAAA
This sequence comes from uncultured Desulfovibrio sp., assembly GCA_947038175.1. Taxonomy (GTDB): domain Bacteria; phylum Desulfobacterota; class Desulfovibrionia; order Desulfovibrionales; family Desulfovibrionaceae; genus Taurinivorans. Next base: position 3,711 of record CAMQVJ010000121.1, read on the forward strand.
GGTCAGAAAGTCCAAAAAATGCAAGAATTTTACTGATTATTCCATCAGGAGTCGAAATTGTTTCGATGCTAACAAAATCGGAAGGGACAACCTTAGATTCAATAGTCACGCCATGCACTTTAGAAACGGCTTCCACAAGGGCTGCATTAATGGCCGCTTCCCTTGTTTTTCCAATTCCCTTTGCTTCTACAACAGCGCTTCCAATCTTTGAATCACCGCTTTGCGCCTTATCCTCTTCGTCATTTCCTTGAGCCTTAGTTGTACTATCTTCTAAGAAGTCACAAGCGGTTTGTGAAAAACTAAAAAGTGCAAGCAACAAAAGGAGTACTAGTGATTTTTTCATGATTTCCTAAGTGTATTGAGTATGTTATTTTACCCTGAGAGGCTTTGCCTATTGCTTCGCAAACCTGAGAGGCTTTGCCTATTGCTTCGCAAACCTGAGAGGCTTTGCCT
>CAMQVJ010000122.1 GCA_947038175.1 uncultured Desulfovibrio sp.
ATGCTATTGAAAAAGCGGGTAGCACAGATTCTGCTAAAATCATGGAAGCGCTTCGCACCCATGCAGTAGAAACTCCTGTGGGCGCTGTCAAATTTGATGCAAAGGGCGACGCTGTTGGCGTTGGCATGTCTATTTATCAAATAGTTGACGGACAATACAAGCAAGTATTTTAATAAATAACTGATGTTCTTTTATATTTATATGTAAACGCATGTAATTATAAAAGTAAGTGTCGGTTTTGTGTGCATATGGTAGGGCTTATCCTTTTTGATTTTAAACAATGATTGAGGATAAGCCTATCCTGCTATAAAAACTCTATTAAAAAATAGTGATATTATGGATTGGCAATATTTTTTAGAAATTACGTTTAGTGGGCTCACCCGTGGTAGCATTTATGCGCTTATCGCCTTGGGTTACACTATGGTCTACGGTATTATCGAGCTTATCAACTTTGCCCACGGTGAAGTCTATATGCTTGGGGCTTTTACCTCTTTTATTGTCGCAAGTATTCTAGGGACTATGGGTTTTCCCGTTGGTGCTATTCTTGTGATTGCCGCCCTTATCGCTATTTTGTGGTGTGCTGCCTATGGGTATACGCTGGAAAAAGTTGCGTATAAACCACTGCGTGGCGAGTCTCGGCTTGCACCGCTTATTTCTGCTATTGGGATGTCTATCTTTTTGCAAAACTATGTGCAATTAGCTCAAACTTCTGACTTTATACGCTTCCCAGTTCGTATTCCACGCTTTGACTTCCTCAGCCAATTCGGTGGCATTGTGCGCTCAAGTGATTTTGTTATCCTTGTGAGCAGCTCTCTTATTATGATATGCCTCACGCTTTTTATTCGTTATACCAAAATGGGTAAAGCTATGAGAGCCACTGCTCAGAATCGAAAAATGGCTATGCTACTCGGTATTGATGCGGATAAAATAATTTCTCTCACCTTTATTATTGGGTCAGGTCTTGCTGCTTTTGGTGGACTTCTTATTGCAAGCCACACCTCACAAGTAGGCTTTAGTATTGGCTTTTTAGCTGGTATGAAAGCGTTTACGGCGGCGGTGCTTGGTGGTATTGGTTCTATTCCTGGAGCTATGCTTGGCGGACTTGTTCTTGGTCTTGCTGAAGGGTATACGACGGGTTATTTTTCAGGCGATTATGAAGATGTTTTGGCCTTTAGCCTTCTTATTCTTATTCTCGTTTTTAGACCGTCTGGTTTGCTTGGTAAAGCAAAAGTACAAAAGGTATAGGGGGGATTATGTTTTTATCTGCAAAACGTCTTTTTCGCTCCCTTATGGTGAGCCTTTGGTTTATGTGTCTCGTATTTCCTATTATGGGAATTAAAATTGTTAAAAAAGTAGCCGTTTATTCTTTCGATAGCGTTTTTTATCTCGGTATTGGTATTTTCTTTGCTTCCCTTGCATGGGCTTGGTATTTTGAAGTCTATCTTCAAGGGGGAATGGAAAAGGATGGCAAGAAGTCTCTTTTTGCTCCCGTTGGGCAATGCTGGAAAAAGATAACGACAAAAATCGAAGACACCCCTTCGGCTGGAAAATATACTCTTCTTATACTTCTTGTGGTTTTCTCCATATTGCCTTTTGTGAGCTCTATGTACCAAACTACTATTTTCGCCCTTGCCTTTTTATATGTTATGCTCGCTCTCGGTCTTAATATTGTTGTGGGTATAGCAGGGCAGTTGGTTCTCGGTTATGCTGCATTTTATGCAATAGGTGCGTATACCTATGCGCTTTTGAATCAATATCTTGGATTTGGTTTTTGGATTTGTTTGCCTATCGCTGGTTTTGTGACGGTTATCGCTGGCTTTGTGCTTGCTTTTCCTGTGCTGAAACTGCGTGGCGACTATCTTGCTATTGTGACTCTAGGCTTTGGTGAAATTGTGCGTCTGCTTATTACTAACTTTAGTGATTTTACAGGCGGAGCAAAGGGCGTTTCTAATATTCCTCGTCCTAGCTTTTTCGGTATGGAACTGAGCCCGAATATGAATACTATCTATGTGTATTATCTTGCTCTTTTTGCTGCACTTATCACAATTGTTGTTGTGGCGAGATTGAAAGATTCTCGTGTGGGTATGGCGCTTCAAGCCTTGAAAGATGATGAAATTGCAAGTGAGGCCATGGGCATTGATTTAAGAAAAACAAAGCTTGCGGCTTTTGCTCTTGGTTCTTGCTGGGCTGGTTTTGCAGGTGTGCTTTTTGCTGCACGAAATTCCTTTATAAGCCCTGCTAGTTTTACCTTTATGGATTCCGTTATGATTTTGAGCATGGTGGTTCTTGGGGGAATGGGCTCAATTACGGGTGTTGCTTTGGCTGCGCTGATTCTTGCCCTCATGCCTGAATATTTGAGAGCTTTTTCTGAATACCGCATGCTTATTTTTGGTTTGGTTATGGTGCTTATGATGATTTTCCGTCCGCAGGGAATGATTCCACCTTCTAAGCGGAAATATTATCCGTCTGCTCTTTTTGGAAAGAAAGGGTCTGGAAAAAATGACTCTGCCCAAAAATTTTCTGCAAATACCATTGCTCACGGAAATAGCTTAAATGAAAGCACAGAAGGGGAAAAGCATGCATAGTGAAAATAAAGCAGAAATGCAAAACCCTACTTCTGCCCGTAGAAAACAAAATGGTGCGCATTCAGGCTCTCAAAACGATGGTGTACAGCCTGTTCTTTCTGTAAAATCTCTTTCAAAGAATTTTGGCGGATTGCGTGCTCTTAATGATGTAGATATGCATATTATGCCAGGTGAAATTGTCGCCCTTATTGGCCCTAATGGCGCAGGGAAAACTACGTTTTTCAACTGCGTGACGGGTATTTATTTACCTACGGAAGGGGAAGTTTGGGCAGGAAGACAAGGCGAGCCGCATAAGCAACTCAATAATATCAGTCCGCATCATATCACTTCTTTTGGCTTGGCACGTACTTTTCAAAATATACGTCTTTTTTCCAGTATGACTGTGCTTGAAAATGTTATGGTGGGTCGCCACTGTCGCACAAAATCCAATGTGCTTGGCGCTATTTTTAGAAACCCTGCCTCACGTAATGAAGAACAAGAAACCGTTGATAGAGCCTATGCTCTTTTAGAGGAAGTTGGCTTGCAGGATTTATGGCAAGAGTCCGCTTCTAATTTACCTTATGGTGCGCAGCGTCGTTTGGAGATTGCACGGGCTTTGGCTACCGATCCCTTTTTGCTTTTTTTAGATGAACCTGCCGCTGGTATGAACCCACAAGAAACGGTTGAACTTAAAAAACTTGTGCTTCGTTTACGAGATAAATTAGGAATTTCTATTCTACTTATTGAGCATGATATGGGAATGGTGATGTCACTATCTGACCGCATATATGTTATGGAATATGGTTCTCGTATTGCCTACGGTAAACCAGAAGATATTAGGAATAACCCACAGGTTATACGTGCGTATTTGGGAGAATCTGACGATGCTTGAACTTAAAGGCGTTTATACATTTTATGGAAATATTCCTGCTTTAAGAGACGTTAATCTTGTGGTGAATGAGGGTGAGATTGTGAGTCTTATTGGTGCTAATGGCGCTGGTAAAAGCACAACTCTTATGACTATTTGTGGCGGGATTAAAACACGTGAAGGCTCTATTACTTATAATGGTAAAGAGCTGCACACTATGCGGCCCAATGAGATTGTAAAGCTTGGTATTAGCCAAGTTCCTGAAGGTCGCCTTATTTTTCCTGATTTGACTGTGCAGGAAAATCTTGATTTAGGTGCTTTTTTACGTAACGATACGGCGGAAATTAAAAGAGATATCAATTATATATTCACTCTTTTTCCTATTCTGGCGCAACGTTGTAAACAGGCAGGGGGAACGCTTTCTGGTGGAGAGCAACAAATGCTTGCGATTTCACGAGCGCTTATGGCACGCCCTAAACTTCTTCTTTTAGACGAGCCTTCTCTTGGACTTGCCCCTATTATTATTAAACAAATCTTCAATATTATTCAGAAAATTAACGCTGATGGCACAACGGTTTTCCTTGTTGAGCAGAATGCAAACCAAGCTTTGAAGATTGCCCATAGAGCGTATGTGATGGAAAATTGTCGCATAACTATGGAAGATCGTGCGGAGAATTTACTTAAAGATGATGCGGTTCGCAAGGCGTATTTGGGTATCTAA
>CAMQVJ010000123.1 GCA_947038175.1 uncultured Desulfovibrio sp.
ATTCGTTTTCTTCTAGTGTGCGAACATCAAGCATAAACATATTATTTTCGATTCGTCCTACCACGGGTGGCGTTGTGGTGAGTAGTTTTTCTTTTATCATGTTGCTTGTGAACTGAGAATTTAAAAATTCCAGTGCAATAAGATAGCTTGGTAAATCATTTTCTGGAAATGAACCGCCACCGACTTTTGAGAATCCTGTTTTTATATGGATTTTAATTTTATTTTTATCGAGATTTCGTGTGAGAGTGTTGCGAAGTTTTTGTGCTTTTTTCTTGAGTTCTTCTTGTGATATGGTCATTCGGCGCAGAGTAGGTATTTCATTGAGCGCCTTTTCGGGGTCGTAATAGAGGCGCAGGGTGGCTTCAAGGGCTGCTAGTGTGAGTTTGTCACAACGTAGGGCGCGTAAAAGTTGATTTTTTTTAATGGCATCGATGTAGATTTTTTTGCCTGCGATGATTCCTGCTTGAGGCCCTCCAAGAACTTTGTCGCCTGAAAAGGTAACCACGTCAACGCCTGCCGCTAAGACACCTTTGACGGTTGGCTCATTTGGTAGTCCGTAGGGAGAAAAATCTATAAGGCTTCCGCTGCCTAAATCTTCTAGTAGAGGGATTGCGTGTGCGTGTGCAATTTCCGCCATTTCTTCTGTAGGAACATCGGTATGGAAGCCAATGACTCGGTAGTTTGAGGTGTGCACACGTAAAAGGGCTTTTGTGTCTTCTGTAATAGCATTTTCATAGTCTGCCTTGTGGCATCTGTTGGTGGTGCCTACCTCTTTGAGGCGACAGCCACTTTTTTCCATAACATCGGGGATGCGAAAGCTCCCACCAATTTCTACCAATTGTCCACGGGAAACAATGCTTTCACCGCCGAGGCAAATGCTGTTGAGCATGAGTAAAACTGCCGCTGCATTGTTGTTGACGACAAGGGCGCTTTCCGCTCCAACTAGGGCGCAAATATCCTTTTCTACAAGGCTGTGCCTGCTTCCACGCTCACCTGTTTCAAGGTCAAATTCAAGATTACAATAACCTGAAGCTGCTGTGATGACGGCTTCTATGGCATCGTTTGCGAGTACGGATCTACCTAGATTTGTGTGAATAACAACGCCAGAGGCATTAATAACTTTTTTGAGAAGAGGCTTTGTTTTTTTTTCAACGTAATTTATGAGACTTTGTTCTAGTAAGTCTTTATTCAAATCTTTTTCTGTTGCTTGGCCATTTTTTATTTTGTGGCGCATGCTGTCTAAAAAAGCATGGATTGCGTCTCGTAAAAGAGCATGGGGGTGAAGGGAGTCTTTGAATGATTGCAGACAAATATCAACAGATGGTAATAAACGATAAAGATTTGACATAGTATACTCGAGTTTTTTTAGTGAGAATCCGTGAGGGAATTTGCTTGTAAGGAATTTGCTTGTAAGAAATTACCTGCAAGAATTTATTTAGAAAGAATTCTTTTGAAACTTTTCTGTTCCGAAAGAATGATACATATATTTATGTGGATTGTTGTAAATTATTTGGGAATAGTGTGTAATATTCTCCTAAAAGATAGAGAGAACCACAGATTATGCTTGGTTTATGCATGTCTTTTTCGGATATGGTTTTGCTTAAAAAGTCTAAGGCTTCTCTCATATTTTCGCAGATATGTGTTTTGTTTTTGAATAATTTTGCTAATTGTGTTGGCTTGATAGCTCTTGCATTATGAGGTATTTGAATCAGAATAATGGGTATTTGTAAATTATGTTTGAGAAAATATGTTTCTAGTAATTCCACTAAAAGCTCTGGGTTTTTATCTTCTAAACAAGAAAAGATAAGTGCGCTTGGCTGGATATTTTCTTGTTCCAGGGTAGCTATGAGGCTTTTCATGCTGTGGACATTGTGTGCACCGTCAAGAATGAGCGCAGGTAGATTTTCTTGAGGTATCACGTGTTGAAAACGTCCAGGAATAAACGCTTCTGCTAAACCTTTTGCCACGGCTTCTGGGGTAAAATTACATTTAAATTTCTGGCAAAGCAGTTGCCATGCCATTAAAGCAGTCTGGGCATTCATCTCTTGATGCTCGCCCTTGAGCCCTAGATTTTTATAATGTGTTTTAGCGTAATTAATATGGGCGTGTTCAGGCAAAAGATTGAGGTTAGCCGCATGGTATAATGGTATATTGAGGCTTTTTGCTCTTTCTTCTATTACAGTCCATGCTTCTTTTTGTTGTGGCGCACTGACCACTGCAAACATTTTTTCCCGTATGGCATAGGACTTATCACTTGCGATTTCTTGCAAGGTGTTTCCTAAATATTCAGTATGGTCAATATCAATGGGGGTAATACAGAGTAGATCTGCATGAAATGCCGTGCTTGCATCATGTTTTCCGCCAAGCCCTGCTTCGTAAATAAGGAGGTCAGGTTCAGAAAGGGAAAAAGCGAGTAGTGATATAACTGTAATCAATTCAAAGTAGGTTAAATCTGAAGCAACGGCCAAGACTTGATTGGCGAGTGTAACCCATGCTTCCTTAGGCAACTGCCTGTCATTCATGCGAATACGTTCAGAGGGACTAATGAAATGGGGAGACGTAAAAATGCCCACACGAAAACCATTTGCTAAGGCTATGGAATGCAAGAAAGTGGAGCTTGAACCCTTACCATTAGTTCCAACAACTTGAACAACAGGGCAGAGTGGACGTAAATTAAGGAGCTTTATAGCTCTTTGGATGCGGTCAAGTTTTAAATCCATATGGAAAAGCCCTAAACTGTCAAGATGTGCCTGAACGTCTTCAAAGGTTTGAAACGCAGGCTTAGAACTTTTAGAAAAGTTGTTTTCCATGATTATTTCGCCGTATTTTAGAAGTTGATATGTTAAAATACTGGATGGATTTTTTAAGGTGCGTTTAATAAAGTTATTAGGATGATACCGTAGCAGAGCCTTTAGTCCACAATTCATGTTGGAAAAGTGGTATTCTTAGGTATTAATTGAGCGTATTAATTTATAGTACGCATTAATTGATTGGGATATTTTTTATACTCGCTTTTTGCCGAGCTCGCTTCTAAGCCATGCATACCATGGTTCAAGGCCTGCTTCAGTTCTGCACGAAAGTTCAAATACTTGCAAATCATTATTTAATGCTTTTGCGTGTTTTTTTGCATTCTCAACAGAAAAATCAACATAATCAAGTAGGTCAATTTTATTGACAATCATGACTTGTGCTAATTGGAAAAGGCGTGGATATTTTTCTGGTTTGTCGTCCCCTTCTGCGGCACTGAGAAGAGCTATTTTAGCGTCTTCCCCGCAGTCAAATTCAACGGGGCAAACGAGATTGCCAACATTTTCAACAAACAAAATGTCTATTTCTTCTAAATTGAAGCTCTTGAGTGCTTTTTGCACCATGTTTGCGTCTAGATGACAACCACCATCAGTATTTATTTGTACGGCCTGTGCACCTGTTGCTGCTACACGTCTTGCGTCGTTATCTGTTTGTAAGTCGCCTTCAATAACTGCCATACAAAACTCATTTTTGAGGTCTCGTAGAGTTTTTTCTAAAAGCGATGTTTTTCCAGATCCAGGGGAGCTAATGAGGTTTAAAACTAAAATATTATGTTTGGCAAATGTCTCTTTTAAATTGAGCGCTATGCGGTCGTTAGCTTCAAGCACATTTCTTACAACAGGTATTTCCATTTTTTTCCCTTTATAGTTTTATCTAAAAGCAGGTAAACTTTATTCAGCTTCAAGCCTATCTAAAAAAATTCCCTCACCAGCGAGGAGTTTAAAACTGCCCTGCGTTTGACATGCGGGGCATGGTATATAGAGGTACTCTTTCCCTTGCGGTGAAAATGTATGCTCACAAAGATGGCATTGCAGACTGAGCGCTTCTTCCACAAGAATAATTTTTGCACCCTCATAGGGTGTTTTGTGGGTGAGCGCTTCAAAGGCAAAGAGCAGAGAATCAGGCACAACATTAGAGAGTACGCCATAACGTACTGTAATAGATATAAGTTTTGTTGCCCCATGTTTTTTCATTTCTTGGGACGTTATATCCATAATATTTGTCATCAAAGATATTTCATGCATGCTAGGAATATATGCTAATTTTTTGTATTAGTCTAGGGACTTCCCTCACGTTATTCCAATTGTTTTTTTTGGG
>CAMQVJ010000124.1 GCA_947038175.1 uncultured Desulfovibrio sp.
GGATTTTTGCCCTATAATTCAAATAATCTCAATCATTAAATCTATCAATCTATCAATCTATCAATCTATCAATCTATCAATCTATCAATCTATTTGAAAGCATAGCTCCCCATAGATTTTAATGGAGTGTTTCATCATCAAAGGACTTGATTTGACCTGTGGCTTTATATTGCTTTACAAGCTTGAAAACAAGTGGGCTAAGAAGAAGAAGCCCAATTAAGTTTGGTATTGCCATAAGTGCGTTTGCAATTTCCGCAATAAGCCATACAACATCAAGCTGAATAAGCGCACCAAGTGGCACAACGCAAGTATAAATAACACGGAAAGGAATAAGAACACGATCCCCAAAAAGGTAGATAGCGCAACGTTCACCGTAAACGCACCAGCCTAAGATAGTGGTAAACGCAAAGAAAAGAAGACAAACAGCAACAATGATATCACCACCAACAGGAAGCGCCGCATTGAACGCTGCTGATGTAAGGGCAACCCCATTAAGGCCTTCTGTTCCCGTCCAAAGACCAGTAACCAAAATAGCAAAACCAGTCATACTACAAATAATAATGGTATCAATGAACGTATCAAGCATTCCGATAATAGCTTGGTTCATTGCGCAATCCGTAGCGGCTGTGGAGTGCGCAATAGGCGCAGTACCAAGTCCAGCTTCGTTAGAGAAAACACCACGAGACATACCATAACGAATCGCCATCATAACGGTTGCACCAGCAAAACCACCTTCCGCAGCGGTAGGTGTAAACGCATCAGAGACAACATACATAAAAACATCAATAATTCTATCAGAGTATGTAAAAAGAACAACGAGGGAAGCAAGAACATAAACAGCCGCCATAATAGGCACGACTTTACCCGCAACATCAGCGATACGTTGAATACCACCAAGAAGAACGGCACCAACAAAAACAAACATAAGAACGGCACTTAACCATAAAGGCACGTTAAAACTTGCTTTCATGGAAGAAGCTATGGAGTTTGTTTGTACCATGTTGCCAGTACCAAAGCAGGCTAAAATACAAAAAACAGCAAAGGCAATACCCATAAAACGCCATTTTGGTCCAAGCCCTCTTTCGAGAAAATACATGGCGCCGCCAACATAGTTTCCTTCAGGGGTTTTTCTACGGAAATAAACAGCGAGTAATATTTCGGAAAATTTAGTTGCCATGCCCACAAGAGCGGTTACCCACATCCAAAAAAGGGCACCAGGGCCACCTAAGAATATAGCAGTTGCAACCCCAGCAATATTTCCTGTGCCGATAGTGCCAGCAAGAGCTGTCATAAGAGCATTAAAGGAAGAAATTTCGCCTTCGCCTGTTTTAACACGTCCTTTCCAAATCCCTACAAAACCAGCAGGCATTTGTGTGAAGGAAAAAAAGCGCAATCCAATAGTAAAATATAAGCCAGAACCAACAAGAAGAACAAGCATGGCTGGGCCCCAGACTATGCCTGCAAAAACTTGTAAAAATGAAATAAAGCTCTCCATAGATACCCCTCGGCTTTAGATTACACTGTAACCTATTAAGTAAATAAAAATGAGAAAGTGAGTTTTAGAACTTCCTGTCTTGCAATTTTACCGTTCTAAATATACACTTTTACAGCAAACTAAGAGCTTCACCTGACAGCAAAAATCATTGAAGCCTAGGAGAGAGTAACAGGGATGTTAATTCTTTGCAATATGTTTAAGCTTTCTTTCTGTAAAGCGAGTACTTCTCCTTAAAAAATAAATAAATAGAAAATAAACAACAAAATATATAAAGATAAGTAATTGAATAATATGTATATTTATTTAGACAGCACCTATTATCATATCAAGGTGAGTGGCAGTGGCACTCCTCTTCTTTGCATGCATGGCTTTTCAGAGGATAATAGCACATGGGATTTTCTATCTTTAGATGGGTATTGCCTCTATAAAATAGATTTAATAGGGCACGGAAAAAGTGATAAACCCGAAAGCCTTTACTATTACAAAACCCAAACAATGATTAAACATTTACACCGTGTTATGGGCTTTATTGTTAAAAATAATGAAGAGTTACAACGTGGTACAGGTGATAGCTCTTTTTATATAGATACTGATAATAATTATTTTGACCATAAATCCTCTCCCTATTCCATACTCGCTTACTCCATGGGAGGCCGACTTGCCCTTGCGTATACGCTTGAATATGAAGCTGAAATAGAGGCGCTTATTTTAGAAAGTTCTTCCTATGGGCAAGAGGAAGAGGCAAGAACGGCGTTCATCAAAAGGGACACAATTTTAGCAGATACTATTGTAAAAAATGGCATAGAATGGTTTGAGGATTATTGGTCTCAGCTTGAAATTTTCTCCACACAGCGTTCCCTACCTATTGAAATACAAAGAGAAATAAGCAGAAGGCGTTTGCAAAATAAAAGCCATGCCCTTGCAAAAACGTTAGAAGGCAGTGGGCAAGGCGTTTTTCCTTGCTTGAAAGATGAGCTCAAAAAACTGTCTCTTCCCGTTTTGCATATTTCTGGAGAAAAAGATGAAAAATATGCCAAAATAGGAGAAATTTTGCAGGGCCTAAATTCTTCTTTTTACAATATTGTCATTAAAGAGGCTGGGCATAATGTGCATATAGAGAAGGAAGAAGAATTTAAAGAAATAGTTTCAGCCTTTCTCAAAAACAAGGCAACATAGTTTAAGAAGTTCACAAAATCGAAGGAGAAAAGATAGGTATGCGCATTCACGAAATAAGCCTTTATCATATTTCCATGCCTCTCAATTTCACATTTAGAACGGCAAAAAGCGTATTATCTCATAGAGAAAGCCTTGTGATTAAAGTTGTCTGTGGCAATAGCTCCGCCTCGTCAGCCTCTTATGATGCAGAGAGCATTTCAAATAAATACAGCGACAATCCCCAAAGAGAATGCATAGCCCCCCATGCAAAAGAATGGACTGGCTTTGGGGAGGTGGTTTCCTTCACTGAGCCATTCTACACAGCGGAAACCTTGGAAATGTCGAAGAATATATTATTAGAAAAATATATACCCCTTGTTTTAGCGCAAGAATGGGAGCACCCTTTCGACATACATTCCCATATTGATAACACATACCCCATGGCGAAAGCAGGTTTAGAAAACGCCCTTTTAGATGCGTATGCAAAATCAAAAGGGAAAAACATCATTACTGCTCTCTTTAATGAAGAGCTCAAAGATTCTATCGAGGTGGGCATAGTTTTGGGCGACCTTGAATATGAAGATTTAGCCCAGCAGGTAGATAGCTTTGCTAAGGACGGGGTTCTTCGATTCAAAATTAAAATAAAACCCGATACAGCGACTCAAAGCTCTTTTCAAAAATTAGCACAGCTCACCCGTGATTTCCCACAGCTCACCTTTTTAGCAGATGCCAATAAAAGCTATCACCTAGGCCAAATCGCAGAGCTACAAAAATTCGATAGCCTTTCCCTTGCTTGTATCGAAGATCCTTTTAGCTTTTCCCATCTAAGTGAGATTAAGGACATACAAAATAAAATAAAAACGCCCCTTTGCCTTGATGAAAGCATACAGAATATGGACGATTTAGAGCAAGCCTATAAACTCCAAGCCCTCAGCATGCTCAATATAAAAATTGGCAAACTAGGCGGACTTTTCTATACCAAGCAAGCTATTGATTTTTGTAGGAAAAATAAGATTAAATACTGGATTGGGAGCATGCTTGAAAGTGGAATTTCAAAAATACTGCATGTGCAATTAGCCGCCCTGTCTGATACGTGCATGCCTGGCGACCTTTCCGACTCTAAACGATATTTTAAAAACGACCTTATCTTTCCCGAAATTATCTCTCAAAAAGAAAACGATAACGGGAAAAATATACGCACAATAAAAGTCCCAAAAAAAGACGGCCTTGGCGTAGAAATAGATGAAGAAATGCTTTTACGTTATTGCAAAGAATCTTGGGTAGGTGTCACTGGGTGATGTGGCGTGGTGGGGTGGTGGGGTGGGTTTGCCATTGGGTTTGCTTGCTAAAATATATAAATAGTATGTTTTCATAAAGTCTTTATAAAAGGCATGGATTGCCACGTCAACCCTATAAAAGGCATGGATTGCCACGTCAACCC
>CAMQVJ010000125.1 GCA_947038175.1 uncultured Desulfovibrio sp.
CATTGGCTCGCATGAACATGATTTTGCATGACAATGCAACAGCAAAAGTATTTAAAGGTAATACCCTAACTGAGCCAGAGTGGAAAGATGGCCCAAATAAACTTAAAACCTTTGATTTCTGTGTTGCTAACCCACCATTTTCTAACAAGAATTGGACTAGTGGCTTAAACCCTGAGAATGATTTATATGATCGTTTTACTTGGGGTATTCCACCTGAAAAGAATGGTGATTACACTTTCTTACTACACATTCTAAAAAGTTTAAAAAGCACCGGTAAAGGTGCTGTTATTTTGCCGCACGGCGTGTTATTCCGTGGTAATGCCGAAGCCACTATCCGTAAAAACCTGATTAAGCAAGGCTACATCAAAGGGATCATTGGCCTGCCTGCTAACTTGTTCTATGGTACAGGTATTCCTGCTTGTATTATCGTTATAGATAAAGAGCATGCACAAAAAGCTGTCGCAGGTTTTAAAGAAGGTGATGAATCGCTGCCTACCATTACAGGCCGTTCAATTTTTATGGTGGATGCGAGTAAAGGCTTCATCAAAGATGGCAATAAAAACCGCTTGCGCAGTCAAGATATTCATAAAGTTGTGGATGTATTTACCAAAGGTCAAAAAATTGATCGTTTCAGCCGCTTAGTACCAATCGACGAAATTGCCGCTAACGATTACAACCTTAATATCCCACGCTATATCGACTCATCAGAGCCAGAAGATCTGCATGATTTAACTGCGCACCTGCAAGGTGGTATCCCCAATCGTGATCTTGACGCATTAGAGCGTTACTGGGAGATATTCCCAAATATTCGAGCGACATTATTTGAGCCCGTTCGTGAAGGCTATAGCAACGCATTAGTCACAGCAAGTGAAGTGAAAGGTCGCATTCTGGCACATCAAGAGTTTAAAGAGTTTGCACTGCGCAGCTTAAAACCATTTGATGCTTGGGTTAAACAGGTACAACTTAAAGAAATCAAGCAAGGTGATAGCCCCAAAGAGCTGATTTTTGATATTTCAAAGCAGTTATTAACTGGATATGCCAATAGCGACTTGTTGAGTAAATACGACATCTACCAGATCTTGATGGATTACTGGGCTGATGTCATGCAAGACGACGTGTATGTGTTAATGCAAGATGACTGGCAAATAGGTAATACAATACGCGAGCTTGTGGCTAAAAAAGGTGAAAAACTTAAAGAAACACCGGACTTAGTGATTAATAAGAAAAAATACAAAGCCGAGCTTATTCCACCTAGCTTAATTGTTGCTCGTTACTTTGCTGAAAAACAAATGGCGGTGGATGTCCTGCAAACCAAGCTAGATGAGGCTACCCAAGCGCTTGAAAGCCACCTTGAAGAACATGGTGGCGAGGAAGGGGCATTGGTAGAAGCCATCAACGATAAAGACAAAATCACCAAAGCCAGTGTTGCAGCTCGCACCAAACTTGCTACCGATGACGAAGAGCGAAAAGAGCTGAAACAAGCAACCAAGCTATTCAATGCTGAAGCGAACACTAAGAAAGCGGTTAAAGAAGCACAAGAGGCTTTGGATCTAGCGGTATTCAATAAATACCCTGAATTGACGATTGATGAAGTAAAAGCGCTAATAGTGGATGACAAATGGCTAGCCACATTGCAAGCCAATATCGTTGCCGAAATTGAGCGTGTTACCCAACAAATGGCAAACCGTGTTAAGCAACTGGAAGAACGCTACAGCAAGCCATTGCCAACACTCACCAAATCGGTTGATGAACTAAGCGATAAAGTGGCAAACCACTTAAAAACAATGGGTTTGGAGTGGTCTATATGAGCGCATTAGAACAAGTAGTTCCTGATGGTTTTAGGCAATCTGAAATTGGTATTTTTCCGACTGATTGGAAAATCAACTCATTAGCTGAAATTTCAACCAAAATTACAGATGGTACACATGACACCCCTAAGCCTATTAAGGAAGGTATACCTTTTTTAACAGCTATTCATGTCAAAGAAAATAACATTGCTTTTGAGTCATGTTATTTCCTGCCAAAGTCTGTTCATGACGAAATTTACAAGCGTTGCAACCCAGAATATGAAGATATATTAATGGTTAATATTGGTGCAGGTACAGGCACTACTGCTCTTGTCAATATGAAATACCCATTTAGCTTGAAAAATGTAGCTTTAATTAAACCAGACAAAAAAGTTTCGGATGGTAGATTTCTAAATCAGGTTTTGTCATTTCTTAAAGATGAAATACTTAAAAGTTTGTCCGCAGGTGGAGCACAACCTTTTTTGTCTCTTTCTCAAATTGGTCAAATTAATATTCCTAGTCCTAGTAAAGAAGAGCAAACCGCCATTGCCAATGCCTTATCCGATGTTGATGCGCTATTAACGGAATTGGAAAAACTAATCGCGAAAAAGCAAGCGATTAAAACCGCCACCATGCAGCAACTACTGACAGGTAAAACCCGCTTGCCTCAGTTTGCTACTTACACTGATGGCGAAAAGCAAGGCCAGCCAAAAGGGAAAAAACCTAGCGAACTAGGTGAGATCCCTGAAGATTGGGATGTGCAACTTTTAAAAGATATCAGTTCAATGAGAGGACGAATTGGTTGGCAAGGATTAAAACAGGAAGAGTTTACTTTTAACGACCAGCAGCCATTTCTTATTACTGGAATGAATTTTAAGGATGGCAAGATCAGGTGGAACGAGGTGTATCATATTCCTGAAGATAGATATGGGATGGATAGAAATATACAGCTCAAGGTTGGCGACATATTGATGACGAAAGATGGAACTATCGGAAAACTTCTTTTTGTTGATCATATCCCAAAACCTTATAAGGCTACGCTAAATAGCCACTTATTGTTATTTCGTCCAAAGCTCGAAAGTTATGTCCCGAAATATTTATATTATTTGATGAAGACTAGGTTGCTTGACGACCATATCGAACTTCATAAATCTGGCTCCACCTTCTTTGGTATTACCCAAGAAGCTATGGGAAAGCTATTGGCTCTTTTACCTAGCAATGAGGAGCAAACTGCCATTGCCACTATCCTTTCGGATATGGATAGCGAAATCCAAACCCTTGAACAGCGTTTGGCGAAAACCCGTCAAATCAAACAAGGCATGATGCAAGAGTTATTGACAGGTAGAACTCGCTTACCGTTTGAGAAGGAAAGCTAACATGATGGATATGATGGCAAAGGAAATGCCGCACTTCCTTGATAAACGGGTGACTAAAGTCGGTGAGTTATTGGTGCTGGAAAATTTGGTTATTCCTAAGTACCAGGGTCCCTATAAAATGAGGTGTAGAGAAAATTCTAGAACAGGGGCAAACGGATGAGCAGAGTTGGACAAAAAGAGCGTGCAACCCAAGATAGGTTAGTAAAATTTTTTAGGCAGCAACTAAATTACGACTATCTTGGCGATTGGAAATACCGAGAGGGTAATCGAAATATCGAAACCGCTCTGCTAACTGATTGGCTTGCAAAACGTGGCGTGTCTGAAGCGCTTATTAAACGAATACTAAGAAAGCTCGATGTTGCCGCAGCATTGGGTGAAGGCAAAAAGCTATACGATGCCAATAAAGAAGTTTACCGCTTACTCCGCTATGGCGTAAAAGAGAAAGAAGGCACGGGTGAGCAAAACCAAACTGTGTGGCTTATTGACTGGGAAAACCCAGAAGCGAACGATTTTGCTATCGCTGAAGAAGTGAGTATTCAGGGGGAGAAGAAAAAGCGTCCTGATATCGTTATCTATGTCAATGGTATTGCGCTAGGTGTCATTGAGCTAAAGAGCTCATCGGTGTCTGTGAGTGAAGGTATTCGCCAGAATCTCGATAACCAGAAAAAAGACTTTATTCGTAATTTCTTTACCACCATGCAACTTGTGATGGCGGGCAATGATACCCAAGGGCTGCGCTATGGCACTATTGAAACGTCCGAAAAGTATTATCTAGAGTGGAAAGAGCAGCCAAGCGCTCATCAACTGCCTACTGCAACGATGAAGACGGAAACAGATCGGAAGAGCACACGTCTGAACTCCAGTCACTCCGGAGAATCTCG
>CAMQVJ010000126.1 GCA_947038175.1 uncultured Desulfovibrio sp.
GTTGTTGTTATTTCCGTGTCGCCAATTGTCAACAACCTTTTTTCTACCTTGTTACATATCACAACCACGGCAACCATCGGAGAGAGAAAAGCAACAACAACAAAACTACCAACCGACGGAAATGCAATATCCCCAACCTCGCTATTTTGGTTCGCTTGTAGATTAACACCCAGCAAGGGCGCACCCTCGTCGATTGGCGTACAATCTACCGTGCGGGCTGTTTCGTCTACACTGTCAACCGTACACACTTTGCAATACATCTCAAGACCAGTATTTGCCAGTTTTTTAATTATATCTTGTATTGTCATTTTACTTTATTCTTGAACCGATTGTTATCACTTGACGAAAACCGCCAGCATCATATTTTATTACATTCTTTTGCGCTTGATACACGCCTTGTTTTACGTTGTCTATCTTTATTGCAATATTATCCAGCTTGTCAACTAATTTGCCACCAAACGTCGTAAATGAACCAGTTAAGCCGTCGCGCTTAAGTCTCTTTAATTCTTGATCTGCCCACTTTTTTAATTCCGGTTCGGTTTTATTATAAGTATACAACGTGCGCCGATCACCGTCCGCGTCTCCAACTTCCACGCGTATTTTTGTGTTGTCAGGTGCAATGCTTATCGCTTTCATTTTTATAAAAATATCGGCGCTACTCTGTATTTTTAAATCTTTGTCGTCGATTATATTAACCCCTTTGCCGTTTGCAATAAACACTTGCTTTTTTTCTGTTTCCGGCTCAAAGAGAACACCACAATATAATGTTGGGTTGCCCGCTGTATCTATTTTCACAAAACTTCTTATTCCTACACTTTTTAAATCATTTAACAACCCGCTAACCGTTTCTGCCGTCACACGGTACTGTCCTATTGACTGCTCCCCAAAGACTTTAAAAGGTAGACCGCCAAGGTCTTGGTCTTTCAAAATTTGCTCAATTGTTGCCGTCTTGTAAGTTAGTTTTGTAGCAGCTTTGTTTTTCAGCAAAAACATACCATCTTCACACGTTATGACTATTGGCATTTTTAATCCTATTGTTGTAATATACCCAACAAAAGCAAGCTCTAAATCGCCATGATAACCAAGCCACACACTTATTTTGTCACCTCGCTTTAATGGCATATTTGCCTCGCCTTGCCATTTGATTTTACGCGGTAATTTCAATACGCAAACATCGGTCAACGTCTCAATATTGCGGGTGATTTCAACACCCACAATTTTATCGAAAACCCACGTTTTAGAGCTATTGACTTCTATTTTTGCGCTTAATATATACATGTTTAAATGCTGTTTAAATACCGTTTAATACTCTGTGCTTTTTATCTCATAATTAACGTCTGACAACGCCTTTATATCTATCGTTTGACGGTTTGAGTGTGTTTCTTGCTTGGCACTAAAGCCAGTTACTACCATTCTGTTAATTCCGAAAACATCTAAAAAAACGCTTCGCACCTCCAATGCCTCATTTACAGATAAAAAACTTTTTACAACTTGCATACCCTCCATCGGGTATTCGTCTACAATTACACCATTTTTAACGGCAATAATTCCAACGCTTATTGATATATCATAATCACCCATATTTATATACTCCTTAATAGTTCCGTCAAGTCCAATAAGTGAAGTTTTAACAATGTTTTTTGTGCTATTAATTGTTACAATAGCATCGTTTATTACTAGCTTTTTGCCGTCTGGTTTACTTATTGTTAGTTCAGTTAAAACATACCGCCCGTTCCAGTCGCTTACGTCTGTTATTGGAACACCAACGGCAGCGGCTTTTATTGAACCCTCACGCCCGTCCCATTGCGGGAATTGGTCGTTCTTTTGCGCCGGCTCAAAACGAATAAGAGCAACACGCGCACGACGAGCAACCCCCGCCGCTATGAATTGAAAACTTATAGGGTTAAATCCGCTCATTATTCTGCTAAATTTATATCATTTACCGCGTCGAGCAATGCCTCCGATATTACGTCCTTTGCACTACTTGCCGCCTCTGTTAAATTGGTTGTGTGTATCTCGAATTTATCTACCAGCCTTTCAATATGGATAGTAATATTTTTCACTTTGTCCGATGTTCCAGTTTTTCCACCAATACCCGACAAATTAGTTACAATAGGGTTGTTTTCTCCGTCGTCTCCATCTTTGCCATCCTTGCCGTTGCCGTCGTCGCCGACTTCTGTCTCGTTACCCTCTTTTTTTTCCTTTGCGTCTTGTTCTTTTTTTGATGCCAACATTTCAGCGTCGTATGCCTCATTAAATGCCTTGCCAACATCTAACCCAAATTTAGAGAACCCACCAGTCATTTTATTTATGGCATTACTTATACCTTTGCCGTCCAAAGAAAACGCGGCAACAATCAGATCACCAATTGACGAAAATACGGTTTTTACTAAATCCCAAATCCCCGTAAATGTTGCAATAAATGCCGCCCCGATACCCTTAAGAACCGCGCGGAATGTTGCGGACGTATTCCAAAAATAAACACCCAGTGCAATAATTGCCGCAATTGCCATCGCTATCCAACCGATTATTGGTATGCTCATAATAGCAATACCAACCGCACGACATGCAACAACGGCGGAAAGTTTAAACGCTGTAAAACTTGCCGTTGATATTGTGGCAAAAGTTGCGGAAGTTGCACCACCCGTCACAAGTGATAAAATTAACGCTCCGACACCCTTAAGGGCTTGAAAGACGCCAACGGTAGCAAAGCGCACAAGCGCAAACGTTGTGCGTCCTATGTTACCCAAAAAGTCACGAGATGCCATCATGCCTTTACCCATCAAAGAGAGCAATGGCACAAGTTGAGAGATTGGCACTAATGCACCAGCAATTGTTTCAACCCAAATACCCATATCACCAGTAGCATTAAATACCGATATTTTAAGGTCGTCAAATCGCGCTTGTACTCTTAACTTTTTTTCGGCATAAGTATCCATAATTATTGCCGCTTGGTCGTATGCCGTGTTTGTGCCTTGAATGGCTGTTGTGTATCTGTCTATTTCGCTTGTACCTTGTACCAGTGCAAGGGCGGCGTTGCTGTTTTCCATACCAAACAATTTGGAAAATAACGCCGTATCTTTCATTATTGCTTTTAATGGTTCAAGCCTTTGCGATAACGTAAGAGACTTATCGGTTAATATGTTAATATCAACACCAGCCGCCGCAAGCTCCTTTTGTGTGTCTTTTGGTAAAAAACGCCCTTGTGATAATATTGCCATGGTATTATGCAAAGCAACACCACCCTCAGAACCTTTCTTGCCGGCTTTATCCAAAACTTGAATTGCCGCGTTTGTTTCAGCAAATGAAATATTAGCGGCTTTTGCCGCCATTCCCGACTGCTCCAAAGCTGCTTTAATTTGCGGTAATTCTGCCGACCCCTCCTTACCCGCTGCCGCCATGACATTCATCATTTCAGCCATTTTTGCGGCGGCTGCCGTTGGGTCTGTCATTGATACGCCAAATTGGTTCATTGCCGTTGTTAGAACCTCAGCCGCCGCCGTTGTACTGCCGCCCATTGTCTTACTTAATGTTGTCAAATGAGTACCCATAGCACCCAACGCCACGGGATGTTTTGCAAGCTCCGGAGATAATTGCGATAAAAGTAGTTTGTAAGACTCAACACTCTGTGAGGCTTTGCCCCCAAATATTAATGCCATATCTCGCGCCTTGTCTTGTATCTCGTCTAACCCCTTACCAGTAACCCCCGATATTGCGGACAAATCAGCAAGTGCAGTATTTAACGCAGCACCCGGCACAAGTGCGTCACAGATCGGAAGAGCACACGTCTGAACTCCAGTCACTCCGGAGAATCTC
>CAMQVJ010000127.1 GCA_947038175.1 uncultured Desulfovibrio sp.
ATAAAAAGTATTCAATATGGGGTTTCCTAAGG
This sequence comes from uncultured Desulfovibrio sp., assembly GCA_947038175.1. GTDB lineage: Bacteria > Desulfobacterota > Desulfovibrionia > Desulfovibrionales > Desulfovibrionaceae > Taurinivorans. The sequence goes on from CAMQVJ010000127.1 coordinate 33, forward strand.
GATTCAATCCCTTAGGCGGAGGGTTTGGGAGGCAGAGCCTCCCAAAAAAGCAAAAAAGCAAAAAAGCAAAAAAGCAAAAAAGCAAAAAAGCAAAAAAGCAAAAAGAAAAAAGAAAAAAAGCAAAAAAGAAAAAAGAAAAAAAGCAAAAAAGCAAAAAAGCAAAAAGAAAAAAGAAATTGGAGGCAGAGCCTCCCAAAAAAAATATCAGGAATTACGTGCCGTGAGATACGCACTAATCGCTTCCGTAAGATAAATATTGGTTGAAAGCAATCGCTCATATTCGCCAAGCTCGTCTATTTTAAAAGAACTTTCAAGGGCGTCGGTGACTGTTTTTATAATTTGAATACTTTGTGGCTTTTTATCTTTAGGAAGGCTCTTGCAAAAAGAACATACAGTAAAAGCTTCCATATCCACTAGAGATGTGTTGTATTTTTGATATATGTTCTTTGTTTCTATTCCTTGCAAAAGACAGGGGAAAGAGACCATCGCAAAGCCATGTGCTGTTTTTGCAGACGTCGCACTCATGCTATTTGCCGTGTCATGCTTGCTTGTGGTATTAGGCATGCTTGTGGAGTCGGGTGAAAAATTGTCATGTCCAAGAATAAATTCTTTTGTGTCATTATCATAGAAATAGGAATCGTCCTTAGAGGTTAGCGCTCGGAGTTTCTCCGCTGGCACTGCGGTCACAATTCTTTCTAAATCCCCTTGTATATGGGCTTCTTGGCTTGCAAAAAAGGATTCGCTTGGAAGTTGCGCCCAGTCTCTCACTCTGCTCACTGTCACATGTTCCCCTTTTTTTATACGGGAATCCATGGAACCTGCAAAGCCTGTAAGCAAAACGATGGTATTAGAATCAAATAAATCGAGACTTGAGACGAGAGACGCCGCCGCATTTGTGGCGCCCATACCTGTTTCAATGATATGTATGTTCTGATCTTCTTCTTTGAGCTTAAGCTCGGTGCATAACTCTTTAACAAGCCCGTTTAGTATTGTATGCTCGTTTGGCATAGGGGTAAGGATAAGGAGCTTGGAAGGGGTTTTCGTTGTCTGCGTATTCATATATTTCCTTCTACTCTATTTATTGGGTTCATCTATTCTACTGGTTTAGTTCATCTATTCCACTGACTTAGTCTATCTATTTTACTGATTCAACCCATGCAGGTAATCGGCTTGTTTGCGTAGTTGTATGGGGAAATGCTGTGTCCAAAATTCCCAGTTATGATTTCCTGCGTGTTCTTCATATTCAAAAACAAATTGGCGTTTTTTTAGCAAATCCCTTGCAAGGCGATTATCTTCTAAAACCAGTTTATCTTCTGTTCCTGTCACAATAAGTATTTGCTGAGGGGCGTATTTCTGCCACTTTTTCCCTATAAGGGCGAGGACGGAATTTTTCTTCCATAGATCTTGATTTTGAGAAAAATCACCTAATAAATTTTTTATTTTCCACTGCTTAGCGTGTAAACGGATATCAAGCACACCACTTATGGACGCCACAGAGGGGAATGTTTTTGGATGTTTGAAACCAAGAAGCATGGCGCCATGTCCCCCCATGGAAAGACCTGCAAGCGCACGCTTTTTTGTTGTGGGATACAGCGAGTCAATATGTGGCACAAGCTCTTTCACAAGGAAGCTTTCAATCTGATTTTGTACAATAAAGGGGCTGTTCACATACCAGCCAAACGGCTCAGAAGACGGGGCGACAATAATCACCCGTTTTTCATCTGCTATCTTTTGCAATTCCTTACCCATGGCTTTATTCCACGCATCGCCTGAATCATAAGCGCCATGCAAAAGATAAATCACAGGGAAACGCTCTTCACCACTTTTCATGCTGTCTTTTATGAGAAGCGGGATAGAGGGAACTTGCCCTTGAATTTGATTGCTTTTATTATGAGCCTGAGACTTCTCACTTTGAGCTTGAATCTGTGAAGTATTGCCTTGCGCTTGTGAATTATTCAAGCCCATAGTTTGAGTCGTATTTGTGTTTTCTTCAAGCCCTTTAGGCAGGTAAATAAAATATTCTGTTTCTTTTTTTCTGAATTCAGAGGTGAAAGTGACACGGTTTGCTTGCCCTGAAATAGGGGGCATAGGTGCGCCTTTTACTTCATTATAACGAATAGTATCAATATTTTCTTGTACTTGTGGCAAAACATATTTGGTGAGTACTTCTCCGCCTTCTTGGCTTACGTGGATATTATCTTTTCTGCGCAAGCGTATGCTTTTATTGTTTTTTCCTTGTACGAAACTTGTGTACTTGCCATTTTTTGTGAGCAAATGTTCAATATTCACGTAGTCTACACGCTCAAAATAGGAACTCACTTCTGCTTGGATTTTAGAAATACGTTTTGTGCGTGTAAAATAAGGCTCAAGCCCCATAACTGGCAGGCTCACCCATAGCACTTGTCGATTTTCTGCGGCGGCAATATTCAGATAATTATACGTGCGTATTCCATAAACTCGTTCCCACGGGGCGCTGTCAATGAAAAAGCGTTTCTTATTGATAACAATATCTTGCGTGTCATTTGCACCCATGGAAACAATGATAAACTGCGGTTCATGTTTTTGAATGAGACGCATGAGATTTTCAGGCCAATTATAAAAGTCAGGGCGACTTAAACCAGAAGAATAACGTCCCTCACGCACAACGGACAAATCGTCCCGTTTACGTAGGGCAGTTTGCAAAGTTGGCCCTAAGCCCTCCATCATCATGGAATCGCCCACAATGAGAACCTTTGTTTTTTTGCCGTAATCAGGCAAGACACTTTCGTACTCTCTAAGGGAAGCATCGCTTGGCGCAGGGCTTGAGTTCTTTGGATTATAATAAAGATTGCCACGCTCAGCCAAACCAAGCATTTCTTTTATGGAAAAAGCGTCAGAGTTGACATTTTCGGGGTTTGCTTGCGCTGCGCCTGCCGCTTCACTTCTTGTAAAATCATCTTCAAGCAAAAGGGCAGCGGTCATATTTTCATCAAGAAGAGCTTCTTGAATATGGGTCGGTTCGGCTATTGTTTGAGTTTTTTGAGGAGAATATTTTCTAAGGGGAATAGCCAAAGAATCTGCGGTGCTATTTGTATTTTCCGTATTTAAAGACGCTTCAGTGCCTGTGATATTCTGTGAAGGAGCAAGGGCGATTTCTTGGTTTTTCTCTGAATTTTCAGAGGTATTTTCTAGCGTATTTTCCGCCGTCACGCCTAACGTATTTTCCGCCGTCGTGCCTAGCGTATTTTGCGCTGTCACTCCATCGGTTTTTTGAACCGACGCAGATAAAGAATCCGCACTGGCGTCTGTTCCAGTATTTGCTTCAGAGGCGTTCTTTATATCCGAGTCTGTTTTTTGCGTATCGTTTGCATTGAGAAGTTCATCTATGCCAGCAAAAAGCGAAGTCGTGACCGTATAAACAGTATTATCTTCATCAAAAGAAAAGAACTCGGATATGCTCGCAGAAGCCGAAGCGAAGAGGCGTGAACCCAAATCAATAAAATCAATTTCGACAGGTTTAGATTCTACCGTATCGCTTTGTAGAGCCTCGTCCTTATGAGCCGTTTGTGTTTGCCATGCCGTGCTTTTTGAAAAATCATATTGTGCGTATTCTTGAACTAGCTGGTTCAATTGATCGTATATAGGCTCTTGGCTACTTATAATATATTCTTTGC
>CAMQVJ010000128.1 GCA_947038175.1 uncultured Desulfovibrio sp.
GTTTTGTTTTGTTTTGTTTTGTTTTGTTTTGTTTTGTTTTGTTTTGTTTTGTTTTTCTGGGGGAAACCCCATTTTGTGGCACAAAATGAGGTCTCCCCCAGACCCCCTTCCTGAAAAAGCATATATTCAACTTTAAAGGGGCTATACAATTCAGTATAAAATATAAAGTAACAGAGAAACACAATTCAATATAAAACCATACCGCAACTTTTAAAAATTGTGAAGTCGCACAGCAAGAGCAAAAACCATCGTAAAGTCATTTCAAAGCTCTAAAGAAAACAACAGGTAAAATATTATTTAGCAGAAATGGATACTCCTATAAAAATTATTTTCCAAAGACAGCTATTTATATACAATACTGCCGTTTTATTATACAATCCTTCCCGTGGAATATTTTTGGACTTTTCTCCGCACATATTTCCACTCTTTCCATAAACAAACGCAGATATTTGCTACTATTTTTGAATATAAAGTTTAAAGCTCGACATAGCACACAAGGAATACCCATGCCTCCATTAACACGCATTCCACTTACTTTTCTATCTATCTGTATTGTAGTTTTTCTTATACAATCCAAGTGCTTTGCTATATCAGAAGACTATCTTATTAATGAAAGCCTGAACAATCTAGAAACTCAAGAAGAAACTCCCATCGGAACTATTGCCACTCCCCAAACAGAATCAGAACTGAGCATACTCAACGAAGCCCTCTCCCCACAACAGCCCAGAAGACAAGCAAAAATCGAAAGCGACACAAAGCAAGTTATAGAAAAAAAAGACAAAAAAGAGCAAACGCCTAAAGAAAAGAAATCAAATAAAAACGCTCCAGTAAAAGCACCGCTCCTATCAAAAAAAGACATACAAGAACTGCAACTAGAAGCCCAACTAAGCTCACTCGTTAAAAATATAACGAACCCAACCAAAGAAAATCTCAACGTGGAAAAAACATCCGTAAGTAAGCAAAAAGAAACAAAAGCAAATGTCGAGAATAAAGAAAAAACAAAAGCAGAAAAAGAAAAATCCCAAGGCAACCTAAAAGCAGACGAGCTTTTTGAACAAGGTGAAGCCCCAAAAACTAGAGATCCACAAAGAAAAGTTTTAGCACCTGAACAGCCTCTCCCCCAACATAAAGAACAAGAAAAACTCCACACATCAGATGGTGCCACAGAACTTAAACTCCGAGAAGAAAATTCAAAAGAAAAACCTCTAAACGATTCCACAAGCCCAAAAGACATTACCGAAGAAACTACAAAGAATAGTACAGAGAACATTGAAAAAAACACCAAAGAAAGCACGGAAAAAACTACCGAGAAGAGTACAGAGAAAGTTACCGAAAAAATCGAAACACCCATAATAGAAAAATTAACAAAACAAAGTATAGCCAATATAACAAAGAAGCTTGAAATTATTATTCAAAAGATGACACATTCCCCCATGTTCGAAACGGCTCCCTCCCCTGCCCTATTAGTTGATAAAATCATCAATAATACAAATGATATAGAATTAGACACAAAGAGCATTGATACATACCTAAGAGACTATATTTTCAAAAAAACACACCTTAAAATGTTACCAGTTGAAATCTCTCAGTATGATTTCATAGCAAAAATAACCATTAAATCCCTTCCGCCTAAAGAAATTGAAAAGAAAAAGATTCAAAGTTATTTTGTAAGCGTGGAAGTCTTCGATAAGGAAAACAAACTCAAAGGCTATTGGTCCGCCACCACAGAATAAAATACATTTAGATAGAAATTAGAATATAAATAAAAACAAAAAAAACATTCTCTATGGGGAGCGTATGAACACCTATATCGCCGCTGTGGTTGACGAACTTTACGAGCTTGGCATACGTGACATTGTCATCAGCCCTGGCGCACGCTCAACCCCTTTATCCATGTGGTTTTGTGAACATAAATTTGACACATATCTTCAAATAGACGAACGATGTGCAGGCTTTTTTGCCCTCGGTATTGCCAAGGAAAAAAATGTGCCCGTAGTGCTTGTTTGCACATCAGGTTCCGCACTTGCCCACTATCTCCCTGCCATTATTGAAGCAAGCCATGCAAGGTTACCCCTTATCATATTAAGCGCAGACCGCCCCTACGAACTGCAATACGTGGGCGCACCTCAAACCATGAATCAAAATCAAATTTTCGGTAATTTTACAAAGTATTACCAAGAATTATCCATTCCAAGCTCTAACGAAAACTCCACGATTCAAGACTTTAGAAACGCACGAATCATCATGCAAAAAGCCTATATTCAATGTGAATGCGCACCAAAAGGCGTCGTCCATATCAACGTTCCCCTACGAGACCCCCTAACCCCAAATCTCGACAAAAACGCCTTTTCCCTAGGGCGCTTCACCCCTGCATTTTCCCTACAAAAAAGTTTATCGCACTTCCTTTTTTCTGAAGCTGGTTTTGTAGGCTTCGCCGAGCGTGCAAGGCTAACAACCCTCTCAAGCAAAAAAGGGCTTATCATCTGCGGGACAGACAGCGCAGTACCCTACCATGAAGAAATTATTCGCATGGCGGAAAACCTAAAAGCCCCTATCCTAGCCGACCCATTATCAGGACTTCGCTCGTTCAATAGTTCAACCATTATAGATAGTTATGACTCGTTCCTCAAAGAAGACAGCGTGAAAAAAGAGCTTATACCAGACTATATTCTCCTCTTTGGGCAAGCCCCCGTTTCAAAACGCCTCTACCAATTTTTAGCCCTGCATCACGAAATAGAATGCTTCCAAATAAGCGAAAGCCCCGAATACAGAAATCCAGCACTCAGCACAAACACCTTTATTCTCGGTGATGCAAAATCATTCATTCAACAAATAAAGGCAATAAACACAGACGATGAATATTTAAAAAAATGGCAATCATATCAAACAAGCATGAGAGAAAAACTCAATTCTGCAAAACAAGAAACGCTTCTCTTTGAAGGCAAAATCATTCAAATTCTTCAAGAAAATATACCAAAAGAAAGCCGCCTACTCGCAGCAAACAGCATGTCTATTCGTGATATCGATTATTTTTGGCAAGCGAAAAAACAAGATATAAAAATAATGGGCAACCGAGGTGTCAACGGCATCGACGGCACAATCTCCACCGCCTTCGGCATAGCTACAAACAAAAAGCCCACCATATTACTCACAGGTGACCTCGCTTTTTTCCATGATATGAACGGGCTACTCATAGGAAAAACCCATAATTTAAATCTCATTATCATACTCATGAATAATAACGGCGGTGGAATTTTTCAATACCTACCACAACACAACGCAAAACACTTTGACTACCTCTTTTCCACCCCACACGGTATGGATTTTCAAGGCCTAGAACAAATATATAATCTCAACTACACAAAAATCGACAGCTACCAATTATTCACAGAATCCCTCACAAACGCACTAGCCCAAAAAACAAATGTGCATATTATCGAAGTTCCAATCTCTATGCAAACAAGCAAAGAATTACACGATATATACACACAAGTTTAGATTGAATTTTTTTTCTTTTTCTTTTTTCTTTCTTTTTCTTTTTTCTTTCTTTTTTCTTTCTTTTTCTTTTTTCTTTCTTTTTTCTTTCTTTTTTCTTTCTTTTTTCTTTCTTTTTTCTTTCTTTTTT
>CAMQVJ010000129.1 GCA_947038175.1 uncultured Desulfovibrio sp.
GGGGGGGGGGGAAAAATATTAATTTAAAAAAAAAAAAGGGGTTTCCAAAAAAAAAAAAAAAAAAACAAAAAAACAAAAAACAAAAAAATATTTTATTTCTTTTTATTCATAGCCATTTCAAGGAGGGCTTCCAGTAGTTCATGAAATTCCATTCCAATTTCTTTTGCTTCTTGCGGTACGAGGCTTGTGGCGGTCATACCAGGTAGGGTGTTGGTTTCTAGTAGGAAGAATTCATTTTCTGCTGTCATGATAAAATCGGAGCGACTGTAGTCGCTAAGCCCGAGGGCTTTGTGCGCTTTTAGTGCCATGGCTTGAACTTTTTGAGTCATTTCTGGGCTGATGGGAGCTGGGCAAATTTCTTCTGCACCATCGGCGGCGTATTTATTGGTAAAGTCAAAAAATTCCCCTTTAGGGAGAATGAGTATGGGTGGCAGAGCTTTTTCCCCGAGAACACCGCAGGTGATTTCTTTTCCTGTGACGAGTTCTTCTACGAGGGCTTCATGACCTGCGTTGAAAATATTGTTGAGTGCGTCTGTGCATTCTTGTTTGTTGTGTGTGCGGTAGAGGTGTAGACTTGAACCGCCGTCATTTGATTTGACAAAGAGTGGGTAGACTAAGTTTTCCATGAGTTCGCTTAGGCGTTCATCTGAGGGCATGCTTGCGAGAAAAAAGCCTTTTGCGGTGTTGAGTCCTGCATTTTGGAAGAGTGCTTTTGCTGCGTATTTGTGCAATGCAAGAAAAGAGGCGGCAGGGTTTGAACCTTGATAGGGGCAGTTGAGGCGTTCAAGAAATGCTTGCACAAGTCCGTCTTCACCTGGGGAGCCGTGTAGATTGATGAAGGCAACATCGGCTTTTTTTGCAAGTGTGCACAAATCTTCAAAGCCTTGTTCAAGGTCGTAGAAGGTGACAGTGTGCCCACGGGCTGTGAGGGATTTTAGAATGATTTCAGCACCCTTGAGGGATATTTCTCGTTCGGGCGACCAGCCCCCTGCGATAAGGAGTATATTCATTGGATTCATGTTTTTGTCCTTTTAGGCTTTGTTTACTTTTGTGTTCAAAGCTTAATTTATGCTTTGGTATTTTTGTGTTCAAAGCTCAATTTATGCTTTGGTATTTTTATATTCAAAGCTCAATTTGTGCTTTGGTATTTTTATATTTAAAGCTCGATGGAATTAATTTCTTCATAGGAAAAATCAAGATTAACGGGGTATTTTCTTAGGGTGTTTTCATAGGTAAGGCTTTGATCGTGGTTTTCTTGAATGCGTTGTCGTTTGTATTCACTTGTACCGTATCGGTTCATAAGTTCTGCAAAGCGGTCATTGATGCCCACGATTTTATCATGACAAACCCTTTTATCGGCATAGGAAATAAGGAGTGGCATACGCCATGGGTCGTGTTCGACGCAGAGGCTTCCTTCAGTCCAAGGCCAATAAATATGGGATAAGACGCCGTGTGCAAGATAGGGGTTTCCTGTTTCTGCACGAACAAAGGCCGCCCCCATTTGTGCATGATCGCCGCCATGACGTATTGTATATGTTTTTGCTATATCATGCAAAAGGGCAGCGGCAAGCACGTAATTTTTGGGAATGGCTTGTCTACAATCGAGACCACTTTTGGTAAGATATAAGGCTGTTTTTGCAACCATTATACTGTGTTCTCGAATATTTTCCAACATTTCATATTTATCCCATAATGCATAGCATTCTTCTTTTGTAGGGACAAAACAATCAAGGTCGGGATTGAAAGCGATAGTAAGCAGCATAATTTTCCTCGAATATTTTAGCGAGCAATCTTTGCGCTAATTTGCTCAGGTGACATTTTTTCAAGGTGGAGAATCCGTAGCATGAGCATAGTACTCACAACGGTTAGGCCAATAATAAGCCCCATCCAGAAACCAGCAACGCCGACTTTTGGTATAATAATATCGGTGAAGCAAAGCAAATAACCAATAGGAAGGCTGATACACCAATAGGCTATAATGGAGAAAACGAAGATAGCCTTTGTGTCATTATAGCCACGTAAAGCGGATAACACAACAATTTGTATATTGTCTGGTATTTGGTAGCAAGCGCCTAAAATAAGCATAGAACTAGCAAGGGCGATAACTTCAGGATTGGTAGAATACATGTGCGCAATAGGAATTCTCATTATGAGCAAGAAAACGCATATGGAAAGCCCCATAAAAATACTAAGTATGAGCGTTGTTTGTCGAACGAGTTTAGCCTCGTGGTATTTTTTCGCACCAAGGCATATACCTATACGAATACTGGTAGCGATACCAAGGGAGAGCGGACACATAAAAACAAGGCTTACCATATTCATGGCAACTTGGTGACCAGCTACGACTACACTACCAAGGGGAGCGATGAAAAGGGATATGAGCGCAAAAGAGGAAACTTCAAGCAAAAGAGCAAGCGCACCAGGAAAACCAATACGAGCGATACGGGTCATAAGTTGTTTGTTAGGTTTTACTATGCCCATGGTTTTAGGGGAGTAAGCCTTGAGATAATAGAGAATAACTCCAAGCATAATCCAACAAACCACAGCAGAAGCAAGCCCACAACCAGCACCGCCAAGGGCTGGCATGCCAAAATAACCAAAAACGAAAATAAAATTCAAAGGAATATTACAAATAAGCCCTGCAAAACCTGCCACCATGGCTGGTCTCGTTTGTCCTTTACCTTCAAGAAAGAAGCGACAAACAAAGAAGAGGAGAAAAGCAGGCATACCCCATTTTATATAATCGATATAATTGGCTGTCACAAGGGCAAGCTCAGGCTCGATGGCATCAAAATGCAAAATAGCGGAAGAGGAAATGGTGAACAAAATAAGAAGGAAAATACTTAGAATAATGGATAACCAAAGCCCTTGTCGCCAAAAGCGGTGCAGGCTGTTTTCTTTCCCTGCGCCACGTCCTTGCGCCACAAGTGGCCCTATGCAGTTGAGCATACCTTGACCAAAAAGAAGCAGAGGCACCCAAAAAGCTCCCCCAACGGCAACGCCTGCCATTTCAACGGCGCCAGCTCTACCTGCGATAACTGTATCCACAAAACCCATAGACATTTGAGCTATTTGCCCAAGCCAAATAGGAAGACCTAGTTTGAAAATGAGCATTGTTTGGTGAAAAAAATCTTCTTTTTTTAACATACTTAATCCTTCCGATTCAATATAAGCATGTCCCACTTTTTGGAAAAAGCGTCTCACATGTCGTATACGATAATCATTCGCAGGGGTAAAACCTGACGAGTAAAAATGTAATCTAAAATAGCTTCGGTATGTTGTTTGTATAAAGTTTCAGGAAGCTTTGGAACATCTCACGTCGCATCATTTGTGCGACGGGGTTCTGTCTATATTTATCAATTGATTCAATGGATTATAAAATTGAATGAGCTGTGAATTTCAGCATATTCTCTTGAATTATAGAGACAATGAGAAAAGGACAAGAAGAGAAATACAGCGAGAACCGTTGTGAAAAATTATAGCATAGCCAACAAAAAAGCAAGGGAAAAACCACTTATTAATCTACGTTATT
>CAMQVJ010000130.1 GCA_947038175.1 uncultured Desulfovibrio sp.
AGATTACCTTCTATGAAAGTCATATCTTCTAATATTTCGTTGCTCTGTGCGAGTACTTCGACGATATTGTCTACTTTACCTTTTGGGTCAAAGCGTTTTGCAATATCTGCTAGTGTTGGGTTATTGAACATGATTGCTCCTTATTATTGTCTTTTTATTAAATTAAAAAAATATTAATGGGTAGATTGTTACTTGTTATATAGCTATAAGACTACATAATTACTTGTTAACTTGTTAACTTGTTAACTTGTTAAATTGTTAAATTGCGCAATTGCTATTATGCTAATTCTTAGCCATTAAATTACTAAATGAGTAAATTGCTAGTGATTAAAGTGTTTAAGTAATTACTTTTTTAATTGTTTTGCTGTAAAAATATCGACTTATTTAAGCATTTTTGTTTCTCATTTTTCATTTTTTCTCTCATGACTCTTTTCTATCTTCTAGTTAGGATATTCTATCTAGTATGAATTTCTTAAACCATTAAATTAATTGTTATTTCCATTTGAAATAATCAAATATGAGTTCTATTTCATAGTAGGATAGAAAACTTTTGCTGGGTCTGTGTGAGAATTAGTTTGCCCTGTGATAAGTTTATCGTTTTGCATTGCTTTTCCTATGCGTACGAGCAGGCGAACGATGCTAGGGTTGTTTCCTATACTTGTGTCCTTAAAAGCTTCGTTGATTTCGGAATTTCCAAAAGTGTCTAAAACTTGATTGGCAAGTTGAATGTTTTCTTTGAAACTTTTGCCACCAATTTCTGCATCGTTTGTAATAGAATCTTTCCACTGCTGCGCTTGGGCTTGTTTTTGCGTTTCTGTTTCACTATCTACGTTGTCTTGAAACTTTTGTAGTCCTTTTGCATAGAGTTCTGAAAGAGCTTTTGCTTGCTCGTTTGTTACACCTAACTCATCAAAGATTGGCTTTGCTTCTTCTAAAGCTTCCTGATCTATTTCCATACCTTCTATTTGAAAATCGTACGTGCCAGAATTTTCTGCACCTAGAGCTTCTGTGCCTATAGTTTCAGTGTTTAGGCTTTGTGAATTTTCTCCGCTTAAATTCTCATTTAGTAGATTTTGGCTAGCTTGTTCTTGTCCATCTGTTGTCATTTTATGCTCCTTTTACTGTGCATTTATCTTCCAAGAAGAGTGTTTGTGTTTAAGTTCGCACTATCATTCAGATTGGAACTAAGAATTGTTGCGTTTCTTCCTTTAGTAAGGAGTAGGTCTTGTTTCTGGTTTTTTCTCGCTGTTCTCATTTGTCTACTCACCAGTTGTGGTGCATCAGGAATTTCTGGTGCTTTAGGTGGCGGATTATTTTGAGTGGAACAGCAAAGAGCTATTTCGCCTGTATGTTCAAAACTTTCGCTTTCTAGGCACTTAAGAGTTTCCATGTCTAAGACAATTCTTGTAAAAACTTTCATTTTTGTTTCCTTTTAGCGGAGTTTTCTTCCCGTATCGAGCGCTATGCCTGCTTGTAAGCTTTGTCTTTTTTGCACTGGAGCTGCAAATGTTAATGCTAAGCTATCGGCACAGTCTGGGGAAGAAAGTCCTCTTCTTTTCATGTCTTGCTTTTTTTCTAAAAGATAAGCCCCTGTTGGTGTAAATCCATATTCTATGCTTGAGAGTTCTGCTTCTAACTCTGTGTCGTGCGGTAGTGCAGCACCTGCCTCAAGCCAAGAACGCATATTTGTCCACATTTCTGCACGTTTGTTTGCATAGAGCTGTTTATTGCTTGCTGTTGCACCTGCTTGTACATCTACAACATTAAAGCCCAACTGGCGGAGTCTATCAACGACTCCTGCTCCTATGCCTACACCGTCTACAAAAATACAGTCTGGTTGGAAAATAGTAGCTTCTTGGGCTACTAAGCTTGATAAGGTCATGGTATCGATATTGCGCCATTTTTTTAAAGCAAAACAGGCAAGCCCGTGACGTTTACATAAAACGGACTGATCATCGCCAAAGCGCGCAACATCAACACCAATCACTTTTTCTGCATGGCAGTATTGCGATATATCTAAATGCTTTCCAAAAGCATTTTGAATAATCTCGCTTGAGATAAATTGAAGACTTCCGCCACGAGGGAAAACCCCTCTAACCCTTATGCGGACAAAATCGGAATCTTCTCCGTAATCTTCAATCCACTCTTTAATCTGTTGCTGATTTGCCATATGTGCAGTACGAGAATCTACCTGCGCTATATGCCAGCGGTGTTTTTGTCTGTGAAAGCAACTGTGGAATTTACCACTATTTCGTGTTGGATTGCCAAAACACAGCCAAAATGCACCAGGGGTGGTCATTGCACCTTCGGTAACTTCCCAGATTATGTCATCAATAGCAGAGGCCTCATCGTAAATTATAAGAATATTTTCCTCGTGCGCGCCCGCAAAGGCTTCGGAGCGTTCTTTGCTCCAAGCAATACTTGCGGCGAACCATGTTTTTGCATCTGTATTCTTAAAAAATTTACTGGCAGTATGAGTAAACCAATGCCCGTTTAATGCGAGGCTTTGCCATTTTGCTAACTCTCGCCATGTTTTTGTTTCAAGTTGCGTTTTTGTGTTTGCTGTTACGATTATTTGCGGATTTACTCTTGTGGACATAAACCATAATACTATCCACGAGGTCATTGCTGTTTTACCTACTCCATGCCCTGATGATATTGCTATTTTTGTTGCATTTTTGCCGTCTTGTGAGCCTGTTGCTAGCAAGTTGAGAATTTCTTCCTGCCAAGTATCTGGCCCTTTACAATTTGCTAATGCTCCCTCGTTCCAAGGGAAAATAAATTGCACAAATCCCAATGGGTCATCGTAAAATTGAGGAATTATCTCATGAAGTTGTTTTTCTTTGTCGTATTGCACGTAAGCGTTCCTTGAAATCTATTGTGTTTTCTTGAATGTTATTTTTTGCATCTTGTGTAAAAAGACCTTGTAGGCGAAGTGCCATATCTAACGCTTTCATCTGTACCGCATGTGCAGCTACTTCTCGCTCGGTTATTTCACCTTTGTTAGAAAAAAATTTTATTTCTTTAGCATCGAGAAGCTGAATGAGTTTTAGTTTTAATGATTCTTCTGTTAGCCCTTCCTCTTCTAGCCATTTTGCTATTTGAGGACGCAGTCTTTTTATATTTTGATTGCCAATGCTTCGGTATCCTGATCGATTTTTTGCCTTATATCCTGCCAGATATGCTGCCTCGATTGCATTTAGAAACCCTAGGCTTTCTTTGTCTAAAAAATGTTCAAGCCAGCTGAGTTGTTTTGCTGTGAGTCGCTCTGTCATTTGCTAGCGTAATTCACAATTATTGGAATAGAAAAACAAATTA
>CAMQVJ010000131.1 GCA_947038175.1 uncultured Desulfovibrio sp.
AAAATCCAAAAGGTATACAAAAAATGTTAGCGTATATAGAGGGTCGAATAATAGAGAAGACGGAGACAAGCATTATACTTGTGACTCGTCAGGGCGTGGGCTATGAGATTTATGTTCCGTCGCCTACGTTGTACGCATCGCCTGTTAAGGGTGAGGAATTTTTTCTTTATACATCTATGGTGGTTCGAGAGGACGCACAGGAGCTTTTCGGCTTTCAAACATGGGACGAACGGGAGACATTCCGTATGCTTATCACTATTAATCGAGTGGGCGCACGCACTGCGCTGGCGATACTTTCCCAGTTTCGCCCTGATGATTTGCGTCGCATTGTGGCTCAAGAGGATATGCTTGCGTTGACGCAGGTTTCTGGCATTGGCAAGCAAACGGGTCAAAAGCTTTTCTTGGAGCTCAAATATAAAATGAAGGGTGACGGCACACCTGTGCTTTTGCCAACAACGGAAGCTTCTGGTATGGTGTATAAAGACGCTCTGACGGGTCTTTTAAACCTTGGGTATGATGAGGGTCAAGTGGCGCAAATTCTTAAAGAAATTATTGTGGCGCAACCTGATTTAGATGTGAGCGGAGCGCTACGAGCTGCCTTAAAAAGTATAGCTCAAAAGAAAAATTAAAACGGATGTACCATGTCTTTTAGTAAGAAAAACACCTATAAGCCTAAGGGCTATAGCGCTCAAAATAAGCAGAATGCAATCGATAATGAAGACGATTATGACGATGATTTAGAAGGGGCGCTTGAAACTGAATTTGCCTCTTCTTTCACTGAGAGAATCGCTCAACTTAATGCTGCCAAAATTGAAGCAAAGAGTGCCAGTGCCGAAACTAAAAATGGCAGTGGAAAGAAATCGAAGCTTTTTGTCGAGAATAATTTCGACCAAGACAGCCCCCGTACGGACTCTTTCGGCGCAGGTGATTCTAGTGATTCGGGCAATGGTGGCAATTCCCAGCACAGCCAAAATGCGAATGATATGCCTAATATAACTGATATGGATGACGGTTTTGATTTAGCTACCAATCTTAAGCAGTTAGATGAAAGCATTCGACCAAAGCGCCTTGAGGATTTTGTTGGTCAAGGTGAGCTTCGCAAAAATTTACGGGTTTATTTAGACGCCACAAAAAAACGCAAAAAAGCCATGGATCACCTCCTTTTTTACGGAAATCCTGGGCTTGGAAAAACCACACTTGCCCACATTATAGCCTCTGAGCTTGGGGTGAATATTGTTTCAACCTCAGGCCCTGCCCTTATGCGTGGCGGAGATTTAGCGGCTATTCTCTCAAATTTACAAGCCAACGATGTTTTTTTTATTGATGAAATACATCGCATGCCTATGCAAGTCGAAGAAGTTCTATACCCTGCAATGGAAGATTTCAAGCTCGATCTCATTATAGGCCAAGGGCCAGCGGCGAAAACCGTCAAGCTCGATATCGAACCTTTCACACTCGTCGGTGCGACCACTCGTCTTGGGCTTCTCTCCTCACCACTACGTGACCGCTTTGGTATTATCAGCCGTCTTGAATTTTACACTCCGCAAGAACTTAGCGACGTTGTCATACGTGCCGCCCGTATTATGCATATGAGCATCACCCCAGAAGGCGCTATGGAAATAGGCAAACGCTCAAGAGGAACGCCTCGAATAGCAAACAGACTCCTACGCAGAGTCCGAGATTTTGCCAGCGTTTACGGCACCGATGTCGTCAACGAAGAACAAGCAAAGCACGCATTAGCACGCCTCGATGTGGACGAAATGGGGCTCGATGAAATGGACAGAAAAATCCTCTCAATCCTCATTGACCACTACGACGGCGGACCCGTTGGACTAAAAACCCTCGCTGTCGCCTGCTCAGAAGAAGTACGCACCATAGAAGAAATCTATGAACCCTACCTCATTCAATGCGGTCTCATCAAACGAACCTCGCAAGGACGTACCGCCACCGCAAGAGCATACAAACACATGGGACATTAATATTTATTGGGAGTAGGATTTTTGTGAAGGGGAAAACCCCATTTTTGCACCCGTTCGGGTATAAAATTATCTAAGCAAATTCTTTGCTAAGATAATCTAATGAAAAAAATGAGTTTTTCCCCCTCACACTCCCCCTTTCCTGAAAAAACGTTTAATTTACTATTAGGATTATAAGAAGAGATGTGTATTAAATTTAATTATACATTCTACATACAATAAGGGAGTTATTATGCCACAGGCAAAATTTGATATTAAGCTTTTATCTCACACGCCAGATCCTCTTTCTCTTATCTATGCCGCCTTTCGTCAGTGTTATTCTCAAGGTTTCGCTGGGGACATGTGGGATAAATTGATAAGCGGTGAAATTAGCCGTGAAAAGCAAGCGGAATTTGTCCAAAATATCATAAGCTCAGGACACGAAAGCCCTATAGAACACGTGAACTTCACCTTCGCCCTATCCTCCGTATCTCGTGCCCTAACACATCAACTTGTACGGCATAGAATTGCGTCCTATTCCCAACAAAGTCAGCGCTATGTCGATGCTTCCAATATGGATTATGTGCTACCGCCTGCCATTGCGAAAAATGAAAAAATCCTCGCACGCTACGAAGCCTTTATGGAAGAAGTGGGCAAAGCCTACGAAGATATTAAAACTATGCTCGAAGAAGATGGACGAGGCGCACTAGCCAAAGAAGACGCACGTATGGTTCTACCCCAAGCAGCTGCAAGTAATATCGTCGTCACCATGAACTGTAGAACGCTCTTCAATTTCTTTGAACACCGCTGCTGCACCCGTGCACAATGGGAAATTAGAAATTGCGCAAACGCTATGCTCAAAGAATGCAAAAAAGTCCTACCAGAAATTTTTGACCACGCAGGCGCTAAATGTGAAAAACTCGGTTACTGCCCCGAAGGCGAAAAATTCTGCTGTGGTAGATATCCAGTAAAATAATTTGATTCAAGCTTAAAAAATAATTTGATTCAAGCTTAAAAGCAGAAAGGGAGGCATCACCTCCTTTTCTGTGTTTAAAATTGGTTTTTTTTTGGGTGGGGTGGGGGTTTTAGGGCTGTATGGGGTTTGTTGGGGCTTTTGGGTGATGGGGACTGCAATATTTTTGGTGCTTGGCGTTGGGCACACCACAAAAGCCTACGCCGAGCGGTCTCAGGCGTTAACTTGCCTGTATACGAAGAATGTTAAAAGCCTGCGCCGAGCGGTCTCAGGCGTTAACTTGCCTGTATACGAAGATAAAAAAGCCGCGCAGCGCGAGCGCCTGAC
>CAMQVJ010000132.1 GCA_947038175.1 uncultured Desulfovibrio sp.
CGGTACGTGGGATTAAAAGAGGGATTTTCTTATTTACGGCAAAATCTGTCAAGACGCTTCGGACAAAGCTATTGGCCGCAACGCCTCCAGCTACTACAATGCTTTTTGCTGGGGCATTGTTTTCTTTCATGCTCGTAAGGGCTCTCTCTGCTTTGATTTTTAAAGTATCTGCAATGGCGTAAAGATAGGACGCCGCTCCGTCTTTTGTTATTTGAGGAGTCTTTTGAAAAAAATCATCGGAATATTGCTCACCAAAATTAAGAAGGCGTAGCGCTGCTTCTGGGTGTTTTTCAAACCATGTCATCCCTGCAGTCTTCATTCCGCTAAAGCTAAAGTCGAGATTCTGATTTTTTATATACGGCCTTGGAAAGAGCTTTTTATCCACCGTGCCTAATTGGCCTATTTTATCAAGATACGCACCACCAGGGTAGGGCAGTCCAATAGTTTTGCCGAATTTATCGCAGGCCTCACCAGCTGCATCGTCTAGGGTTTTTCCTAAAACGTGCATATCAAGCGGGCTATTCATTTGAATAAGGTGGGTGTGTCCGCCTGAAACTAAAATTCCAAGAGCGGGAAACTGCATATCATTCTCAAGTCCTGCCACTAAAAGGTGGGCGTGCAAATGATTGATGCCTATAAGCGGTTTATTCGCTCCAAAGGCTAAGCCTTTAGCAAAGGCAAGCCCCACAAGTAGACTTCCAAGAAGTCCTGGGCCACGCGTGACAGCGATGTAATCAATATCAGATAAATTCTTTTTGCTATCGAGCCATAATTTGTCGAGCAGGGGGCCAATAAGCCTCGCATGTTCTCTTGAGGCAAGTTCAGGAACTACACCTCCAAAAAGGGCGTGTACAGGGACTTGGGACGCCATGACAGATGCCACAATACCTGTTTCATTAACGAGGGCAAGCCCCGTGTCGTCGCATGAACTTTCTATACCAAGAACTAACATATACTCTCTAAAATTATTTGAATGCTGCTCTATACTTTGCTACTTCCGCTTTTGATCCAAATAAAAAGGCTGTTCTTGCATGAAGGTGCTTAGGTGCTTTATCAAGAATACGCATGCCATCACCGTCAAAAGCTTGTCCGCCTGCTTGCTCGATGAGGAACGCAAGAGGTGCAGCTTCATAAACGAGGCGTAATTTGCCGTCTTTGTTTTTATTATCAGCAGGGTAAGCAAAGAGACCGCCATAAATCAGTGTTCTGTGAAAGTCTGCAACTAAAGAGCCTACATAGCGTAGGGAATAGTTATCATCGTTATTGAATATATCCATTGCTTTTTTGTCGTTATCATTCCATTTAGAATAATTTCCGAGATTTGCAGAATAATATTTACCTGCGTCTGGGATAGTCAGGTCAGGGTGGGAAAGTAAAAATTCTCCAACGCTAGGGTCGAGTGTAAAAGCATGAACTCCATGCCCCGTAGAATAAACCATCATGGTTGATGGCCCATAGAGGAAATAACCTGCGGCAACTTGTTCGCTGCCTCGTCTGAGCAGATCGTCTTGGTTGAAATATTCACCCTCAGTCACACGATAAATAGAAAAAATAGTACCGATACTTACATTCACATCGATATTAGAAGAGCCATCGAGTGGATCAAAAAATATAATATAATTGCCCGCTGTTTCTTTAGGGACGAAAATAGGGTCTTCCGCTTCTTCGCTACCAAGTGCGCATATGGCACCACTTTTTATCATACGATAAATCATGACATCGTTGGCAAATTCGTCTAGTTTTTGTACGGCTTCGCCTTGAATATTGACGTCGCCTGTTCCGCCAAGTATATCCACTAAGCCTGCTTTCGCTACGCTACGTGAGATAATTTTTGCAGATAAAACTAAATCGTGCATGAGAGAAGTAAATTGTCCAGTCGCTTGCGGAGACCAGCGATGCTGCATGCTATGAATATGCTCAATCACGCTAATTTCAGACATTTTGTACTCCATGTGTATAGATGATAAATAGCCGCATAGAAAAGAATATTCTAAAATAGGGCGGTCTTCAATTTATCAATAAGGGAAAGTTATTTATAAAGATAGGATGAACTTTATAGCCTAGTTTTGTGGCTCAATAAGTCCAAAAATAAAGGAAAGCCCTGCGAAATAACGTGTAAACCATGTAGCTGTTTGCCCGTTACGGGAGAATGAACCAGAGGATTCTTTATCGAGTGTTGTTTTCCAGTCGGTATCTGCTATCGGTGTTTCAGAGATATAGGTGTCGCCAGTCCATAGCACGTCGTCAATGGTTCTCATGAAGACGTGTGAAGCATCACCAACAAAAGGTAATAATGCTTTTGGATCAAAACTGACGGCTAAGTAACCGACAAGGTTACCACTTTGAATATAAGGTCTTGCCAATAGGATAAGTGTGCTGTCTCCAGAAACAAGAACATGCCCGTAAAGTTCACGAGCGAGTATTTCTTTTTCACTCAAATAACCAAAGTCTACAGCGCCTGGTGCAACGGAGGGAATAGCTCCTAATATAGCGTTGTCTGCGTCTAAAACATAGGCATTAGAAACCCATGGGAATCGATTAACTAAGGCGCCAACAGCCGCTTGATTTGTGGGGTCAAGGATGCCGTCCATCACTCGTGCAAGTGAAGTAATCTCTCTGTCAAGCTTAGCAAACTTGAGGGATAATGCGCGTTCTGCGTCATTTAATTTTTCAGAATGCTCTAAGTCAAGTTCTACAGGTCGGTTGACATGGGTAAAATAAAAATCCTTTGAAGCTTGGATCGTTGAATGATCTCGTATTCCACATGCTCCAAGTATAAAAAAACTTACTATCAAAACAATATTCATTAATTTCATTTTTATCTCCATTAAGCACTTGCTTTTGCTTCAAGGCGCGTAGCGAGTTTATTCAGTAAATCCACAACATTATCAGTGCTCTTTGTTGGAGCGCTTGGTAGTGGTGAATTTCCCCCATCGTCTATTGGTTCTTGGATTAATTCAGGGGAGGGTTGTGTGTCGTTTGTATCATTTTCTAAAAGGTCGGCTTCAAGAGCGTCATCTATTTGTGAAGAATCGGTTGGAAGTTCTTCTGTCGCAGGTTTTCCAGCGGAAATAGGAATATCAAAGGAAGGGTTGCTCTCACTTGTGGCAATATCTACTCGAACAGAGTGGTCTTCAATAGAGGCATACTTCGCTAAGACTTTTTCAAGCTCTTGTGCGACATTT
>CAMQVJ010000133.1 GCA_947038175.1 uncultured Desulfovibrio sp.
CGTTCCTCGTAAACGGAAACGACTACGTCGCCCGTTGGATAGGTGCGCGGCTTTTTTATCTTCGTACCAAAACGCATTAACTACTAAAACCGCTCGGCGCAGACCGCCACAACCTTCGTACCAAAACGCATTAACTACTAAAGTCGCTCGGCGCAGACCGTCACAACCTTCGTACCAAAACGCATTAACTACTAAAGTCGCTCGGCGCAGACCGTCACCCCTTTCCCAAAAAAAAAGCCCTGTTTGCGGACATATCGTCTTAGCAAACAGGGCTTTAATTTCAATCAAAAAATCTTATGCCACAGGTGGGCATTCTGGTCGAATAGTAATAACAGGCACATTTGACTGAATAATAACCTTTTCAGCCACAGAACCAAAAAGAATGCGATCCATTCCTTTTCTTCCATGTGTACCCATAATAATAAGATCCGCACCACATTTTGTTGCTGAGCTAAGAATCTCTTCCGTAGCGTAGCCAATCACAATTTCAGATTCCACTTCCATATCAGCAAAATGCTCATTCACAAAATCCGCCATAGCGTGTTCTGCTCCTGTCACGATTTCGCCAACAAAACCATCAATGGTATTAGGGGCAACATGAAAGCCTGTATACTGCGTCATAGTTGGAGCGACATAAATAACATGAATTTTCGCATTGGACATGCGAGCGAACATGGATGCATAATCAGCAACAGTCTTGCTATGTTCAGAAAGATCTAAAGCGCATAGAATTTTTGTTAATGTAGCCATAAAGTTTTCCTCCGTAAAATGATTGTTCTGTCATTGCTCGGTAATTGTTCTCTATCTAAAAATTTATAATTCATTCTTTTTTCTGTCACGGTAATCTATACAGAAAAAATACAAAGCGCTACCAACGCTCTTTTAGCTCAAAGTAAACAGTCACAATATCATCTTTGCCTTGAAGCGCTGCTTCGTCCTGCGCTTCACGCATGAGTCTACCTATATATTGTAATTGTCGTCTCTTCGCTTCCTTGTGGGAAATTTTCTTATGCTCAATAATTGCGAGCTTAAGGTCTTCACTCAAAGGAAGTAGTCCTAATTTAAAAGCAGGAAGCAAGACTATTTCCGCCCCAACTCTCTGCAAAACGGAACTATCACGCTTCTTTTGTGAACGACTAATAAAAAGATCTTCTTCTTGCGAATCTTCTTCGTACTGATATCTTTTGTTGCGAGGCATTTCTCTCTACTCTTTTCTTTTGATGGTGCTTATTCTAAAATTATACTCTTAAACTCATAGCGCAAATCCTACGCTAAAGCCCTGAATATCCAGTATTACTGCTCTCTCTCATTTGTATTATTCTCAATAGAAAGAGGCACTCCCGCTTCTTCAGCTTCCAAGGTTTCAACCTTTTCTTCAAGCCACTCCAAAAGCGCGCGGGCAGTTTGATAATTCACCAAAATTTTTGAGTGAATATTGCGAACAACCGTTCTCGCATCTTCATTATATGGCGCAAGCTCAGGGCCCAAAACCCCTTCAGCGTCAATAGTTCTCTCAGAAAAAGTGGGGACTTTATCACTCTCTACATAAAAATTAAGCTCGATTTCACCCTGAGGATTAATTCCGCCCCACACTCCATGAGTATAACTCAGTGAAACATCCTTTTCTTCTTTATATTCATAACGTATTCTTGCAGGCAAATGCATTTGACTCATGAGGTACTCCATAATCAGTTTTCAATCCTATTTTACCGTGCCTTCCTGAGAATGTAAAGCTTTGTTCCTACATTAAACCCCAGTGAGCAGATTTAATTCTTTTTTTCTTTTTCTTTTGTTTATGCTTTATGCCTTTTTTTTGAGGTTTGGGACTGCGCATTTTTGGTGTTTGGCGTGGGCTTTGGTGTGTGGCATACGCCACGCCGTGAGGAATATTAGAAGCGCTGTATAGCACTGCGTGCTATGATTATAATATTTGAGTGTCCTACGACGTGACAACATACTAACGCCTACCTCTCGCTCTTGCTGCGCTCGCTCGGGATAGGCTCTCACGCCTGACACGTGGGTCAGGCGCTCGCGCGCTTTGCTCTCTATTTCCGTATTTACTCGTTCCTCGTAAACGGAAACGACTACGTCGCCCGTTGGATAGGTGCGCGGCTTTTTTATCTTCGTATACAGGCAAGTTAACGCCTAAAACCGCTCGGTGCAGACCGTCACCCCAAAAAAACCTCACTCATTGCGCTCGTCAGTATAACATTTGACAGGTAAGCCTTGACGGGAGTATAGTCAGCAACCGAGTTTATTTTTTATACACATAGAGAGTAAACGAGAATACATACGAGGTATATAATGACACAACACACAAAAGAAAATCTTAATATCCAGCCTTATTTTGACATGGAAGCTGTTATGGCGCTCCTGCAAGAAACTCGCCTTGGTGGGCAGGTTTTAGAAGATATGGTTAACACCTTTGAGCGTTGGTGCAAGGAGCTTAATAGCCTTTCTATCAAAACAGAAAAGGGCGAATATCTTGCTATTTGGTTGAATGAATCCGTGGAAACTGAAGTGGACGAAGTTTGGGAAAAAGACCGTGAAAGGGCTTTTCGTTTAAACTGTGTAGGCCAAAGCTTGATTATGAATGCTGTGTATCAAGTGATGCCAGAAATCGAAACCGCAGGCTGTGCGCCTTGCCCTCCACCAAATAGCGCCATTGAAGACGCTCTTGTCGCTGAAAATATTCCCTATAAAGACGGCGAGCCTACCTTATCTCGTCGTTTCAGTGTCCTCACCAGTATGCCTTTTCGTGGCGCTTGTGATATTTGCTTTTTAAGTGAAGACTGTCCAAAAGCTAATGGCCAAAGTGATGCTTTTCACTCTGTGGAGCTTCCTGGCCATAACTAGAAATAAGCCCTTTATTTTTCACCAAACAAGAAATAAAACTTATTACCCTTAATGTGGGATTAGCCTACCAAAGGCGACCAAGTGCCGTTTGCATTTACGAGCATAGCGAGTAATTACGCAAGTAGAGAGCCAAGATAGGGAGTTCACTCTCCCTAAAATAAATAAAACTTATTACCCCTTCCTTTTTTCAAACGAAGTTTGAAAAAAGATATGTGGGGGTTAGGGGGAGTTCAACTCCCCCTAAAAAAAAGAAAAAAAATGTCAAAGCCCATCAAGCAGGAAAAAGGATTTTTAGCTGGT
>CAMQVJ010000134.1 GCA_947038175.1 uncultured Desulfovibrio sp.
ATAGTAGATCTGTACAAGAAATACATGAAGAGAAATATCTAGGTCAGGTTACTCCGCAAATAGAAAATGATTTATCTGAGTTTTTTAAATCTCCAGAGTCATTACAAGCCAAAATTACGTCACTTTTAGCTCAACGAGATATTCCTTTTATTGCAACTGATCGCAATATAATGAACCTTCCAGGCATAGGTAAAAGCATGAGTTTCGAAACTATCGGTGTTACTCCAGAAGGATGTCGTATTTTAAGTTTCACGCTCGATATCAATAGACCTCATAGTCCAGCAGTAGATAAAAAGGAGACAACATATATAATTGAAAACAAGTCAATATCCAATTATCTTCGCCAATTAGAAGCTATGGGAGAAGATATTTCAGAATATGATTCAATTTGGCAATATGATTCATCAATTAGTGAGCAGAGATTCAAACTTTATACGTACCCAGTAGTGGAAAATATGTTTACAAAGGAATTTACTAATTTACAAAGCAAAGACTAATTTAAAATACACAATACGTTTTAGTTACAAATATATATTTTGTAACTAAAACGTATTGTGTATCAAATATTTTTTTCAAACAAATGAGCCATGGAAGAGATGCATAGATCAGAACTTTGTAGTTGATTTTAATAATTTACATTTATACTTTAGATGTCTATTAAACATAATCGTAATTATAATAATCATATATAGTATAAATTGTCTTGAAATGTTGGGAACCGAATTCTTCACGTTTAATTTTGTAACCTTTGTCGAATACAGGTGTAAACGTCTCAAAATCGCATATATAAGTGATGCAATAGAGTTGCAGCCAGTCACAAGAGATCGAATATGGTTTCATATTGAGGGGGTGTTATACTGTTGTGCGCTTTTTACTAGTTGGAAAAATGGGACTAATTGTGGGTACTTGGATATAAAGATATCTAGTTGATGTGGTGTGTATGTACGTGAATATAAGGCGACATGGGCGGCGATTGCTTCCATTTGCTGAGGTGTGTAGACTGTTTGCATTTTATTAATGTTTGGGGAATGGGTACGCGTGAAAAAAAAACAAGGGGAAAAAGTAAACTCTTTCCCCTGTACAAAATGCTCTTTTTGGGATACCGTTAGCGACGAATCCCCATCCGTCGGTTATCTCTACCCGCAGCGAAATAATATAAAAAATGTCACTAAAACTAATTAGTGGCATTTTTTTGTTATTTGTTAACGTTTATAGGTCGTCTTTGCGATTGTTTGAGCCTGTTCCGTTGATTACATTGTCCGATTTTGAGACGAAGGACTGAAGAACTTTTATAACTAATTCGATTACGAGTCCTACTGTGTATTTCCAAAGTGGTTTCATTTGTTTCTATTTTGAGGTGTTTGTATTTTTGATTTAAACTTCAACAACGCCATCGCCGCCGCCGTCTCCTCCACTCCCACCATCAACGATACCGCTGTCGATCGCTTCTGCTCCTAGTTTTACGCATTGTACATAGGATTTTGAGATTTTTCGGGAGGTGCTGTCTTTGTATGATACTAGTGCCATGATTGTTAAATCGTTTGTTGCGGATGGTACTGGTATTAATGCGGGGAGTGCTGTGAAGGGTACGTCTTGTGTGAATTTGCCTGCTAATAATTGGGCGGATGTTACGGGGTATTCTGCGAATACTCCGCGCATGTATTAATATTTGCATCTGAAATAACGAGTGATACAACGACTGTGCCAATGTTATCTATCTGTGCTGTAAGGGGTAAATTGATTGTTACACCTGTGGCGGCGCTTGCTGTACCTAGAAGTGCGACTGTTGGTGTTTTATCATAACCTCCGCCATAGCTTGAGTAGATGCGTGCGCCTTTTGTTGAAATTGCGTTTGCGAGGTTGTAGACGTTGACATGTTCTTGTTGTGTAGCTGTTAGGATGTTTTTCAATACATGGTAATTTTGTTTCATATATTGGTTGAATGACCAGCCTTTTTTTGTTTGTTCGAAGGTGCGGTCGATTACGGGGCGTTGACGTCCGACGAATTTGGCGACGGAGCCGAAGGTTACGCGTTGCTTGGATTGCGCGGGGGTTGCTAATGAGGTGCTTGTGCGTGGGACGTGATTGGATGCGACTGTTTGTCCTTTTACTTGTCTGTAGGTTACGTCTCCTACTGAGTTGCTCATGCGGGTAAGTCCGCCACTGTGTACTACTGCCATATGTTTGGGGCTGAGGGGTGATCTGAAGCCTGTGTCGGCTCTGGGTTTTCTCAACGTGGGCAAAGGTGCAAATTAAGTGGACACGATGCAAGGTCGACGGGATGTCGACGAAAGGTCGAAGCTATGTGCAAATAGATAGCTTTTGTGTTATTTTTGTATCATTTTGATAGTTTTGGATGTTTTTAGGTGGTTGTTGTTTTATGTATTGTTAACTATAATGGGTGGTTTTGGGGTGTGATGGTGTAGGTTATGTGGTTGTGAGTAAAGGTGTCGGCGGTGAAGAGGTATATGAGTGTGGCGCCGTCGTAGATGCCATTTCCTTGGTATTGGTCGAGGTTTTTGGCGGTGTAGGTGGTCCAGCCTATGCGGTTTCTATCGAAATAGGCTTGAAATTGGTCGCGGGTTGCGTTGGCGTGTACTGGTGAGGAGTAGTAATATTTTAGGGCGCAGGATTTAACCCACTGATCTACTGAGTTTACAGGGCTGTGTGTGGGAGAGCTTGTGAGGGCGAGCGAGGCGAGTGCTACGCGTGCGTGGTGGTATGAGATGTAGCGGGGTGATGGCTGTGGGTAATGTGTGGCGCGTATTATTTTTTGCAGGGTTTCGCGTGTCATGGTGGTTATGTCTATTGTTATTTGAATGTAATAGGCTGCGGTTGTTGGGGTGATTGGGGTGTTCATTTTTTTAGAGTGCTTTGTGTGTGTGTGAGGGGCAAATATAGTGTTTATTTGTGAAAAGAGCGCTTTTTTAGGGCGCTCTTTTTGGGTGTTTGGGGGTTATTTTTTGTCTGATTTTTTGTATACCTCGAAAGTGCTGTAAGGTGTTGTATGTCAGCTTTTAGGGGTGTTTGTGCGTGTAAAGAACACGCCCGTATTACTTTACGGGCTCGAAAATGCCTAGCCACCGATTAGCTGATGTTTGAGGTTGGCGGCGTAG
>CAMQVJ010000135.1 GCA_947038175.1 uncultured Desulfovibrio sp.
TTTCCTCTTGCTTTTTTTCGGAGTCTATTTTGCATTTTTCAATCTGTGCTATGATATTTTTGTTTGCCATTTGTAAATCTCCTTCTTGTTGTTTGGGGGCAAGAAAAAAGACGGTAACAATGTTAATTGCTCCGTCTTTAGGGTTGCTTATTTAATTTATTTTTTACTGCGTGGTATGTTTATTTACTTTAGTAATTTCATTAAACACAAATTAACTAAATTTATCTATTTTGGGATAAGTTTTTTTCTATTGATTCTAAAATTTTCGCTCTTTTCATTGCAGTAAAACTATGATAACCTTCATCTGTAAAAATTTTAAATCCTAATCCTGGCAAAGGACATTTAAGCATTAAATATGCTTTTTTAGCTTCCTTAATTTCATTATAAAACATTTCTATGTGTGTGTCACCAAACCCTCTTCCATAAAAGCAAACTCTTTTATTTGTAATGTATAATGTACCTTCAATTTTCTTAAATACAATACCACCTGCCATATTAAAACAGTTAGCAAAAATTTTAATATCAAGAGTTTCATCTTGTATTAGTTCCAGTTCCTTTTTCTTAAGTGCCATAATATACTCCTCCGCATTATGTAAATTATCTTTTTATCTACATAATACCATAATTCAACCTAAAATACAACAAAATATGCAAAAAGGAGTGAAAACCTTGAATATAATGCTATTGCTCGCCTGTATTGGAATGATTACAGGCTTTTTTATTTGCTAAAAATTTCACCGATGGACTTTACAACCGATGTGTTCAAACGGTTATCCAGTAAGCCACTAAGCCTAAAAGATGCTCTGAATAAAACTACCAAACACAAAAAGAAATCCTACTTTAAAAGAGATCTGGCACAGACCAAAGCCATCCTCGAAGTGACAGGGCGAAGTTATAAGTTTCCCTTAATCTGTGCAGTTTCCTTACTGTTGTTTGCTAGTGGTGCAGCCATTGCATAATGATGGGTAACTGGTTTTTAGTACCAGTCCTTGCTATTGGCTTAATGTTTGTACCATTTTAGTATGTAAAACTGACAGAATCACATTTAGCTATGATAAAAATAAATCTTTACTTTGTGAACAAAAAAGACTGCAACAATGTTGCTCCGTCCTTAGTGTGCTTATAATTTATGCTATTTCATCTATTGGTAATTCTTCTTGTTTTTGTGAATCGTATTTTGTACCTTTTAATATTGCCACTCTTTCGGCTTTCTCTGCGGCTTTTTTGCCCGCAACTTTTTTGGCATAACGTGCGATATCTCGTTCACGCAATCGCTGTACTTCTTCTTCTGTCATTTCACATCTAAGTTTTTTCTTGCTTGTGCGTTTTGGGATTTCTGCTCTTTGTTCTTCTTCGGTGAGTGGTGGCTCGAATTGTCCTATAAAGTTGAGGTAAATATCAACTTTTTGCTCTCGCTTGCTGTCTATCTTCACAGCTTCATGAACAACAACTTTTTCGATAAACTCATTGAGCAATAGCGGTGTGAACTCGCTTAACTCTGTATGACGTTGCACAAGTTGGGTGAATTTATCGGCTTTGATGCTCTCGGTGTTGTACTCCTCAATCTCTGTTTGTAATTTTTGAATTTCGGTATCAAGGGTTTGTTGCTCTTTCTGATAGTCTGCAATCAATTCTGTAAAATGTTCTTCGGGTATTTTGCCTATTGCATACGTCTCATATAGCTTTTTCACTAAACCGCTGATATCCGCACGTCTGCGGGTTGCATTGCCTATCCGCTTGCGATTTGATTTCACTGTTTCAGCTTGTAGGATTGTAGAAGTCTCTCTCAATTTTTCAACAAATTCTTGCTCATTTTCTTTTACATATCGGCTCACTCGCTGTATGGCTGTGAGTATCAAGTTTTCTACAACCGCAATTCTGATATAGTGGCAAGTACAGGTGCGTGAATAGTGGCGATAACTTGAACAAACATACTCGTGATGTGGCTGATTGTCTCTGCCTGCACTGCCTTTTTTGTGATACAGCTTTTGCCCACAATCGGCACAATACAGAACTCCAGTCAGCGGGTTCGTCTCCCCATCAAGTTTGCTTGTACTGCGTTTGGTCTTGCGTAATCGTTCTACAATATGCCATGTTTCCTCGTCAATGATGATAGGGTGCATATCTTTGAATATGATTAAATCCTCTTTGGGGGTCTGCTTGCGTTTGGCTTTGTAGTTTTCCTTTGTGGTCTTGTTTAACACATTTAAGCCCATATACTCTTGTTTTTTAGTAATTGCAATGATAGTCGCTGTTGACCATCGATAGGGGTCTGCTCCCACTTTTCCCATGCTTGTACTTTCTTTGATAGTTCGCCAATGGGCATTTGGCGTTAACACCTTTTCGTTGGTTAATTCTTCTGATATTTTTGCTATGGATTTGCCCTTGATTATGCTTTGATAGATACGCTTGACTATGGGGGCTGCTACTTCATCTAAAATCCATTTTTGGCGGTCGCTAGGGTCGTGTAGATAGCCATAGGGCAATGCTCCTGTGACGTGTTTACCCTGTGCTGTCCTTGCGCTGAAAATAGTGCGTATTTTTCGGCTTGTGTCTCGTGCCACCCACTCATTTATGATATTACGGAAAGGGGTGAAGTCGTCCATGCCCTTGTCCGTATCTACATTGTCATTCACTGCGATAAATCGCACGTTGCACTCTCTGAACTGCTCTAACAACAGCCCAACACGTAAGTGATCTCGACCGATTCTTGACATGTCTTTCGTTATACAGGCTCCCACATTGCCACGTTCTACTTCTTCAATCAGTTTTAAGTAACTTGGTCTGTCCCAACGTGTGCCACTCCAACCGTCATCACTTAAATGCACAATGTTTGTAAATCCATTACGGTTTGCATAATCCTCTAAAAATGCCTTCTGGTTTTCGATTGACACGCTTTCATTTTCTCGCTCGTCCTCTCGGCTTAAACGCTCGTAGAGGATAGTTAGCTTTGTATTCATAATGCCTCCCTCTGACAATTATTGTGTCTAAAATAGTCTCTATTTTAAATTATTTATGTACTTTTTATATCATATTTCTACTGAAATAACCTAAAATAATAACTATTCTCAACTTATGATTGTCTATCGTTCTCTCATCATACAACCCTTT
>CAMQVJ010000136.1 GCA_947038175.1 uncultured Desulfovibrio sp.
AAGACACATTGTCTTTATACAAACAATAATTCAAGGAGATTAATATGGCTGTGCATGTAGTTGACCATCCTTTAGTGAAACATAAATTAGGCTTACTTCGTAAAAGCTCTACTTCAACAAGTGATTTTCGTTCCATAACAAAAGAAATCACAAGACTTCTTATGTATGAAGTGACACGTGATTTTCCTGTGGAACAAAAAACAGAGGAAAGTTGGGCTGGCCCCATTGAAGTTGATTATATTCCTGGAAAAATGGCAACCATTGTGCCTATTCTTCGAGCAGGATTAGGACTTATGGACGGCGCTCTTGATATGATTCCTGGTTGCAAAATCAGCGTGGTAGGGATGTACAGGGACGAAGAAACCCTTGAACCTGTAGAATATTATGTCAAACTTGCTAAAGATATAAAAGACAGAGTGGCCATTATTTTAGACCCTATGCTCGCAACGGGCGGTTCTTTAATAACTACCATTGATCTTCTCAAACGCCACGAGGTGAAGAAGATTTATAGCCTAAACCTTGTCTGCGCACCAGAAGGTATTGCACGAGTGGAAGCGGCTCACCCTGATATCGAAATTTTTACAGCGTCTGTTGATAAATGCTTAGATGCAAATGGTTATATTCTTCCAGGACTCGGCGATGCTGGCGATCGTCTTTTTGGAACAAAATAATTCCATAAGACTCGTCATATCAAAACAGGCAAAAAAACACTCTCAAAATAAGGAACTATTTTTTATTTTGATACAAAAATATTTATTTTTTGAAGAATTTCTTATGTTTTGTGCCTATACGGCATAAAACATGAAATTCAATAAAACCAAATACTTAAAGTTTTCACACCAAAAATATCGTAAAAAAGCATTAAAATATGAAAATATTACTTGACCAGCCTTCCGCATTAGGCTATTTACATTTCTGCACTGATGAAGTGCACGCCTAAATAGGTTCTTCCCCGATGGCTCAATAGGCAGAGCGGGTGACTGTTAATCACTAGGTTGGCGGTTCAAGTCCGTCTCGGGGAGCCATATTTCAGAGGTCTTTGTAAATTTTACAAAGACCTTTTGCGTTTTAATAATCCGTACTTTAAAAGACCAAAACACACCCTTACACACTTCGCTCCATAACAAGGGCGTCGTCGTCATCATAATAGTTTTTCCGAATATGAATTTGTGTAAAACCAAATTTCTTATAAAGCTCTTGTGCTGCAATATTTTGAGAGCGCACCTCTAAAACCGTGTGCGTATTTCCAGCTTCTTTAAAAAAATAATCTAAGACTTGATACGCATAGCCTTTTCTTCTATGCTCCTTATCTGTAGCGATATTGATAATTTCACAATAATCATCTATCGTAGATGTGAGCAAATAAACAAGCACCTGATTTTCCTTAATATAACCACAAAGATTATAGTGGGGCGAATGCAGGGCTTCCAAAAATTGCTCCTCACTCCACGGATGAGAAAAATATTTTTTCTCTAGTGCACACACAGCCTCTAAATGGCATTCTTCCAATATTATAGGTGTTTCCATGATGTTTCCTTTATCAAATTTATCAGACTGTCCATACACAAAAGCCCCCCAAGAACTCTCCACCCTCGTAGAGGTTTTTGACAATCAAGGCGATCCCTTCTTACTTATGCCGCTTGAAATAGCGAAAAAAAAGAAAATGAGCAGGCGCATTGTTTTTGTCATCCTAAAAGATCACAAGAACAGAGTTCTTTTAGCAAAAAAACGAGAAAACATAAAGCAAAGCGACACCCTATGGAGTCTTTCCGCTTATGGAGATGTTTTTGCCGGTGAAAGCGCAGAAGGTGCAGCCGCTCGTGAAATTGAAAATAATTTCAAAATCGAAAACACCCGACTACGAGAACTCCACACCCTGCCTTTCATGGAAAACGATGTCCCACTTTCTGCCTCTATATTCCTAGCAGGCCCCTGGAGAGAAAATATAAAGACAAATCTCGACTTTGTCTATGATGCCATGTTCGTCGACAAAAATGAACTAGCAGGGTTACTACAATACCAACCCGACATGTTCCACCCCCTACTTGTATGGGCCCTACGCTCTGGTTGGATTTTTTAATTTTATTTTTTACTATGTTTTTCACACAGGCATTATAACAGCAAGATGTATAGCCTTTGCCTTTGCTGGTAATAAATTTATTACGTTTAAAGCAATTCAATCACAAGGTATAAGAGTAAGCCTTGTGGAGTGGGTAAAATTTATTGCAACGGCTCTTGTGAGTTTAGCACCTAATATTCTCGTTTTTAAAACAATTCTGAAATTAGGTAACGCAACAGATATATTTGTTTTTATAGGCTTTATTTGTGGTTTTTGGCTTGGTACTATGAGCAATTATTTACTTAATGTGAAATTGGTTTTTGCTCATTCTGACAATTAAAGCGATAACCAACGCCACGTATGGTTTCGATAAATTGTGGTACGGCACTGTTTTCTTCTATTTTTTCACGTATTCTATTAATATGCACGGTTACAGTGGAAATATCACCGCTATATTCTTGTTTCCAAATAAGATTATAAAGTTGCTCTTTTGAGAAGACTCTATTTGGGTGAGTAGCTAGAAACAAGAGTAGTTCAAATTCTTTTGTTGTTATTTTTATTTCATTACTGTTGATAAATACTCGATAAGAATGAGCTTCTATTTCAAGTTTATTGCTTGAAATAAAGAGTAGTTTCTCACTCGTTTCTTTTACGTTATTTATGTGTTCATTTGCTAGGTTTGATTTTACTAAGCGTTCATAACGCTCTAAATGAGATTTGACTCGTGCTATCAACTCTGATGGATTAAAAGGCTTTGTAATGTAGTCATCAGCACCAAGCCCTAGGCCACGAATAGTATCTGTGCTATCACTACGAGCCGTTACCATTAATATAGGGATATCATACGCATTTCTAATTTCACGGCAAAGCTGAAAACCATCTTTACCTGGCAACATAACATCAAGCAAAATAAGATCGACATGTTCGACATCTAAAATTTTTTTTAATTGAGAGCCATCAGCTAAGAGTGTGACTTTGAAATTATTGATTTCAAGGTAATCTCGTTCAATTTCTGCAATAT
>CAMQVJ010000137.1 GCA_947038175.1 uncultured Desulfovibrio sp.
CATGCTATGACCGCAAGTCATGCTATGACCTGTCGCAATTGAAGCCGCTCAGCGGACGTGCTACGACCGCAAGTCATGCTATGACCTGTCGGAACTGAAGCCGCTCAGCGGACATGCTATGACCGAACGAGCCAAACCGACCGCACAGGCGGTCAAATCGCCAGTCGTGCTACGACCGTGCTACGACCGAACGAGCCAAACCCACGACAGCACAGGCTGTCGCAAATCGCCAGTCGTGCTACGACAAGCCGCTCAGCGGTCGACTATACAAAAGGAGAAAACACTAATGACAAAAGAGAAAAAAGCATCGAAACAAAAAAAGAGCAAGAAACCAGAGCGAATCCACGACCCAGAAAAGGCATACTTTGAGGGCAAGCCATTAAAGTACGGGTTTATCACTGTTACAATGTTCCTATTACAGATAATCACCCTAATGCTAGCAAAACCAGTCGCAGTAGTCGTAAAACAGCGCTACATCGCC
Organism: uncultured Desulfovibrio sp.; assembly: GCA_947038175.1. Taxonomy (GTDB): domain Bacteria; phylum Desulfobacterota; class Desulfovibrionia; order Desulfovibrionales; family Desulfovibrionaceae; genus Taurinivorans. Next base: position 482 of record CAMQVJ010000137.1, read on the forward strand.
AAAAACACGGTAATTAACGGCAAAAGGCTAGAGTTTGTAGGCAAGGTAAGCGGACTAATGGTCAACTACCTAAAGTGGTACGGACTATGCGTCATCACATTGTTTATCTACGCATCAAAGCTAAGCGCAAACATGAAAAAATGGACAGCAAAAAACACTGTTTTTGAGGGCAGCACACGCGAGTTCAAATCAAAGTTTGTCGGAGGCGGAAAGACAAAACGCAGAGTAACATGGAAGTGTCGCGCAATCAGAATATTCTCGTTTGGCCTAGCAGCACCGTACGCAACGTGCATTTATAACACATGGCAGGCGGAGAATACGTATATAGACGGCAAACAGCTAGAGTTTAGCGGCAAGGCAAGTGATTTAATTGGCAAGTACCTACTATGGATACTTCTAACACTGCTAACTGTCGGCATTTACGGCATATGGCTAAACTTCAAAATGAAAGACTTTGTAGTATCAAACACCTTTGCAAAGCGCGCTACAAGGGACATATAAAAACACCTGACAGCAATTGCAACATCAAAACGCTGATGACGCAGAAAAACCCAACAAAAGCGTAATAATAATAGAAATAAGAGTAGTTTTGAGCAATCAAAGCTACTTTTTTGCTATAAAAACGGTCGAGAATTGCAGATAAAGCAAGTACATATAAGGATAATTATATTATAATAGCGAAATACAAGGCTTGTAATGGCATTAATTGTGGTTGAATTAGGCGAAAAAAAGGCGGATAAGGCTATTAAATAAGGGATATAACGTTATTAAATAAGGGAGCAAATGACCCAAAACAAAGGAGAAATTATCTATAAATCAAGGCGAATAATATAGTAAAAAAAGTGGTTATAATGCACCTAATAATTGCCAGTCGTGCTACGACCGACCGCAACACCATTAACCAACCAATAAACCGACACGACCGACAGCACAGGCGGTCGCAATGGAAGCCGCTCAGCGGTACGACCGAGCAAAACCATATCCCAATTTTTAGAAACTTTTTGGCTATATTTACCATCTTTACAGCAATTTAAAATATTTTACAATAAATTTACATGCTTTCAAGCACAAATTTTATCCAATTTTTACGGAAATTGTCGCAATTTAGCACGCCATTTACTACATATTGTGGTCGGCAAGCCAAAATAACCACTAATAGCCAGTTTTTGGCGTTTTTTCGACAAAAGTTAGCAAAAAAGCGTAAAATGTGAGTTTTTACATTGACTTATCATCCCCCTTATGTTATAATTAGCAGGTAACAATAATACTAACGCCGCAATGCTACTATAAGCACTCGGCATAAAAGGAGAAAATATGAACACAAAAAAACAATCGTTTTGCTTGAAAATTTCGATAGCTACAATGCTCATAGTTTGCATGATATGCACAACTATGTTTGCGCTTAGCACAAATATCGGAGAGAGCAAAAACTATGTAGCTAGCCTAGAAGCTAGCGAATCTAAAGATGAGGTAGCGGATAACACCGACACCACATCTATTCCTTCGGGCAAGGCAGCATCAGCTGGTCTTGTTTATGCGGCGGCTACTTCTGACGCTACCCAAGCAATGGTCACAGTGTCACCTAGCGCAGCAGCTGCGGTAGTGATTCCTGCTGTTGTTCCTTCTGGTACACTAGCCGGAAGAAAGGTAGTCGAGATTGCCGATGCCGCATTCAATCGTAATACAACTATTACATCAGTTGATATGTCAGATGCAACTAACCTTAAAACTATTGGTCTTAGTGCATTCCAAGGCACTACAAACCTAAAAGGCGACCTTGTTATCCCAAATAGTGTAACTACTATAGGACTCAATGCATTCTTCCAAGCACAATTTGATGGAACACTTACTTTAGGAACCGGTTTAACTACTATAGGAGTCAGTGCATTCCGTGATATAAACTTTACTGGCAACCTTGTGATTCCAGCAAACGTTACTAATATAGGAAATCGAGCTTTAGCGTTAGCTACAGGTAGCAGCTATGACTCAGTAACTTTTGAGCATACATCATCAGTTCCAACACTTGGCTCAACTGTTTTCCACTCTATGTCTGCTTTAATGCCAATCTATGTAAAAAACACGGCAATGTACAACGCAGTTAAAGCTAATGCAGGCGGCGGAACCGTGCAGTATGCAGATGGTAACTTAGTATACCTGCCTAATGCAGCTGGTAACGGCTATGTTGTTAAAGGTCTTAATCTGACTCCTGCTAGCACTGCTGTAAACGTGCCAGCAATGTTTGATAGCAAGCCAGTAACTGAGATTGGCGCACAGGCATTCTTGAGTAATGAAACTATTACATCAGTCGATTTGTCAAAAGCAACTAACCTTTTAATAATTGGAACTAATGCATTCACTGCCGCTAAAAATGTGACAGGCAACCTTGTTATCCCAAATAGATCGGAAGAGCACACGTCTGAACTCCAGTCACTCCGGAGAATCTCG
>CAMQVJ010000138.1 GCA_947038175.1 uncultured Desulfovibrio sp.
TGGAAAGCATATCACGGTAGCGGGTTGTGATTTTTGGGTACAAAAAAAACCACACCCGTTAGGGTATGGCCAATTCGATATTTTGAAACAAATTACTTCTTTTTCTCTAATTATAATTCCCCTTTGTCTCTGTCTGGTTTACCGTCTTTGTCAAAGAAACGAACCTTACAGGTCGGAAAACCAGTACATCCCCACCAGAACGATCCTTCTTTCTTCGCGGGCTTTCTTGCAAGCGGCTTTCCACATTGCTTACAAAATTCACTCGCACTGATCACACCAAACTTTTCAGCATTGGATGGCCCCTCTTTTTTCTTGGGTTTTGGATCAAAATCAGGCTTGCCCTTTTTATCTTGAAACGCGGTTTTACAATCAGGGTAGCGATTACACGCATGGAATATTCCATTCTTTCCTTTACGTTTAGTGATGCTGCCTTTTTGACAGGTTGGACAGGTGATTTTATCCGCTACCGTGATGGCCACGCCGTTCTCTTTTACAAATTGAACTTGGGTTTCAAGATAACAATCGATGTAGCTAACGAATGTTTTTGTATCGAGTTCGCCTTTTTTGATGCTGGCTTGGTAATCGGCCCAAAGTGCCGAGGTATCAGGAGTGATGATTTCGTCAGGCAATAATGCACAGAACTCTTGACCTGCCGTGGTCGTTTTATAGACTTTTTCTTTGTAACCTTTTTCACTGACAACACTCACTAAGTGGGTGTTGCTTTCTATTTTTGCCAAAATAGAAGCGCGGGTGGCTTCGGTGCCAATTGACCCCGATTCTGATTTATTGTGTTTATCCTTTTCTTCTAACGCTTTTCTTAACTCAGGACTAGAGACGTATTTTGCAGCACGGCTCATGGCCGCTAATAGCGTTGATTCAGTGAAGTATTTTAGAGGCTGAGTCTTTTTCTTATCGATAGTGACAAGCTCACAATTGCCTTCATCCCCTTGCTTTAACAATGCCAAATCAAAGGCGTTGTCATTGGGCTCATCGTTGTATTCACCTTGATAAAGCACTTCCCAGCCTTGCTTATCAATGGTGGATTGAGTTGCTGCAAATTCTTGCTCACCGCAGCCAATCATGGCTTTTACTTTGTCACGCACAGAATCAGGGTAGAACAGGGCAATGAAACTTGTGGCCACCAAGTGATACACGTTGCTTTCTTTTTCTGTCAGGGTGCAACTGCTGCCATTTTTTTCTGTTGGAATAATCGCATGATGGGCGGTGATATTTTTGCTGTTGAACGCTTTGTGTTTCGCTCCAAGGTTTGCCCCATCAATGTTTTTTACCAAGGTTGAGCTTGTGCCGGCAATAGCCGCGAGAATGTCAGAGGCTTTATTCAAATGCTCGTCAGATAAGTAACGACAATCTGAGCGCGGGTAGGTTAATAGCTTATGCGTTTCATACAGCTTTTGAACGATGTCTAACGTTTCAGTGGCTTTGTACCCCCATTTTTTAGCACAGGTTTGTTGAAGTTTGGATAAGTTGAAAGGCAACGGTGCCGCTTTGTTTTCTTTTCTATTTTCAATAGAAAGAATCTGAGATGGCTTTTGATCACACACTTCTTTGATGAGCGCCGCGTCCAACTCAGAAATTAGGCGATTTTTTTCATCCAATTCACTGGTGTCGGCATTGGGAATTAACCTGGCATTCACTGTTTTTCCAGCAATAGAAAAATGACCGTTTAACAGATAATAAAATGACTCTGTGTGGTTTAAGTTGGCAAGGGTTCGCTGATTGATTAATCCATAGACGGCGCTTTGTACTCTACCCACATTAAGCACGTTCTCACAGCCTTTCTCACGCGCTTTAAGGGTGTAAGCACGTGTTAGGTTGTAGCCAAACAATTGATCGCCAATAGAGCGAGCTAACGCGCTTTGAGTTTGATGTTGAAACTCACTGTTTGGGCGCATAGAGGCGAGGGCTTCTTTCACGGGATTTTCATTTAAGTCGGCAATCAATAAACGTTCAACAGGTTTGGTGTTATTAACGTGCGTTAGAATTTCATCAACCAGTAAACAACCTTCATCGTCGGGATCGCCCGCATGAACTAGGGTGTCGGCTTCTTTGATGAGTTTTGAAATGACATTGAATTGCACTTGGCTTTTTTGAATGACTTTCAGTTTTGGTGGAAAGGTGGCTTTAATGGGTAAATCATCCAGCGACCATTTTTTGAATTTTGGATCGTAGTCTTCTGGATCGAATAATTCGAGCATGTGGCCATAACACCATGTGATCTTGTCATTGCCATGTTGGTAGTAACCGGCTTTTTTTTCTGAGGCATTAGGCTTTCCGCCAAGACCAATAACAATGGCTTCGGCTAAACTTGGTTTTTCTGCAATAAATACGCGCATGTGACGCTCCTATAAAATAAAAAGCCCTTAAACTTTTTTAGAAAGTAAGGGCGGTATTTGTTGAGGAAGAATGAAACTCAATGAATAACGAGTGTCTTCATTTCTTCTAATGTGAATATGTGGAATGTTTTTCGGTGATCGTCCGTCAACGTGATACGTGATCCATTCATGTTGACGTAAGTGATGTTGTTAAAGCGATTGGTGAGGGCAATTTTGGTTTTACTGTCAGGAACCACGTAGATGACTTTGGACCAATATTTATTTTTCTTGGCCAGTAGGTGGCTTTTCAATATTTCTTGGTATCGCGGTTTGGTTTTTAGCGTTCGCTCTGTTTCTATCGCAATGGTGTGGCCGTTGGGGGCGATGATCAATGCGTCAGGTCGGTGAGGAACAGGATATTTTTTTCTAAAGGTGTAACGGTCGGCGTTTTGCCAATGTGACCACCCATTACGTTCTAAATAAATCCGAACTTCTTGATTCATCAAGTGATGGATCATTGTCCATGTTTTTATTTTTGAAGGTTCAAAGTGCTGAAAGTC
>CAMQVJ010000139.1 GCA_947038175.1 uncultured Desulfovibrio sp.
GATACCCCTGCACCCCCATATAAATTAATTATAGGTCACAAAGGCTATCTTTTTTGTATTTATAAAATTGAACTTTATTTAATCCCTAACTCACACTTTTTTCAAACGAAGTTTGAAAAATATGTGGGGGTTTGGGGGAGTTCAACTCCCCCAAAAAAATTCCAACTCTCCCAAAAAAAATCCACTAGATATCTAATTCGCCAGCTTGTAGAGCATTTCTGAGAATATAGTCTCTTCTTGGTTCGACTCTGTCGCCCATAAGTTCTTCTATGGCATTTGAGGCAGCTTCTGCGCTTTCGATATTGACTTGCAGTAGAACTCGGTTTTCAGGGTTCATGGTTGTTACCCATAATTGTTCAGGGTTCATTTCACCTAGCCCTTTGTAGCGTTGAACTTGGTAGCCTTTTTTAGCTTCGCCAAAGGCTTTTTCTCTTAGGTCGAAATAGTCGCCTACTTCTGTAGTTGATTCTGATGTTTCAAGTTTGAATGGGAAGGAGCCGCATTCAGTTTTGAGAGCTTCTATAATTGAGACAGCAGTTTTGTACATTTTAGCGCCAAAGAATTCGATGGCTAAACGGGTTCTGTGTCCGCCTCGGTTTTCGAATATAATAAATATTCTTTCCATGTCTTCATTTTTTTCAACGGAGAGTGTGGTGGAGTAGTTATTTTTATCGAGCCATTCTTTGAATTCTGTTGGAAGATTTTGCGCTTGAAATTCTTCCATTGGAATAGGGTTTGGATATTCGAGCAGTGCCATAAAAAGGGCTTTAGATATGCCTGTATTTTCTGCTTCGCTGACTCTTTTTTGTAGATTATCGATGCTTTGCAGGATATTGATGAGGTCATTTCCTTCAAAGCTTTTTCCGTCTGCGCTTTCGATTTTCACACCTGTGGAGAGTCTTTCAAAAAGGAATTCATCGAGACCTTTTTCATCTTTCAAATACTTTTCCATTTTAGTGGAGCGTTTTGAAACTCTGAAAAGTGGTGGTTGCGCAATGAATAGATGCCCACGGCGAATAAGTTCTTCGTATTGGCGGAAGAAGAAAGTCAGCATGAGTGTGCGGATGTGTGATCCATCCACGTCAGCATCTGTCATAATAACAATTTTATGATAGCGTAGTTTGTTATAATCCACGTCTTCGCCAATACCTATACCCATTGCGGTAATCATATTTTTTATTTCTTGGCTGGCGAGCATGCGGTCAAAACGGGTGCGTTCTGTATTCAGAATTTTACCACGTAGAGGCAAGATAGCTTGCGTGTTTGGATTACGTCCAGATTTAGCACTACCACCCGCAGAGTCCCCTTCCACTATGAAAACTTCACATTCTGTGGGGTCTTTACTTTGACAGTCGGCTAATTTACCTGGCAAGGAATTTTCTGAGAGTAAACCTTTGCGACGCACTAAATCTTTCGCACGACGAGCGGCTTCACGCGCTCTTGATGCATCAACGGCTTTGTCGATAATCATGCGTGCTTCTTTAGGATTCTCTTGGAAATAACCATTAAGGGTTGAATAAACAACACCTTGAACTATACCAGTGATTTCACTGTTGCCAAGCTTAGTTTTTGTTTGCCCTTCAAATTGTGGTTGTGGAAGTTTTACACTGACTACAGAAGTAAGACCTTCACGTACATCATCACCACTCAGATTTTCGCCCTTCATTTTCTTTGTAAGATCAGGCTGGTCTTTTATATAAGCATTGATAGCTCTTGTGAGGGCTGTTTTAAAACCTGCTAAGTGTGTTCCACCTTCAACTGTGCGGATATTATTAGCAAAAGTATGAACATTTTCTTTGTATGTAGCGTTGTATTGCAAAGCAAATTCAACGGTTGCGCCGTCTGTTTCGCCTTCACCACTGATAATGGAATGTATAGCAGATTTTTCAGAATTCAAATCTTTTACAAATTGAATAATTCCGCCATCAGCTTTATAATAATGGGTTTCATCTGTGCGCTCATCGAGGCAAACAATTTCTATGCCTTTATTGAGATATGCTAACTCTTCGAAACGCTTTTTCAAAATCTCGAAAGAAAATTCGTTGGTTTCAAATATTTGATCATCAGGGAAGAAGCGAACACGAGTTCCGTGGCCTTCTGCGTCACCAAGTTCAATAACACCAGTCACGGGAGCGCCTCTTTCGTAGCGTTGTGTATATCTTTTACCGTCACGGCGAATAGTAACTTCAAGCCATTCAGAAAGGGCGTTTACGCAAGATACACCAACACCATGCAGACCACCAGAAACTTTATAAGCGGTATTATCAAACTTACCACCTGCGTGGAGCTTAGTCATGACAACTTGTACAGCAGGAATCTTTTCCTTCGGGTGAATATCAACAGGGATACCACGGCCGTTATCTCGTACGGTCACACTATTATCAAGATGTAATATGATTTCTATTTTATCACAAAAGCCTGCCATCGCTTCATCAATAGAGTTATCCACCACTTCATAAACAAGGTGATGCAAACCACGTGAATCTGTACTACCAATATACATAGCAGGACGCTTTCTTACCGCTGCTAAACCTTCTAAAATCGTAATAGCAGATGCATCATACTTCGCTGTTACTTTTGTATTGGAAGAACCAGATACCATATTTTCTTGACTCATATTGACCCCGTGTTAGTTGTAAGGCTTTTTAAAATTTTCTTATTTATTTAGTACGTCTTATATATGTTTTTTAAGGAAAGGGGGAGTTTGAGGGGGAAAAACTCATTTTTTTCAAAAAAATGGGGTTTTCCCCCTCAAGAAAACAATTTAACGAGATAATAACAAACACATGGCACAACGACATTTTTTACAATTGGGGCTATCCCCTTTGCTGCTTATGCTTTCTTGGGTGTATTCTTTTGTGATGCGTATGAGAAAGAAGCTGTATTAT
>CAMQVJ010000140.1 GCA_947038175.1 uncultured Desulfovibrio sp.
GTGGTGGTTTTTGACGGGTTGGGAGTCTTGGTGTCTGTTGGGTTGTTTTTAGTGTTGTGTGTGTGGGCCCCAGAAAACATACTTTCTCTTAGAAAGCTTATAGTTTTATTTATAAGAGCGGTGTTGCATTTTGTCACGAATGATGATGGCGATAATATTCATACTGAGGACGAGCAGGATAAGTACGAGTGCTGTGGCATATTGTAGCGGGCGAGTTTTTTCTATATCGATGCCAGAGGTTGCGAGAATATACATATGATAGGGCAGAGCCATAACGGCATCGAAGAGGGAGTCCACGGATTTTGGTGTATAGAAAACTGTGGCGGTGAACATGACTGCCGCTGTTTCTCCTGCTGCACGTGCTATGCTGAGGATTGCGCCTGTGAGTATTCCTGGAAAAGCTGCTGGCAGAACTACTCTTACAATCCCTTGCCATTTGCCTGCTCCGAGGGCTAAGGATGCTTGTCTCCATGAGGCAGGCACTGTTTTTAATGCTTCCTCGCTAGTTCCTATGATGATGGGCAGGGTGAGAATACCGAGGGTTAAAATACCTGATAGAATGCTCACTCCAAATCCGCAATATGTTACAAAAAATGCAAGTCCAAATAAGCCAAAAACAACTGAGGGCACGCCTGATAAATTGTTGACTCCGATGCGTATATATTTTGCAAAACGGTTTTGCCCTGCGTATTCGTGTAGGTAAATGGCAGAGGCAACACCGAGCGGAAATGAAATAAGCAGAGAACCAAAGGCGAGATAGAGTGTGCCTAAAATACAGGGGAATATTCCCCCTTCGGTCATCATTGCTCTTGGGCTTTCAAGAAGAAATTCCCACGATAAACCTTCAAGCCCATTATACACGAGAAAGGCCAAAATGCCGAAAAGAGCGAGCAAGTTAATACCAGCAGCACCACGGAAAACGGAGAATATTATTTTTTCTTTGCGTTTACGATTTTTGTTGAGAGCGTTCATTTTTCTCATCCTTCTAAATAAAACTATACGTTTGAACTTTTTTTGTGCGAATAAAGAGACAATGTTTTTAGAAATTATTAGGGAAAGAGGGCTTGAGTATTTCCCTCAAAAAACTTTTTATCAAAAACTTTTCAAAACCTTTTTCAAATAAAGTTTATAAATCGGAGCTGCCATTTTGTTTATGTTTTTCAGTGATGTGGTAGGCGAGTAGGTTGAAGGCAAAGGTAAAGAGAAAGAGCATAATGCCTATGGCAAAGAGGGCGTAATAATGTTCTCCTCTGAAGGGGGCTTCTGCCATTTCTGCGGCAATGGAGGAGGGCATGGGGCGAACAGGGTCAAAGATAGATGTGGGTAAAATGGGTGCGCCCCCTGCGACCATGAGCACCACCATGGTTTCTCCTATTGTGCGTGACATTCCTAGAATGCAGGCCGTGCCGATACCTGAAAGAGCGGAGGGCACAATGACTTTGCTTATGCTTTCTAAGTGGGTTGCACCGAGAGCAAGGGAGGCTTCTCGCAGGGAATTTGGGACGGCGTAGAGGGCATCTTCTGCAATGGAGGCTATGGTGGGAACGCTCATAAACGCAAGCATGAGAGAGGCGTTAAAGAGGTTGAGACCTGTGGCAATTCCAAAGGTGTTTTGTAGGTACGGTGCGACGATGACCATGCCGAAAAAACCGATAACAACAGAGGGCAGGGCGGCGAGTAGTTCAAGTATGGGTTTTATGATTCGTCGTACATTTGGTTTTGCAAGCTCCGCTAGGTAAATAGCGGTGAGAACACCAAGGGGAATGGCTATTATGGAGGCTATAATGGTGACACTGAGTGAGCCAGCGAGTAGGGGTAAAATGCCGAGTGTTGGTGGCTCTTCGGTGGGGTACCAGTACATTCCACTGATGAAATCCCAAAACGAATAAACACTAAAAATGGGGAGACCTTCATGGAAAAGAAAAAGCATGATGCCACCCAGTGCAAGGAAGGACGTGGCGGCGATGATGGCGAGAATGTTCGCTACCCATTTTTCTTTTAATTGAGAAGAAATCATGAAATGTCCTTGATAAATACGTGTATTGAAGTTTCTAAATTTTGACCGCAAATATTTTTTTGCTTCCTGCATAAAACTTTCTATCCATAAAATCTAATATATCTAAATGCTTATTGTAGTACTCGTGTAAATGCTATTGATAATGGTTTTTACAGTAATATTTTTTAGAAAAGTTTTTTCAGGAAGGGGAGGGTTCGGGAGGGTTCGGGAGGGGAAAACTCATTTTGTCATTAGATTATCTTAGCAAAGAATTTGCTTAGATAATTTTATACCCGTAAGGGTGCAAAAATGGGGTTTCCCTTCCCGAAAAACTATAACTATAAAATATTATTTTGTAGGGAGTTTGATAAAGCCAATTTCTTCAACGGCTTTTTGTCCTTTTTTCGGATCGAGTAGGTATGCGATAAATGCTTGAATTTCAGGTGTACCTTGTCCGTTGATAAAGACGTATAACTCACGGGCTATGCTCCATGTGCCATTGAGTGCGCTTTCTTGGTTTGCGGTAACGCCGTCAATATTTATTTTTTTGATAGTGTCGTTTAGGTATCCAAAGCCGATGTATCCGATGGCGTTTGGGTTAGTTGAGACAGCTTGCACGGTTGAGCCATTGGAAGCTTGAAGAAGTGCGGCTGGCATAACACGTTGTTTCTTCATTACTCTTTCGTACCACGTTTCGTATGTGCCTGATGAGGTGTCACGGGAGATAACGACGATTGGGCTGTCTTTTCCGCCAAGGTCTTTCCAGTTTGTTATTTTACCCATGTAAATTTCTTGGAGTTGTTTCATGCTGAGGTTTTGAATGGGGTTTTCTGGGTGAATAACGGGGATAAGTGCATCGATTGCTACTGGAAT
>CAMQVJ010000141.1 GCA_947038175.1 uncultured Desulfovibrio sp.
CACCCATATTAAAATTTTTTGAGGGATAGGGGGTTTGGGGGGAAGGGGACTTTTTTATAAAAAAGTCCCCTTCCCCCCAAAAAAAACTAAAAAAACTAAACTAACCAAAAAAACTAAAATAACTAAAATAACTAAAACTTATTCTTCGTTTTTCTTTGGAGTTTCTGCGGTGCTTGTTTCTATGGCTTCTGTTTTTTCTACAATGTCGATAGCGTCATCTTTTTCAAGTTCTGCTGGCACTGTGTCAAAACCTACAACCTTACCATCATCATCTAGGCGCACGAGTCGAACACCCATGGTATTTCTACCGATAGAGCTGACTTCTTGCATGCCGAGGCGGATTATTTTGTTTGTAGATGTGAGAAGCACGAGTGAATAACTATTTGTTACTGGCATAGCGCCTATGACATTACCTGTCTTAGCGGACGCCTTGAAGTTGATTAGACCAATACCACCACGGCTTTGTAAGCGGTACAAGTCAACACGTGTGCGCTTTCCGTAACCTAGTTCGGAAATTGCCATGATTTCTGTTGACTGATCGTCTTCCTTAAGCGGTAAGCAGCTCACAACAAAATCATTACGGCGAAGGCCAATACCCTTTACGCCAGCAGCTCCACGACCCATATTACGCACATCAATACAAGAGAAGCGTATCGCCATACCTTGCGAGGTCGCAAGCACTATGTGATCTGTTTCTTGTACTTGACGCACAGCGATAAGATCATCGCCTTCACGAATACTGAGCGCTATAAGACCGCTCTTACGACATTTTTCATAGAGCGCAGCACTTGAACGCTTCACCATGCCTGAACGTGTTGCGAAGAAGAAATATTGATCTTCTGCAAAATTACGCACAGTCAGCACGTTTGCTACCCACTCTTCTTTATCAAGAGGCAATAGGTTTGCAATATGCATTCCCTTCGCTATGCGGCTGCCTTCAGGTACTTGATAAACTTTGAGCTGATACATGCGCCCTTTATTTGTGAACAAGCACAAGAACTGGTGATTAGTTGTGCTTATAAAATCTTGCACAAAATCATCTTCACCCGTGTTAAGAGCCGCAATGCCCTTACCGCCACGGCGCTGTTGTTGATAATTCGTAATAGAAGTACGCTTAATATATCCACGGCGAGAAAGAGTGATTACCACTTCTTCATCTGGAATCAAATCTTCAATATTAATGCCCGTCAATGCGTCATGCACAACTTCTGTCTTTCTCGGTGTGGCATACGTATCTTTCACCATATGCATCTCATCACGCATAACTCCACGCAAAACCTCAGCATCTTCTAATATTGACTTCAAATACTTAATAAGCTCCATGAGCTCTTCAAATTCTTCTTGTAATTTATCATGCTCAAGCCCAGTCAATCTTTGTAAACGCATATCCAAAATGCTCTGAGACTGAATTTCGGAAAATTCAAAGCGGTCAATAAGTCCCATTTTTGCTTCAGATGGCGTTTTAGATGCCTTAATAAGCTTAACAATTTCATCAATAATATCAAGAGCCTTAAGCAAGCCTTCCACAATATGTGCACGGGCTTCTGCCTTACTCAAGTCAAATCTGGAACGACGGATAATAACTTCACGTCTATGATCTAAAAAGCAAGTAAGCGCTGTTTTCAAGTTGAACAAAATAGGGCGATTATTTAAAACAGCCAGCATATTTATACCAAAAGATGATTCCATTGGTGTATACTTATAAAGCCCATTCATCACTAAGTCAGGAATAGTTCCACGCTTAAGCTCAACCTCAATACGGATACCGTTTCTATCTGACAAATCCTTCAGATCAGAAACACCCTCAATTCTACGATCATTAACAAGTGCAGCGATCTTCTCAACCAGACTTGATTTATTCACCGCAAATGGAAGCTCCGTTATTACAACAGACTGCGTATTCTTACCACGTTCACGCACTTCCATACGCCCACGTATTTTAACAATACCACGCCCCGTCTTATAAGCATCTACCAATCCCTGTCCTGCATAAACCTGACCGCTTGTTGGAAAGTCTGGCCCATGGACAAGCAACATCAAATCTTCAATGCTCGTCTCAGGATCATCAATCAACAAGAAAATAGCATCGCAAAGTTCACCAAGGTTATGTGGCGGGATATTAGTCGCCATACCTACAGCAATACCAGATGTGCCATTCACCAAAAGGTTAGGTATCTTCGTAGGCAATACAACAGGCTCTTGATCAGAACCATCATAGTTATCCCTAAAATCAACCGTCTCTTTATCAATGTCTGTTAAAAATTCGCCCGCAATACGAGACATTCTAACTTCAGTATAACGCATCGCAGCCGCGCTATCTCCATCAATAGAACCAAAGTTACCTTGCCCGTCTTCCAACGGGTCACGCATATTAAATTCTTGCGCCATACGAACAAGCGCTTCATAAATAGAAGTGTCACCATGTGGGTGATATTTACCAATAACGTCACCAACAACACGCGCGCACTTCTTATGCGCATTACGGTAACTATTATTAAGCACAGACTGAGCAAACAATATTCTACGGTGCACAGGCTTCAATCCATCCCGCGCGTCAGGGATAGCTCGGCCAACAATTACACTCAATGAATAATCAAGGTACGACTGACGTAACTCTTTTTCAATATCAATCTGCGTGTACTCTATTTTATTATCTTCCATTTTATTTCCTTTATACTTACAGGAGCTTCTTTTCTTTTTCTTTTTTGTTTTCTTTCTTTTTTATGGGTGGTAAGCTTCGCTTTCCCCCCATGCCCCCCTATCAGCAGGGGTATGATACCCCTGCACCCCCATATAAATTAATTATAGGTCACAAAGGCTATCTTTTTT
>CAMQVJ010000142.1 GCA_947038175.1 uncultured Desulfovibrio sp.
TTCGCAAATACCAATCCAAAACAATAGTGACATAAACCCAGCCAGCATCGGTTATGATGTTTGTCATATCAATTCCCCACCCCCATTAGGCGAAGGGCAAGGGTGATTGGCCGAGGTTTCGTTCCTTGAGGTGTTCTATTTGCTTTTAGATTTCGACGTGTTACCCCTAAATTGTGTATGCGTAACAAACGACTCACGCGTTTCGTATTAATATCGAGCCCATCTCGAAATCTAAGTGTCGCCCAAATACGCCGACGACCCCAATAAGGGTGAAGTGACTTTAGTTCTTTAATACGTGGCAAGACCTCGTTGTCTTTAAGGTGTTGTTTTTTGCCTGTTTTTCTGGTGAATTTTACCAGTCGTTTTTTTTAATTCTACTGTCAAATCACCTATAACTTGGCGTAGCGTTTTGTTTTCTCGCTCAAGACGCTCTTCCTGTTTTGTGGTCGAACTGACCTCAAAGGGTTGAGATATATTTGCCAAGAAAACATCACGCCATTTGTAATATTGCGCCAGTTATAATTTGAGAAATATCATATTCCGTGCAAATATCTGCAACAGACCTTCCCTTTAATCCTTCAAGAATTATAGTTGCTTTTGTTTTGCTGTCCTATTTACGTCTTGTGTTTATTTTGTACCCTCCCGTCATAGAGAGTCTCTTAACTTTTAAGATTTGTTAATGGGGGGTCAGTATAATAGCCGCTCATTCCGAATTATCTCATGCCTTTTTTGCTTGGATAAAATAATTCAGCAGCACTTGCTTGCTTTATGCAGTTTGTAGAAAATTTTCTCACATGAAAAATATTTTGATGTATTAGAACAGTAATGCCTGTTTTTTAACCTTGACCCATTCTGTACCTAAAATCTGCCCTCTTTATTTGATTGAGAATCCCTAATTATTTGAAAAAAAGCTGTCTTGCTCTTCGATATAGTACTCAAAAACGTATTTTTATGGAAAATCACTCCAAAAAAGGCGTTCTAAATGAAAATGGATTTCAAGGATGGAAAATTAGTTTTTCGTGATATTGATGTGTATAATCAATATGATAGATACAATTTTTTAGAGAAATGTGTAATTTTGCACTGTTTTAAGACCATTTTAGCTAGTACAAATCTAAAATTTTGGTTGTAACTTTCTCTAAATTAATAGGAATCAAAAAAACTGAAATTGCAACATATTGTAATAAAAGGATTATAATTGAATATTAATTTCAGTTAAAAGGGGACAAGTACCTTGAAAACGCCTTTTTCCCCTTGTCGCTCTAGTAACTCGCCTATTTTTTTTACCCTTTTTCTAAAAGTATGTGTTATAGTGTTTGGGAAATTATAAACCTCTAACACAAAAAGGATGGCGACAATGAATTTTTATTCAAAAAAACGTAAAACAGTACTCACGGAAGATGATGATTTTTATAACTCCAAAAATCCATTCACAACACCACAAAACAAACTTAATGTGACAAAAGAACAATTTTGGCAACCAAAGAATCTAAACAATAGCCTGCCCAGTAATCCACCCAATAACGTACAACGCAGTCCACAACCTAGCTGGCCAAATAACGTACCTAAAGTGCAAACTCATATCCCGCAAAACAACCTTGAAGGCATACTTTTACAAGGAATGGTAAAAGAGGTGCTGACAGGTGAAAAAAGAAACGAAAGACTAGCAGAGCAAGAAAGAATGAAGCAAACGGAGCTTGAACTCAAAAATGCACAGCGTAAATTTCACAGCTCAGCTAACATATCACCAAGTAATGAGCACGCCCCACAACAAGGAGCCACAAGACCACTTTCTAAGGAAGAAGAATGGTATCCTGTCAGCACAGCTCAAAGAAATAAAGAGGAAGAGGATAGAATATGGATTGCCAATAATCCAAACGCCAGTCTAGCAGAAATGATGTACCCAAGCATGCGTAAAAAACCCACACCTCTAGTTCAACCTGCTAATTTATCAGAAAACTTTCGTTCAGAAAATAAAGAGATTTTTGATAATATAGCAGAGAGGGAGGCTAAGCAGACTCAAGAGTTCAACAATAATCCACCTGTTACGCATGAAGAAAAAAACGTCAACTTGAAAGAAAAAAGAGAAGCAGAAGCGAAGAAAACGCCAGAGAATCTTGCACAACGCACCGCACACAAAGAAGATATAAAGGAAAAATTAACGAATGAGTTCAACAAAGAGCAGGGGGATATACACAATTTTCAAAATAAGCAAAAGGAACAGAGAGAAAAACAGCTTATCAAAAAAACGCCACAAAAGAACGAACGTGTTGAATATCACGATGTAAGAACCAGTTTCCCTTATAATAAGCTAACACCTGAGCAGAACGAAAAGGCTTATGGGATAAAGTCAGTAGGAAATTCTCGCAGACGAGATAGCTTTCCTTATAATAAATTATCTCTTGAGCAACAAGATTTATGGATTTATCCAAAAGAAAAGCGAGCAAGGGTTGACCAAACTATAAGTATCAATCCTTTAGTGCAGAAACAATATGCTTCGATTACTTCTTCTGCACGAAGAGCAGAAAAATTTGAGGCGGACTTTCCAACGCTTTTTCAACAGATAGAAGAAGAAAACACTCAAACTGTTATTATGGAGATACAGGAAAAACATAAGATACATGCCCAAAATAATTTAGTAAAAGGGATAAATACTTCACTGCCTTCGAAGCAGGGATGGGTGGTTAGGGAAAGAGATTTAGATTTGATTACTACAGGATTTACTAATCCCATTCAGTCTCGACTAAATTGGGATGTAATTCATCAGCTTTTTGAAACGGAAGACGGTACTCAAGATATAGGTTTTAATAAAGAT
>CAMQVJ010000143.1 GCA_947038175.1 uncultured Desulfovibrio sp.
TGAATATGTGTTAAATCATGAAACATTTAATCTAAGAGAAGTTGTAGATGATTTGTTGATACATTTCGCTGAAATAATGTAACCGCTTAATAACCACCTGTTAAAGAAGTACCCCCACTGATATTTTCATCAGTGAGGGTATCAATATTATTGTATTTTAAAATTCCAAGGCATCAAAGCCTCTAGTTGTTTGGATGATGGTGAAGTGTCACAGTAGGGCATTTTGTTTAGAACATGCAATAAATAAGCATAAGGTTCTATGCCATTTGCTTTTGCGGTCTCAACCATAGTATAAACAATAGCGCTACTCTCAGCGCCTTTCACGGTATCACAAAACAACCAGTTTTTTCGTCCAATCGTAAAAGGTCGAATCGCATTTTCTGCAAAATTGTTTGAAATCTCAACTTCGCCATAATTTAAAAACTGGAGTAAATATGGTTTTTGATTAAGGGCATAAGTAACTGCCTCAGCTAATTTACTACCAGCTGTAGGATTTAATGTTTTTACCCATAGGAAATATTCTTCAAGCAATGGTTCTACCATCACCTGCCGAGCGGATTTGCGTATTAGAGAGATTTCGTCTGCGTACTTTTTTTCTACTGCAAATAATTTGTTGCAGTAATTGTACCCCACAGCAGCCTTGGAGTTTGCCATAGTGGCACCTTTGGGCATGGCGTCTCGCCATTTACGCCTCATGTGTGCCCAGCATCCGCATCGAGCTACCCCCTGCACTTTGTTGTAGCCAGCATAGCCATCTGTCACCAAACATCCAGAATATCGCTTTAAAAAACACTCTGCATGTTTGCCTTTGCGATCGGGCTGATACTCAAAGCACCGAATACTTCGCCCACCTCGCAATTCGCTACCATATATCCACATCCTAGATTCAGAAGTGGCTGATTTTCCATCTTCCTTAAGAACCTGAATCACCGTTTCATCGGCATAGATGACACTACTGGTGAGCAGTGTGTGTTTCATATGGCGGTAGAGTGGCTTCAACCATCGCTGTGCACACTGGATAACCCAGTTAGCTAATGTTGCTCGGGATAGCTCTATCCCTTCACGCTTCCATATTTTTTCCTGTCGTGCCAAAGGTAGACCATCTACATATTTTTTGGTCATTACATCAGCTACGGTGGAGGGTGATGCTAAGCTATGTTTCATCAATGCTTTGGGGGCTATTGTGCTTGTGATGTAGGAATCGCCATTCTTTGCATCACAGCTTGGGCACTCATAGGAGCAAGTATAATATTTCAAGAGTTTTACTAGACACGGAATCATTTGCAAAGCATGGCGAGCAAATTTTTTGCCAATCAACTTTAAAGGCTTTCCACATTCGTTGCAAAAAATCTTATGATCAGCCAACTTAATAACAACTTCTTCTACAGGAAGATTTGCTGTTAACTCGTCAATGGTACGTTTTTTCTTGCGCTCGCCATTCTCCTCAATCGTAAAGGTCTCCACTGTAGGTTCAGCAACCTTCATATCTTGGGTAGTTTCTACTTCATCAAATAAACGCATTTGTTCTGGGGACACATAGGTGGTCTTTTCGCTAGACTGTCCAAAACGAGCTCGCTGTGCATTGAGAAACATTTCCGTCATACGTTCTATTTGTTGTTCTAATTCATCGATTTTGCCTTGTTGAGTCTGAATGATAACTTGTAATTCAGCTATGTTCACAGAAGATTTTTCTTTTGTTTTAGACATTCTTTGCACCACCTTTCTATGCTTATATTATACCATATTTTGGAGGAAATTACAAAGAAAATTACCTAGAATAAGTCTTGCTTTTTCACTTTTTTAATGGCTTTTTTCTGATCTACAGCTAGCCCTTCCATAAGCCATCGAAAAGATTGTGTGTCTAGTTTACGAAGTTCGATTTCTGTACGTGGCCACTGAAATTTACCATTGGTAAGCCTTTTGTAAAGAATTGTGTAGGCATCTCCTGAAAAATAGAGTGCCTTTATTCTGTCTGTTCTACGACCACAAAAAATGAAAAGACTATCCTCGGTAAGCTCTGCTTGAAACTGGGTTGTTACGATACCTACCAAGCCGTCAATTCCACGCCTTAAATCAGTGTACCCACAGGCGATATAGTACTTCTGTACTTTACTCAAATTTATCATACTTTTTTTAGAGCTGACAAAATGGCACATAATGATACTTCGTCATTTGCACCAATTTGTATCGTTGCACCATAATAGTGAATGCTCACCTTCGATAACTTTGCTTCTGCGAAATTAACTGGAACTAGTTTTGGGACTGCCTGCTCTATGAGTTGTGATTTTTTCAGATAGTAATAGTATGTGCTAGGCGTAATTCCTATTTCATTACAATATTCCTTCATACTCTGTCCACTGCCCTGATACGATGCTATTATTTTATTCCACTTTTCTTGTTTGTATTCAACTTTCTTTGCTAACTCTTTTTCCATATTCTTCTCCCATCTATCATCTAGAAAACTTGAAGTTATTGTCTGCTTTATCTTTCTTCTTATTTTCTCACACTTCTCTGTTTTTTAATAGATAGGTGGTTATTAAGCGCTTACGTTATTTATGCAATTCTTATACACTAGCAACACCGACTGATAACAAAATGATAACATTTTTAATATCACGAGCAAGTAGCATGGCAGTATCATGACTAACAAAACTTGATTTTATGCAAAAATATAAA
>CAMQVJ010000144.1 GCA_947038175.1 uncultured Desulfovibrio sp.
ATTATAAAAAAGTTTACAATAAATACTAGATATGAGGTTTGCAAAGGACATCATGTCCTTTGACGGAGGGATTGGGAGGCAGAGCCTCCCAAATAAAAAAAAGCGTTCCATTAACCAAAAAATCTATTTTTACTCTAGACAAAGGTGTTAAAAATGTGTATAAAGGTGTCTTCATAACTATATAACAATAACTTGATATGCAGATACTAACAAAAATTACAGAAATACAAGCAGCTTGCAAACAGCTACGCATAGAAAACAAGAGTATAGCTCTTGTTCCTACTATGGGTTTTTTACACGAAGGACATCTTTCTTTGATTCGCTTAGCGAAAAAGGAAGCTGATATTGTCGTGGTGACTCGTTTTGTTAACCCTGCGCAATTTGCGCCAGGGGAAGATTTAGACGCCTATCCAAACGACGCAGAACACGATTATAAGGTCACTAAAGAAGCGGGCGCCGATTTGCTTTTTGAACCTTTATCTTCAAGTATGTATGGTGAAAACCACGCTACTTGGGTAGAAGTTCCTGAGATGGCAAAGTTTCTTTGTGGTAAAACCAGACCGACGCATTTTCGTGGAGTTTGCACTGTTGTCACTAAGCTTTTCAATATTATAGCGCCTGACGTGGCGGTATTTGGCGAAAAGGATTGGCAACAAATAACCCTTATTCGTCGCATGGTGCAGGATTTGAATATACCTGTGCGTATTGTGGGCGGTGCGCTTATTCGTGAAGATGATGGCCTTGCCATGAGTTCACGCAATGCTTATCTCACAAAAGAAGAGCGCTCCCTTGCGCCTCATATTCGTAAAGCTCTTTTGCTTTTAGACGAAAAGGTGAAAGCTGGCGAAAAAAGTGCCTCTGTGCTCACGGATATTTTCCAAAAATACATTGCGAAAAATATCCCCATGGCAAGCATCGATTATATGTCCGTGGTTCACCCTGATTCTTTAGAATCTGTAGAAAATATAGAAGACAAAACCCTTATTGCTGTTGCAGTCAATGTTGGTAAGGCTCGTCTTTTAGATAATATTTTACTTTAAATTTAACACTTAAAACCAAACGCCGCACGCAAATGCACGGCAAAGGAGCACCATGATTCCTGCAAAAGGTAAATACGTATTCTCATCTGAGTCTGTAACAGAAGGACACCCTGATAAGGTTGCTGACCAAATTTCTGACGCTATTCTTGACACTCTTTTAGAGCAAGATCCAGAATCCCATGTTGCGTGTGAAACACTCGTAACTACAGGTATGGCGGTTATCGCTGGCGAAATCACTACCTCTGGTTATGCTGATTTTTCAAGTGTTGTTCGTGAAACCATTAAGAAAATCGGCTATAATAGCTCTGATATGGGCTTTGACTGGCAAACTTGTGCTGTTATTTCTTCTATCGATAAGCAATCCTCTGACATCGCTCAAGGTGTTGTGCGTGGAAATCCTGAAGATCAAGGCGCTGGCGACCAAGGTATGATGTTCGGTTTCGCTTCAAACGAAACAGCAACTCTTATGCCTGCTCCTATTTATTGGGCGCATCAACTTTCTTTACAACTCGCTCGTGTTCGTAAAGACGGCATTGTTGACTTCTTCCGTCCAGACGGAAAAACACAACTTTCTTTTGAATACGAAGACGGCAAACCTATTCGTATCAATAATGTTGTTATTTCTACTCAACACGCTCCAAATATTGACCAAGCTGATATTGAAGAAGCAGTGCGCCGTGAAGTTATTGTGCCAGTTCTTAGTCAATCAGGCTTTTTTGATGAAAAGAATTGCGACATTTTTATTAACCGCACAGGCCGCTTTGTTATTGGCGGACCTATGGGCGATTGCGGACTAACTGGACGTAAAATTATCAGCGATACATACGGCGGAATGGGCAACCATGGCGGCGGTGCTTTCTCTGGTAAAGATCCATCTAAGGTTGACCGTTCTGCTGCGTATATGGCTCGTTATGTAGCTAAAAACGTTGTGGCTGCTGGGCTTGCTCCTCGTTGTGAAGTGCAAATTGCTTATTGTATCGGTGTTGCTGAACCTGTTTCTATCCTCGTATCTTCCCTTGGTACTGGTGATGTTCCAGATAGCATACTCACAAAAGCTGTGCGTGAAGTTTTTGACTTCCGTCCTTACCATATCACAAAACGCCTTGACCTTAAGCGTCCTATCTATTCTAAAACTTCTTGCTATGGCCACTTCGGCCGTGAACTTCCAGAATTTACTTGGGAAGTTACAGACGCAGTTGCTGACCTAATAACTGCTGCAAAAGTATAGTATTAGTTAGAAGTTTTTTTGACTATATGCAAAACACGAAAGTTTACGTTAACCACGTAAGCTTTCGTGTTTTTTGTTTTTAATGGGGGAGATGGGCGCAGTCCGTCACACCCTTCGTATACAAACGCATTAACGCCTAAGACCGCTCGGCGCAGTCCGCCACTGTAGATTATTTGTCATATCAACATAAAGCGTGCCATTGGGTTTGCGTGCTAAAATATATAAATAGTATGTTTTCATAAAGTCTTTATAAAAGGCATGGATTGCCACGTCACCCCTTCGGGCTTCCTCGCAATGACATTTCACGGTCTAAAGTAATTACAGGGAATGTGGAGACATCACAGAGTATACGGCGACAAACTACATACAACGAGAAATGTCATTGCGAGGAGCGTTAGCGACGTGG
>CAMQVJ010000145.1 GCA_947038175.1 uncultured Desulfovibrio sp.
TTTTGACAGGGCTAAATATGGGGTTTTTATTTTAACATAAAAGTTGAAGAAATAGAAAAATGCGTATTGTATCAATGTAAAACAGAAAAAATACTATACTTCAATACCCTTTGCTCGGCGAAGAATTTCATCCACAAGGCAATCAAGAGCATCAACAATTCCCTCACCATGAGGGCACACAACAGACAGTTCTGTGCATGCTATAACCACAACTCGCAAATCACCCTCACGCATTTCATCCATAATATCTCTAAGCTCATTACGAATTTCTAAGCTCATATCACCCGCTTTTACAGATGATATAATGCCAAGAAGTTTTTCCTGTATAGCAGCACTTGGATGCACAGCCTCAATTCCCACCTCGGCAAAGTGGTCTTTGTAAAGAAGAGTGTCCCTTGTAGGTACGGTGCTTGCGATGGCAACTTTCTTTTCATTAGGATAATGCTTGAGAACTTCTTCCGTGGTACAAGTAATCATATCAATAAAAGGAAGCGTGGTCGCTTTTCTAATGTCGGGTAAATAATAATGCGCGGTATTACAAGGCATGCACAAGAAATCCACACCATATCTTTCCAAACGCTGCGCCATATCAGCCAAAACAACACCCGCTGACGGAATTTGCCCAGCAATGGAACGGATACGGTTTGGAACTTTTGCGTTTTGGTCAACAACACATCGAATGTGATCACTATCCCGCCCCGCAGGAGTTCTGTTGATTATGCGAGTCATTAACTCAACCGTCGCCTCTGGTCCCATGCCACCAAGAATACCTACAATCTTTTCCTTTGCCATCTCTTCAGCTCTTCTATCAACATGACCCCCTGTTCCCCCCTGAGCTCTTCTATCAACATACTCCCCTGTCACTCCTTGAGCCCTTCTATCAGCATGACCCTCTGTCATCTCTTTAGTCCTTCTATCAGCATGGCCCTCTGTCATCCCTTGAGCTCTTCTATCAACATTATCCTCTGTCATCTCTTAACCCTTCTATTCAGTTTGTATGTACTCACCTTGGAAAATATCGCCGCAAAAACCGTGTCAGAATCTAAAACTAAAGCAAATTTTCAACCAAATTTTATAAAGTATATTTTAAAATAATTCCGAAAATATGAAATTATTTTACATTTCAACTTTCATTGTAATTCATAGAAAGCTTTCTTGTCAAGACCAGAACAGGAAAACAAAGGCGAAAAAACGAAAAAATAAAAAAAAAGAGTTGAATAAACAAGTATATACAAAATAAAAATACACAGCAAAACTAAAAATAAATACATACAAACTCAAATACACAGCAAACTAAAACAAGTTTGCAGACAACAAAAAGGAAAGTTTCCTCAACACAAGTTGACGTAAATACCTCCTTGCACTATCGTAATAACGCTTTTCCCGTTTATATTTTCACTTTCTTTCCCTTTGCCCTCAAAGGAAACATGGACAAAAATACGCTCACCCCTTCAAACATCAGTAGAATCTGGGATAATAATTTCCTTGAGTCTTCCTTTTTTTGTGACAAAGCCTTTACTCTCGTGCAAAAGGCTGACTATGAATATTGTATTTACAAAACAAAATTGAATATTTTTTCCTTTGGATTTCTTTCTTTTTCTCTACCTTTCCATATTATCGCACCCCCTATCTCCATTGAATCTCAGGGCTTTTCTGGAAAAATTTCCACTATTATTAAAAGCCTAGAAAAAGAAAAAGGGCTTTATCTTTTTCTCAATGTCCCTACCCTTCACGTGGAAAATTTAAAGACTGAAAATCTCGATAGAGAACGCAATGCAGAAATCCTTGCAAAAAAAAACCATACGCATAAAACAGCAACCAAAACAAAAAAAGCCCCACGTATCACCATAGGGCAAACTCTTGCGAGCATGGTTTTTAAAAATACCTTCACCGACTTTGGGCAATATATGGAAGCACTCAAAAGTTCCCATCGCAGGCGTTTATTGCAAGCAGAAAAAAAAGCAGAAGGTCTCACATGGCAAAAAATTGAGCCAAAGCAGTTCGATGAAGACCTCTATCAGCTCTATCTTAATGTATGGAAAAAAACACCGTATCCCCTAGAAAAGCTAGAACAGAAATATTTTCAAACTTTAAACGCAGATATCTATGTTTTATACAAAAAAAACAAGCCTCTTTGTTTTATACAAATAAAAAAAGAATACCGTCATTCAGAAAGCCATTTATTCTTTCTTTTTGGGGGAATGTGCTATGGAACACCTCACGATATCTATCTCAATATCCTTATTCAAATACTCAAAATTGGTATGGAGCAGAATGTGGATTTCATCAATTTTGGGCAAACAAGCGAGTATAGTAAGGGCTTTATCGGTGCGCTGCCCGAAAAACGTCATATGGTCTTTTTTTCTAGAAATAAGTTCATTTCTTTTCTTGCGACAAAACTTATTCCCTTTTTAGAATACACATACCCTATAAAAAGTTTCCATACTTTTACAGAATCTCCTGCTATAAAAAAATCAACAAATCAGTGATTCTTGTTTAAAAATTAATCAAAGAAATAATCTAAAGAGTAAACATACTTCTACATCTATTAGTAAAGAATAAAAAAAGAATCGTCGATTTATATTTAATCGACGATTCTCTCATTAAAAATAAAAACTATGGATACCATTAGCACACGTATATAAAAACGTATGCGTACCCCTAGTAAGCT
>CAMQVJ010000146.1 GCA_947038175.1 uncultured Desulfovibrio sp.
GGTGCTTGAGCTGGTGCAGGTGCTTGAGCTGGTGCAGGTGCTTGAGCTGGTGCAGCCGCTTGAACTGGTGCAGGAGTAACGGAGTCTGCTTGTTCTACTGTGATGAGTTTTTTGGTTTTTAGCCAAGCAACAAATTTTAGAGCAAGATCATTACGAGGATCAATTTCAAGCGCTTTTACAACATGTTCAAAGCAAGTGTCTATCTTTTTTTGTTCAAGGTAAACACGTGCTATATTAAGATGTAAATTTTCGTCTGTTTTATTAATCTCCAAGGCTTTTTGGTAATAAGTAATAGATTGATCAAAAAGCTTTGATTTTCTAAGATTGATGCCAAATTCATTGAAAAGATGTTTATGCTGTGGTTCGTATGCGCCTTCTAAATTAATAAGTCTTTCAAAAATGTTATTAGCTTTTTCTTGATCGCCCCTTTCTAGGTAGGTAAGACCAATGCCGAAATTAGCACGAACATTTGTTGTGTCGATAACAAGAGCATTATTATATTCAAACTCTGCGGTGAAGTTTTCTCCCCGTTTGCGAGCTGTATCTGCGCCATCAATTTTAACATCAAGTTCACGAATTTTAGGGTAAACTGTTGAAGTGTAAAACTCAGGTTCTGGTGAATATTTTTGTAGCAGTTCATCTTGCGGGATGATTTTTTTAGAACCGGTCGGGATATAGTTTGTGTTAATAGACTGAACAGTTATGGTGGTATCTGGGTTTTCTTCTACGAACCAAAAAATCTTCGATACTGTTTTTCGTGTTGTTGTGCCTGTTCCCACTTTTTTAATTTCTTGAGAAGAGAATACACCATAAATTCTTTCGCGGCGGACACCGTTATCTGGTTCTTGTTGCTCTTGTTGTTCTTGACTCATATTTGTTAACCTTTTAGTTCTTGTTGTGCTTTTTCAATTTCTACAAGGATAGTCTGACATACCGCTTTTGGGTCATGAGCTTGTGTAATGGGGCGCCCTACAACTAAAAAATCTGACCCTGCCATTACAGCATTATAAGGTGTCATTACACGGCGTTGGTCGTCACTTACGGAACTTTCTTCAAAACGTATTCCAGGGGTAAGGAATTTGAGTTGTGGTGCCAATTGTTTCATGTGTGAAACTTCTTGTCCTGAGCAGACAACGCCATGCATTCCCCATTCTTGAGCACCTTTAACGAGTAATTCGACCATATTGGATAAAGTTCCCGTATGTCCTGGCAATTCCCCTTCATCGAAGCTTGTTAAAACAGAGACACCAAAAATAAGCGTTTGTGCATTTTGCTTTTTTACCGCTGCTAATGCTGCTTCACACATGCGTTTTCCGCCTGAGAGGTGTAATGTGAGCAAATCAGCACCAGAGTGTATCGCAGAATAGGTTGCGCCTTGCACTGTGTTTGGAATATCATAAAGTTTCAAATCTAAAAAAACTTTGAATCCCATGGATTTGAATTTTTGAACAATACTAGGGCCTTCACTAACGAATAATTCAAGTCCCACTTTAACCCACGGTGCAACACCCTGAATTTTTTCTGCAAGGGTAACCGCATCATTCAGGTTATCAAAATCAAGTGCAACAACAAGCTCAGCCATAGATGTTCCTCTTATTGAGATAACAATGTTGAAATTAAATTTTTATGCAAGCGAGGGGATAGTGTACAGGAAATATAAAAGGAACGCAAAGCATCATATGCTTCATTCAAATCATTATTCACAATCCACGCATCAAACCAATGGGAGGCATTTATTTCTGCATGAGCATTTTTTAGCCGTTTTGCAATGGTTTCTGGTGTATCTGTGCAACGATTGACAAGGCGCTCTTCTAAAACCTGTAAAGAAGGGGGATGAATAAATATAAACTGAGCATTTGGCAAAGATAAAGAAAGTTGGGCTGCGCCCTGCACGTCGATATCAAATAAGAGGTCGTGCCCTGCATCTAACTGTTCTTGCAGTGGTTTTAAGGGTGTTCCATAATAATTATCATGCACACAAGCCCATTCTGCAAAATCACCATTGTCTTTTTTTTCTTCAAACTGCTCTTTAGTCAAAAAATAATAATCTTTTCCGTCTATTTCCCCCACACGTGGTGCACGAGTGGTACAAGAAATGGAAAAAGAGAAAGGGAACTCTTGACATAATTTTTGAATTAATGTTGTTTTTCCCGTTCCAGAAGGAGCGCAAATAATAAAAGGTAAACCCATGCGTTTTGTGAAATCCATAAGCAATTCCTAATCCCGTTAAATATTTTTATGATGAAAGATTGTATACCGTATAGCATTGTTTTGCAAGACAATATCTGTCACCACTCTTCACGAGATTATATCATTCTCATTTGCTTTTTTTTGGGAGTTGAACTCCCTGCACATGATACGTCTATTATAAACAAAGTTTACAAAAAACATTGATATACGAGGTTTCCAGAGGACATCATGTCCTTTGGCGGAGGGACTGGGAGGCAGAGCCTCCCAGGTAGTATATGTCTATTTCAAACAAAGTTTACAAAAAAACACTAAAACATGAGGTTTCCAAAGGACATCATGTCCTTTGGCGGAGGGACTGGGAGGCAGAGCC
>CAMQVJ010000147.1 GCA_947038175.1 uncultured Desulfovibrio sp.
TAGCCATTCTTCTAAGACGTCAAAAAAAGTACAAGAGGCAGAAGAAGCAGAAGAGGCACGAAAAGCCCTTGAATCAAAAAAATTGCAAGAGGCGAAAAGCGAGCAGGAAGCGCAAGAATCAAAAAATTCTAAAACAATAAGTGGAGCTCCTGCTCTGTCTGCGTATCCATCTCTTAGCTTAGAAGGGGTAACGGTTAAACCAATCCCTGAACTCACAGCCGATTATTTAAAAGCCCCTTTTTCTCAAAGCGTCACGACAGCGCAAGGCTCTACTGTGAGCATCACAGAAAGAACGAGTGATAATGAAAAGGGCGAGCCTGTTACAAATTATGAACTGGATTTTACAGGTAAGAATGGGCAGAAATTTAATCTCAGTATTACGGCAGATACAAGTATCGCTGAAAATGCAAATGGCACTGTCTCTGTCTATTCTGCTGAAACAAATACAACAACTACCTATGATGCCGATGGAAATATAACAGAAGTATCAGGAAATTCCCTTAATCAAAATGCTGATACTATTGTCGTCAATACGAGCGGTGCAAGCATTGTTACTGGTGATGGTGATGATACTATATTTAATTTTTCAGATGATACCTATATTTCTACTGGAAATGGTAATGATTCTGTTTATTTAGATGGTGACAACCCCAGTGTTAATCTTGGGGAAGGTGATAATTATGTTTTTGCCAAAGAAATCACGGGGGCTGCAATCTCAGGCGGAGATGGCAATAACACTGTAAGAATAATCGCATCTGCCAAAGATACAACTATTAGCCTAGGTGACGGGGATAATACTGTCTCTGCGCATATGTTTGAAGATTCTAGCGTTACTTTGGGTGATGGCGATAATCTAATGAGAGGTAATTCTCAAAGTTCTAGCATAACTGCGGGTAATGGTGATAATGCGCTCTACTTAGGAGGGCTCGTGGAAACCAGACTTGCTGTGGGCAATGGGGATAATACCATTGGTTCGAGCGGAGTTATTGATTCAATCCTTGACATTGGTAATGGTGATAATAATATATCTGTATCCTTTGGTGAACTTGTGGATTCTACTGTGAATGTGGGTAATGGTAATAATATCGTTGATATAGGGAAGGATTCTGCCTTCTTTGGTAAAGGTGGCGCTAAAAATTCTACTATAAATTTCGGTGATGGTGATAATTTACTTGAGATATATAAAAGTTATGCTTCTACGATGAACTTTGGTAGTGGTTTGAATACTATGAACGCTCATGGGCTTTATAGTTCTACTATAAATACTATGGGTGATTTCTTTTTGGATGCATACGAAATACATGATTCTGATGTCAATGGAGAGAGTGGCGCTAATGGCAATATTGAAATAGATGCGTATGAAATAAAAGATTCTTCTATAGATTTGGGAGATGGTGATAACAAAGTTAGTGCCATGCTTTTCGAAAATTCAAAAGCAAGTATGGGTGATGGAAATAATTCCCTTGAAGTTGTTACCTTTAACAAAAATTCTTCTGCATCGTTAGGCAATGGCAATAATACTGTTGCTATTGATCATTTAGAAGACACAAGTGCTGTTAATCTTGGTGAGGGACATAATGATATTTATGTATATGAGCTTGCGAATGAGGCGTTCATAAAAGCAGGGAATGGCGATAATACTATTCAAATAAAAGAAGCAAAAGATAAGAGTTATGTAAGTGTAGGGATTGGAAATAATTCGGTGGTTGTTTCTGAAAATTCTAGCTCTGGAGAATTTTTAGTCGGTAATGGAAAGGAAAATATTATAGGTAATTCGTCGTCCGCTTCTACTTTTATCCCCTTACTTACAGAAGAAAACTTCGTGCAAAAAAATGAAAAGTACAAAGCGAAACGTGATTCTTTATCTCGTGCTTCATCTTTAGAGTTTACAAATTCCGAACCAGCAAAACTTCGTGCTTCCGTTGGTGAAAATAATGCTGACTCAAAATATAATCCACTTAGCCCACAGAATCTGCGAAATTTAGATTTTACTTCAGCAAGGACAACCGCAACGTTTATAAAAAATACGACATCTACCCATAATACAAACACAAATAAAAACACTCACGGATTTCATTAAATTCTAAGGTGTTTAGTCTGTTGAAATAAATATCTTTTGTTGAGAAATGATTCAAAAAAGAGGACATTAGAATGTCCTCTTTTTTTTTAGATTGTATACGTTTAATCAGCCGTATAATTTATATAATAAACATATATATGGGGATTCCAAAGGGCATCATGTCCTTTGGTGGAGAGTTTGGGAGGCAACGCCTCTCAAAGAAGGAATCTGAGAGCGACGCCTCTCGACATAAATCAGCCGTTATATGGGGATTCCAAAGGGCATCATGTCCTTTGGTGGAGAGTTTGAGAGGCAACGCCTCTCAAAGAAGGAATCTGAGAGGCAACGCCTCTCAACTTAAAATAAAAAATACGTCTTTCAAAATAAGATATTTATCCTACTCGGGGAAATATTCTCGTAGGACAGAGAGAAGCTGTTTAGGGTCGAGTGGTTTTGTGATATAGCTGTCCATACCACGGGCAAAGCCTTTTTCTTTAT
>CAMQVJ010000148.1 GCA_947038175.1 uncultured Desulfovibrio sp.
CTTCGGCTACCTACGCTCCTCGCGCTGCGCGGCTTTTTTATCTTCGTACACAAGTAGGTTAACGCTTAAAGTCGCTCGGCGCAGACCGTCACACCCTTCGTACACAAACTCATTAACGCTTAAAGTCGCTCGGCGCAGACCGTCACACCCTTCGTACACAAACTCATTAACGCTTAAAGTCGCTCGGCGCAGACCGTCACACCCTTCGTACACAAACGCATTAACGCTTAAAGTCGCTCGGCGCAGGCTTTTAACATTCTTCGTACACAAACACATTAACGCCTAAGACCGCTCGGCGCAGATTGAATACTCTTTTGAACACTTTGTTTTATTTTTTCCTTATCCTTATTACACAAAATGAGCGCCTCTTTGAGTAAAAGAATATAGTTTATGAGATCTTCGTTTGTTTTTCCTTGCCATTGTGGGATTTGCGTTGGGCGCATAAATTCATTTGCAGGCTTGATATAATGCACTTGTGGCAGTGGTACAAATTCTTTTTTTGCACCGCAGCCCACAAGTATACTAAGGCTGAACAGCAAGAAGATTACCAATAGCAGGGGGGATTTCTTCTTTTGCCCATTTTTGACTTTTTTCATCATCGTTCATAATCTCCCTTAGAATTTCTTTTTGTTTATTCATTTCACCTTTAAGCAAAAGACGTTCCGCCTCAAGCTCCTCGATCAACACGTTATTTATTTCTTCATTTTCGAGAATTGCCGAGAGTGTCGCTTCCTGTGCTTTTGCTGAAAAGCTTAGTACGCTTATTTCTGTATTCTTTTCTGCAAGGGTCTTTTCTAATTTCTGCGCACGATAGAAAAAGAAACAAAGGGCAAGCGCAAGGCAAAGGGCAAAAGTCATTTTTCTCAAGATATTCATGGTAATTATTCCTATTCTTTGTTCCTGCTATCTTGCATTTATATATCTAAAAACACTCAAATTTTGATATATTAAAGCTTTTAGGAAAGATGGGGGGTCTGGGGGGAAGAAAAGCCCTTTTCTCGAAAAGGGTTTTCTTCCCCCCAGAAAAAACAAAATTTACAAAACAAAAATAAAAAATAAAAAAATCCCCCCTATCTATCCGCTACGCATATTTCGTGTTTTTCGCAAAATCCTTGTACGTCGAAACAGGGGCATGCTTTGTTTGCAAAATCTCTGTGCCCTGCTATGCGGACAATGTTTGGATATTCGGTTAGGAGTTGTTTGAGAAGAGTTTGTAGTTCTTTAAATTGCGCATCGGTAAAATTGTTTTCGCCTATTTTCACGTCTTCTTCTGTCACTCCGCCCACAAGGCAAATACCGAGGGAACGGCTGTTCTGATTTTTGCAATGCGCTCCGCTGAGTGCAATATCTCGCCCTAGCTCTCTTGTGCCGTCACGGCGTATCACAAAATGATAACCTATATCACTCCAGCCATTTCCTTTGATATGCCAATCCCTTATTTCCTCTACCCCTATATCTTGAGAGGGACGAGTCGCACTGCTGTGTACGATGATTTTATTTATTTTTCGCATTATATTTTCACCCTTTAGTTTTATGTTTTCTTACATTTTCAGGTTTTGCTTGTCGTCGTCCTTTCTTCTATATTCCTTTATTTTGTACTCATTTGTTTTGTTGTTGTTTGATTTCTCGTCCTTATTGCTAAGAGATTCCACCACACTATCAAGCTCGCTCTCTACTTTTTTATGAAGCTTCTCTTTTAATCGTTGTGATATCTTTTCAAAAAAACTCGCAAGGGTCACATTCACCGCAAAACCAAGCCTTGCAAGGTGACGATTAATACTGGCGAGCTCAAACACAATGAGAACAAAAACAAATACATCAAAAACAAGCGCACCATTATAGCCGATATTTATCCTGTCTTTCAGGGCGACATCAAAAGCACTAGAACCAAAACCAACCACAAGCACGCCAAAATAAAGACTTATTATCTTTTTTATGCCAAGCCATGACCGCTTCCACGAAAAGCGCTTTCGCTTTTTCGCATCAAGCACTCCCACTACAAAATCCGCAATAAAAAGATATTGCACAAGCAGAAGCAAATACGTACTCCCACCAAAATGAAAACTTATATAGCCCGCAATAAATGCGAAACTTATTTTGTCTGCCTCCGCAAGGCAATAATATAAAAAATCAAAACGCATCGTTGTATCCTGTTAAATTTGTGTGTGGTTATTTTGCATAGGGCGTGGCTGTATGCACACTCGAAAGCCTTGCATTATAGTTAAAGGCATAAGCCAGTTAAAGGCATAAGCAAGAAAGCTTACGTGCTTGGTGTAAGCTTTCTTGCTTGCCGATGGCTTCCGTGTTTGGCTTGGGCTTTGGTGGGTGGCATACGCCACGCCATAAGGAAAGGCTTTAAGAAAACGATTGTTTTATTGCTACCTTTATGTGTTTCTGCCTTTGGTTTTTTGGGCTTTTGTTTTTGGTTTTTTGGGCTTTTGTTTTTGCCTTTTTGGGCTTTGGGACTGCTATATTTTTAGTGCTTGCCGATGGCTTCCGTGTTTGGCTTGGGCTTTGGTGGGTGGCATACGCCAC
>CAMQVJ010000149.1 GCA_947038175.1 uncultured Desulfovibrio sp.
GTGTAACATCTAATGCACTTGGTTATGGTCCAGCTGGTACATGGGCACTTGGTGCACAAGTTGTAATAACTCCAGTTCCAAAATCAAGAACCGAACTTCGTTTTGTGTATTTAGGCGGTACAAACAGCAACGCAATGGGACGCTATGATTCTATGAACTTAGGTGCAGGGCAAACAGTATTTAGAGGTGCAGGAACGAACTTGTATTTGCTTCAAAATGATAAAGCATGGGAAGTGAACGTAACATCTATGTATCAACTTGCTAAGCCTTTAACACTTGCTGTGGAGCTTGGTTATATGAAATTAGATCTTGATAAATCACTACGCCCTGCAGGCTTTACATATAAAGATAGCGTGTACCGTATTGCAACAACACTAGCATATAAATTCTAATCACTAATAATTTATTTTCGATATAAAGGAGTATGTATGTTCCCATCAATGAATAATTTAAAAGAATATGAAGCGTGGAAAAAGAAAGAACTTGCAGCGCACATTCAAACTGCGCCGCAAAATTTAATAGGCAAACAGTGGTTACCAGAAACAGATTTTACGCATTATAAAAAATATTATGATGCAATACTTGGCTATTCTCTCGAAAGTAAAAAGAATGGCGACATTCTTTGGGGGCGAGTGCAAGGTACAGAATCAGAAAAAAAGACACTGCTTTTTGTAAAAGAAAGTCTCGAAAAAGCAGGCTTAGATGAGGTTATTTATGAAGAGTTTCCTTGTTACGAAAAACAGTGGAAGCCAACCCGTTGCGCTTTAAGTATAAAAACAGGCACAGACATGATTAAACTTGAAACATGCATGACAGCGTTTCAATCTGGGCAAACCTGCGAAGAGGGTTTGGAAGCAGAGATTATCTTTGTCGGCGAAGGGAGCGAAAGTGAACTTGCAGGACGAGATTTAACAGGTAAAATTGTTTTGCTCTCAGCACATTGTTATCCAAACGCGCTACTGCACAGCGGTCGCAAAGCATTTTCTCGTTTAGCAGAAAGAGGCGCAGTAGGAGCAATTATCTGGTGGCAACTGCCAGGAAACTTGCCTGTTGCAGGGCGAGTAGGAACACCAATGGGTGGCGATCATAAGGGCGCGGCTTTACCTTGGATATCCATAGCTCGCACCGAAGGCGTTTTAATCCGCTCTCTTCTCGATAAGGGAATAGTAAAGGGGCATTTGACGGTAACAGGTGAGATGGAAGAGCGCCAAAGTGGGCATGTAATGGGCTGGTTAAAAGGAAAAACGGATAAAATTATCCTTATAACTATGCATGTTGATGGCTATTTTTACGCCATGCACGATAATGGTGCAGGTGTTGCAATGGGGCTTGAAAGCGCACGACTTTTTGCCGAAAAAACTATTGCTGAGCGTGAATATACGATGCTTTTCCATTTCAGTGGCGATCACGAAGTCCCTGGTGCTGGTGGAACACGTATACTTGCTAAACGCCGTGATATTATGAACCGTGTTATTGTTGCGTATCAAATTGAGCATGTGTTTTCAAAACAATATATAGATGAATCAGGGGTTGCGACGTTTACAAATGTGCAAAATGCCCAGTTTATATTTGTTTCAGGAAAGCAAAAAAATCTTACTCCTTTATTTCATGAAGCTGCAGAAATATATGGCACACCTGTTGTAAACGCAGTATTAGCAGACCCAACAGGAGATATTCAAGGTTTTTATCCTCCTTTTGCTCCAGATAGTAGCTTGTTATGTGCAGGATTTATAGAGGGAACACCTTTCTATCATTCCACAGCTGATAGTGCTGATTTTGGTCTGCTTTGTGACGAAGGCTTAGCAAGAGCATTTCGTGCATACCATTATGTATTTGAATGCTCACAAAAAAAGGATTTACAATTCTTTGCTTATGATAGCGCGCAGTTACCAGAACCCCATATGTTCACTTCTCCTTACTTTGCGTGCTTGTACAATGAATTCTAAATAATAATGCATGAGACAGTAAGATTATATAATATAATTATATAACTATGTAATCTTGCTACTTATTATTATAAAAAATAATGATAATGAGTAATATAAAAAAAGATTAAATTATAAGCACCGCTCCATTTTGGGGTGGTGCTTATAATTTATAATATGGGCAGGTTTAAAGAGTATAAGTAATGCTTTAGACTAATTGAAATGAGGAAGTCAGATGAATACTAAGAGCTACTCAGATAAATTTTTCTTGTGTAAGATATTAGATTATGTTAGTATAAAATACATTTTGCTTGAATAGAAATAGCAGAGCATCTTGTGTTTTCCTTTCATTATTTCTTGTGGGCTCGTAGCTCAGCTGGATAGAGTTCCTGGCTTCGAACCAGTAGGTCGCGTGTTCGAATCGCGCCGGGCCCACCATAAGAAAAATAACCTCATGATTTAAAAAATCTGCATATTTTGCGTATATTCTGCATGTTTTGCGTATATTCTGTATGTTTTGCGTATATTCTGTATGTTTTGCGTATATTCTGCATGTTTTGCGTATATTCTGCATGTTTTGCGTATATTCTGCATGTTTTGCGTATAT